>JAZQTW010000001.1:0-50599 GCA_045630985.1 Alphaproteobacteria bacterium
TGTCCACCTAGGGAGGGGAGTGTACAAAGAAGTACATGACCAGACCGACGAGTGGCTTCCATTTGCTAACTCAATGCTAAAATTTAGCTATTTAGAAACTATAACCATTGCTTCACGAAGTATTCTGTCATGTATAGTATACCCTGCCTGAAGCTCTGCTATAATAGTTCCTGGTTCTTTACTCTTATCTTCAATTTCTTGAACTACACGTTCAAAATTAGGGTCAAACTTTTGCCCCATATGATTAAAACGTTTAATACCAAACTTTTCAAAAGCTTTAGTTAATTCATTTTGTGTAAGCTCAACACCTTTTAACAAATCTTCACAAGATTCCTTATTGCTTTCCATAGCAGAAATTGCTCTTTCTAAATTATCTGCCACACCTAAGAGCTCTTTTGCAAAAGAAGATATTGCAAATTTAATAGTTTTTTCTGTTTCTTGCTGAACGCGTTTTTTCATATTATCCATTTCTGCATACAAACGGATATAATCATCTTTTAATTTATTATAATCATTTTGAAGTTTAGAATTTTCATCTTCAGCAACAGCTTCTTCTTCTGCCTCTTTTTCCATTATTTCTTCTTCAACAACTTCTTCTACATCAATAATTTCATCTTCTAATTTTTTATTTTCTGCGTTCATAACAACCTCTATTAAAAAAACTAACTATGATAGATTTAGGAATTAAAAGTCATTAAGTCAAGCTTTGCTGTCAATTTACACAAAAAAAGGCAATTTCAGGGAGAAAAAATTGCCTTTTTTCACGAAGATATTAAACTATCTTCTATGACCAGGAGCTTTAGGTTTGCCTCCATGAGGTTTTCCAACATTAGGTCTACCACCATGAGGACGTCCGCCATGATGAGGACGAGGAGCTACACGATGATGTTTGTGTTTATGATGATGAAAACCATCAAAAATAAGTCCACCAATAACAGCCGTTGTTACACCTGCAGCCAATGCTGACATTGTTGTATCTCTGTCATAATAGTAGCTATTGCTAATTGTTGGCGATTCGCGAACAACTGTTACATTTGGATATGTTGTTGAAGCAGTAGTTGTTGTATAAGTTGTTGGTGTAGTAAAAATCTGTTTAGTAACACGACCATCAGAATCTATAACAACTATCGATTCGGCTTTGGCAACTTCACTAAACGCTAACATTGCTACTAAAGTATAAATAAGTTTTTTCATATTTGCCTCCTATAATTAATTATTATACCTACTAGTATGTATAATATTTTTTATTTTGCAAGAACTTTTTTCAAAAAAATATGAACTATTTAAAAATATGGTATATATACAATAGGATAAGACATAAAAAAACGGAGCATAAAGCTCCGTTTCCCCTCTAAAAACTTATCTATGCAACTTTAAAATTTGCCATTAACAAGCTTAAAACTCTATCAACAGTTTCTTTTAGGTCTTTACGTTCAACAACAATATCAACCATACCATGCTCTTTTAGATATTCAGCAGTTTGGAAACCTTCTGGTAATTTCTCACGAATTGTTTGCTCAATAACACGCTTACCAGCAAAACCGATTAAGGCACCACGTTCTGCAATATGAATATCACCAATCATAGCAAAAGAAGCAGATACACCACCAGTTGTTGGATCTGTAAAGATAGAAATATAAGGCAAACCTTTTTCTTTTAATCTATTTATAGCAGCTGTTGTACGAGCCATTTGCATCAAAGATAACATACCTTCTTGCATTCTAGCACCACCAGAAGCACTAGCTATAATCAAAGGACAATCATTATCGTAAGCATATTGAGCAGCAGCAACAATTCCTTCACCAACTGCTGTACCCATAGAACCACCCATAAAAGAAAAGTCCATAGCTGCAACAACAGTATCGATTCCCGCAACTTTACCAGTACCAACTTTAATCGCGTCATTATTACCAGTTTTTTTGCGATAAATACGAAGTCTATCTACATAACGTTGAGTATCTTTAAACTTCAAAGGATCTTCTTTAACGCTTGGTAATGACATTTCTCTATAAATACCATTATCAAACAATTGTTTTAAGCGCTTATCTACATAAAGTCTCAAATGATGACCACACTTTGTACAAACATACAAAGATTGCTTCAACTCTTTAGAAAAAAGCATTTGACCACATTCAGGACACTTAACCCACAAATCATCTGCAATTTCTTTTGGAGTAGTCTTTTTAATTTTTGGTCTGACAATATCAGTAAGCCAATTCATTTTAGTACCTCGCTTATTTATTACTCATCAATAGATGGTTTAGAAAACCACCCCTTTATTTTTTTATTTAGTGAGAAACCATTTACTTTATCTTTTTTTTCAGCTTCTTGCAAAGAATTAAATTGCTGATTAAGCTTTTCGTGTTGTTGGTTTAGCTTTTCATGCTCTTTAAATAGAACTTTATTTTCTTTTTTCTGTTTTTTAAGTTTTGCACGCATAGGTGAATATGCTCTCCACGCGTCAAAACGACCAAACAAATAGCCAATACACAACAACACAAAATAAACAGCACCAACTGCAATTTTCAAATCCGGAATAGGCCACAAATCCACCAACTCATTATTTTGGATTAAAAACAATACCAAAAATACCAATAATGGAAGCGAAACCAAAACTTTCAAAAGCCACATATCCGTCTCCTAAAAATTACATTAATTTTCGTTTAATTTCTCGTGCAATTCTTTGCCTACTTTAAAGTGAACAATATTGCGATCACCAATTTTTACTTTATCGCCTGTTCTTGGGTTTTGAGCAACTCTAGGAGAACGCTTGTGGATTGAGAATACACCAAAGCCACGGAATTCAACGCGATCACCTTTCGCCAAAGCATTTGTCATGCTTGTCAAAATAACTGTAACAATTTTTTCAATTTCACTAATCAAAAGATTAGGATTCTTTTTTGCAATATTTTCAATTAATTCAGATCTAGTCACAATATACCTCTTTCACGAAAATAAAACTAATATTCACAAAACTGCATAACATCAAAATTACAACATAGCTATAATTTTTTTCTTATTTTACACAGGTCTGAGCTTCTCTTATATACAGTGGTTTAGGAAAATCAAGGGTTTTCTCTAAATATTTTGCAAAAACCGCTTCAAAAAGAGATTTAACTTCCATCATTTCCACAAATTCCACATGTTTAATTTGTAATCCCATAGACTGAGATAACAACCTTTCTACTCCATCTCCAATAAAACTTACTTGATGTTTCTTTAGTTTTTGCGCAATTTCATCTCTAGTTAAAGCTAAAGGAGGAGTTAATTTATTTAATTTTTCATCAAATAACTGAAAATAAAAATCTTCTCTTTTAGTTTCAATTACCACCGCATTATATAATGCTCTGTTATCTTCTTTCAACATACGAGCATATACTTCAAAACCAGAAACACCTGTAATCAACAAATCTTCTTTTCCAATCGCTAAACCTCTAGCAAAAGCAAGACTTGCTCTAACACCAGTAAAAGAACCAGGGCCGATACAAACACCCAAAAGATTTATATCCTGAAAACAAATACCTTCATCTTTTAACATTTTATCCACGCCTACAGCTAGTTCCTCAGCTTGCCCAAACTCCATGCTTTTCTCAATTTTTTGCTTTATTTCTTTATCTTTATATATGGCACACGCCACTCCATTTCCGGTTGTATCAAAAACTAAAGTATACATGCTTGTTCACTCTTTCAATTTTTAGTTTGCTATAAACAGACAAATGCCTTACAAAATGCTATATAACAAAATAAATAAACAAACAACCCCTTATTTTTTGTTTTTGAAAGTTTTACAATGAGCATTGAAACAGTTACATCTTTTTTATATGTATGGCTATCTATAAGTCTTGTTTTTCCAGCTATTGCTATTTGGATAACATACAAAAATCGCACATTAAAAACAAGTCTTGCCAAGCAAAACCTTGCAAATAGATACTATGAAGAAATGCTCTACGCTTCAAAAGATGGATATTTAACTATTTCTAGTTACAAAAACAAAGAATATCAATACTGCTCTCGTCGACTTGCAACCATGCTTAATCTTAAAAATGGAGAAAACAGCACCCTAACTGAAATAACATCCGTATTTAATAAAGAAGATGCAGACCAAATATCTACTTCATTTAACCGCTTAAAAAATACAGGACTAAGTTTTGAGTTAATCGCCCAAAGTAAAAACGATAAAATCTTTACAATAAACGGTGTTCGCATCAATTCTTCCGATTCGGAAGTTTGTAGTGATTGTTTATGGTTTCAAGATATAACAACAGTTACAACATATATAAACAATGTAACAAATGAAGCAGCCCTTTGCCGTCAACAACTAGAAGACTTTAGAATATTAATAGATAATCTTCCTTGCCCCGTTTGGTTAAGAGACAACAATCTGGATATATCTATACTAAATCGCAAATACCTAGAATTATTAGGATTAAAAGAATTCAAAGATATCAATAAAGATAACATCATTCTACACGATTTAGGTAACACAACTAACCTTCTTGAATTAGCAAAAAATGCCAAACAGTCTAACAACCAGCAAAAGAAACAAATAAACATCTTAAACAATGGTGAATTAAAAAAATATGAGATAACAGAAACACCTTATTACGATTCTACTCTCAAAACTTCCCACACCATTGGTTCTTTAATTGATATAACCAGTTTTGATGAAGCAAAAAGAAATTATCAAGTGCACCTCGATTCTCATTTAGATATTTTAAGCTCATTAGATACTGCCTTTTGCATTATTAATACAAAACACAATTTCACCTTTGGAAACACCGCATTCCTAAAAATGTGGAATTTGCCAGAAAACTTTATAGAAAACACCCCTCATTATAATCTATTTTTAGATAAAATTAGAGAACAAAAATCTCTACCAGAGGTTTCTGACTTCAAAGCATACAAAGAAGAAGAAAACAAAGCATTTGATGCTATAACCGAGCAAAAAGAAGACTTATTATATATCCCAGATGGACGAACATTCCGCCGTATTAGAGCACCTCACCCAGATGGAACAATTATCGTTTATGAAGATATAACAGAACGCTTAGCAACTACTCGTAAATTAAATGACTTAGCTTCAATCCAACAAAGTATCCTAAATAATATTTTCGATTCTATTATAATCTTTTCACCTAATATGAAACTAAAAACTTACAACAATGCTTTTCTAAATCAGTGGCAACTAAAAACAAGCTCTCTAGATAATCAACCTTACCTAAGAGACATTCTTGATATGCAAAAAACATTATTACCAGAAGTAGAAAATTGGAATGATTTTAGAGAAGATATGCTAAAACATATAACATCTTGCACTACATTTACCCTAAAATTAAAAAATAAACAAAAATTTAAAGTAACACCTCTTATATTGGCAGACACCTCTTTAATGATTACATATCATAAAGAATAAAAACACTTGCCTATTAAAAATTATTTATCATAATAACAAAAACAAAGGGTTAAATTATGACAGAAAAAAAAGCACCAAATAAGAGCAACATTGTAGATTGGAAAAAGAAGTCTGCTTCCGATTCTGATAGACTACTTACTCGACGCAAAGAAAAAGACGAGCCTCAAAAAAAATCTCGTCCACCTCGTGCTACAGGCAAACCCTTGTTACGCTTAAAGAAAAAAATAAAAGAAATCTATGAAGACGATGATTATGATGAAGAAGAGGATTTAATAAACACTCCTTTATACCATATCAATCTCATCCAAAATCAAGAACAACATGAAAAAAAAGAAACAGAGCTTCTCAAAATTAGCAAACAACAAGAATTAACTTCTAAATTAAACATTATAATGAATAATGCTCTTGCATCTCAAAAAGCCGGATTAAAAGCCGAAATAGATGCTAATGACCTACAATTAGCGGACAAACCAGAGCTTACCCTTAAAGAAGTTCAGAAAAAAACTGTTGAGAAAAAGCTAACAAAACCTTTAAATATTCAAGAAAATACAGATTTTGTAGCAGATGAAACAGATAAAGACAAATTAGCTAAAATAGTCTTAGAAAAATCTGGAGTAAAAAAGAGAAAAAACAAAAAAAATCTTGCAGAAATCGCCAAAGAACTAAATCGCTTCAAAGACTATGAAAAAGAAACTTCTAACGAAAACCACAAAGATTAAAAGAACTTAATTGACACTTTTAAAATTTTATGCTACTCTACAGAAGATGGGAATTTTCTAGAGAAGGCAGATATTATGGAAAATCAGTACTACACATTAATTGAAAAACAAGATTTCTTTGAAATCATAGAAAACAAATTTGGCGAATTAGCTATTTTTATTGATACAAGAAAAGGCGAACCAGCAAACCCTCGCTTAGAATATGATGGTAAAAATACAGCCTTATTAAAACGTGACAGTAAAATTGCTGTAAAATTAGAAGGAATTACCGCCGAAACAGGTTCTGTTTTAGCTGAATCTGAATTTGTAATGATTGTAGAACTTGATGGTGAAACAGTAGATAGAACTTATGGTGTTCCCGTAGAAACAGTTGAAGAATTTACATTCAAAGGTCGTCAAACAAGAGCTGATGAACTTGAAAGAATTAAAAGCAAAGCTGAAATTTTAGCTGTTTTTGGCGCTGTTAAAGTATGGAAAAGTGGAGACAAATAGATGATAGGTATTGTTATTGTAACACATGGCAATTTAGCTGATGAATTTGTTAGCGCTATGCAACACGTTGTTGGTCATCAAGATCAAATAGAAACAGCATGCATTGGTCCAAATGACGATATGAACAATCGCAGAGATGATATCTTAAGCAAAGTAAACAAAGTTGATACTGGCGATGGCGTTGTTGTTTTAACTGATATGTTTGGTGGTACTCCTTCAAATTTAGCAATATCAATCATGGATAAAGCAAACATTGAAGTAATTGCTGGAGTTAACTTGCCAATGCTAGTAAAACTTAGCAATTTAAGAAAAGAGAAAAACTTAAAAGATTCAGTAATTGGCGCCAAGGAGGCTGGTATCAAATATATAACCATTGCTTCAGAACTATTAGGAAAATAAGATGACAGATAAAATAACAAAAGAACTAAATATCATTAATGAACGTGGGTTACACGCAAGAGCTGCCGCTAACTTTGTAAAAACAATTGACGGATTAAACGCCAATATCGAGGTAGAACGTTTAGGACAAATTGTAGATGGCAACTCCATCATGGGATTAATGATGTTAGCAGCAAGCAAAGGTACTAGCATTAAAGTTTCTGCCTCTGGTACTGATGCACAAAAAGCAATAACTTTATTATCCGAGTTAATCAATAATAAATTTGGTGAAGAACAATGAGTAAAAATCCCGCCCCACGCAATAAAACCATTATGCTCTCTGAGGCGGAAATTTCCGAATACTCTTCTCGTGCTATAACACTATCTAAAAAAACTGGAATAAAAGATATTTTAGATAAAACTATATATCAAGATACTTTTGATGCTCTAAAATTCTTGCCAGCAAACTTTGCTGATTTAGTTGTAGTTGATCCTCCATACAATCTTACCAAAAAATTCGGCACCAAAGAATTTAAATCTATGGATTGGAACGATTATAAACGTTGGATGGATAAATGGCTTGCTGAAGTATTTATTTCATTAAAACCTAATGGAACTTTATATATCTGCTCAGACTGGAATACTTCTATTGCCATTCCTGAAATTGCAGGCAAATATTTCTTATTAAAAAACCGTATCACTTGGGAAAGAGAAAAAGGAAGAAGTGCTGGTAACAATTGGAAAAACTGTATTGAAGATATTTGGTTTTTTACCAAATCACCTGAATATACATTTAACCTAGATGCCGTAAAATTAAAAAGACCAGTTCTTGCCCCATATAAAGATGATAATGGTATACCCAAAGATTGGCAAGAAGACGAAGAAGATGATGGAAAAAAATTCCGACTAACTGCCCCATCTAATCTATGGACAGATATATCTATCCCATTCTGGTCAATGGCAGAAAATACTCCTCACCCAACACAAAAGCCAGAAAAATTAATTGCAAAATTAATCCTAGCTTCTAGTAACGAAGGCGATGTTGTATTTGATCCATTCTTAGGCTCAGGTACAACATCTGTTACCGCAAAAAAACTTGGCCGTCACTTTGTTGGTATAGAACGTGAAAAAGAATATGTTGCAATCGCAGAAAAAAGACTTGAAATGGCTGATGAAGATAAGACAATTCAAGGCTACGAAGACGGCGTATTCAAATTAAGACACAACTAAAGTCTATAAACATGCTCAAAAATCAAAAATAGCTATTGAGTTTTAGCTATCAAAACTCTATATAAATATAAGAAGACTTTTTTATAAATCAAATAACCATTTTTATTAGGAAATGTAATAAAATGAAAGCAGGAAAAAACATACTCATATGGCTTATTGCCTTTCTTTTTCTTACAACTCTCTTAAATACTATTTCACCAGATTTAAGAAGTAGCTCTGTAGAAAAAGTAGCTTTTTCAGATTTTATGAATAATGCAGAAAATGACCGCATAGATTCTGTTACTATCATTGGGAATGATATCATTGGTACATATAAAAATAGCAATACTAAATTCCAAACTTATGCACCTTTTGATCCAAGCATGGTAGAAACTTTAAGAAAGTTAGATATCAAAATAGAAGCAAAACCAATTGATACTACAGAAAATACATTTTGGGGCATAGTTATTTCATGGTTCCCAATGTTATTATTGGTTGGTGTTTGGATTTTCTTTATGCGTCAAGCAAATTCTGGCAACAACAAAGCTATGAGTTTTGGTAAATCTCGCGCAAAATTAATCGAAAATACAAAAAAAGTAACATTCAAAGATGTTGCTGGCGCAGATGAAAGCAAACAAGAACTAGAAGAAATTATAGATTTCTTAAAAGACCCTGGCAAATTCCAACGTTTAGGCGGTAAAATTCCAAAGGGTGTTTTATTAGTTGGCCCTCCAGGAACAGGTAAAACATTACTTGCCAAAGCCGTTGCCGGAGAAGCAAATGTTCCATTCTTCTCAATTTCTGGTTCAGACTTTGTTGAAATGTTTGTCGGCGTTGGTGCATCACGCGTAAGAGACATGTTCGCTCAAGCTAAAAAGAATGCCCCATGCTTATTATTCATCGATGAAATTGATGCTGTAGGTCGTCATCGTGGTGCTGGCCTTGGAGGTGGTAACGATGAACGTGAGCAAACACTAAACCAATTACTAGTAGAAATGGATGGTTTTGAAGCAAATGAAAACATTATTCTAATTGCAGCAACAAACCGCCCAGATGTATTAGACCCCGCTCTTCTTCGTCCAGGAAGATTTGATAGACAGGTAACTGTTACAAATCCTGATGTAAAAGGTAGAGAAGAAATACTTAAAGTTCACACACGTAAAGTTCCTTTAAGCAAAGATGTAAACTTAAGTGTTGTAGCTCGTGGTACTCCAGGTTTTTCTGGTGCCGATTTAGCTAACCTTGTTAATGAAGCTGCCCTTCTCGCCGCTCGTAAGAACAAACTCAAAGTAAGCTCACAAGATTTTGATGCAGCCAAAGATAAAGTTCTTATGGGTAATGAACGTAAATCAATGGCAATGGATGAAAAAGAAAAACGCTTAACCGCATATCATGAAGCAGGACATGCTATCTGCTCACTAAACGTAAAAGATACAGATCCAATTCATAAAGCAACTATCATCCCAAGAGGTAGAGCTTTAGGTATGGTACAACAATTACCAGAAAAAGATAAATACTCTTACTCTCGCGCTCAAATGCTCTCTCGTCTAACAATTATGATGGGTGGACGTGTTGCCGAAGAACTAAAATTTGGTTATGATGCAGTAACATCTGGTGCTTCATCAGATATAAATGCAGCCACAAACTTAGCTCGTGCAATGGTAACAGAATGGGGTATGAGTGACTTATTAGGTCCGATTCGTTACTCAGAAAATTCCAACGAGGTATTCTTAGGTCGTTCTGTAACTCAAAACCAAAATATGAGCGAAGAAACAGCTCGCTTGGTAGATACAGAAATTAAACGCCTAGTAACAGATGGATACGAAGAAGCTAAAAAGATTCTTCAAAAACATAAAAAAGATTGGGAAACTCTTGCTGAAGCCCTTATAGAATATGAAACTCTAACTGGAGATGAAATCAAAGAGGTTTTAGCCGGTCAAATGATAGACAAGACCAAAGATGCACCAGTTCCAGAAGAAAAGCGAACAAAAGCATCAATCCCAGAGCTTTAAAAACATCGAAGCAGGCTAAAAGCCTGCTTCTTCTTTACACACACAATCTAGTCATAGAAATCAATCCTAAACTAGAATGCATAGGAGCTGTAGTACGGAGAGGTTTGTGCAATATGCATCTTACCTCTATCATCAAACATCAGCGCCTTATCTTCACCTATCTTGATATTGGCCTTCTTAATGGCCTTTTTGCCTCCCTTGAGGGGACAAAGGTACCAAGTACCATCTTCTTCTCTGATGAGAAACGCTTTCTTGAGGAACATAAATCCTCTGAGCTTCTCAAAGAGTTTGTTACCTTCTGCATCTGATACACTAATCTCGTGTCCTTTTACAAGCTGATATTCAGCGTTCATCTCCACGTTCTCATTCGACGCAGTCTCAATCTGGTAACCTGCTAGGTTTAGCTTAGTTTTTTCCATAATTGTAAATTAAATTTAACATAATTATTATTATAAAGTAATCACAGATTTATCATAAAACTTAAAAAGTTTCAAGACCTTTTCTATAAAAAATCAAAAAAAAACGGAGCTTTCTCGCCCCGTTTCAAAATTTATTTCTTTTCACCATGTAAGTAGTGATATTGTATCAGAATTAGACATGCAATATATGGTAAAAACATCTCCATAGATTCTTCCACCAATTGAAACATTGTATATATATCTTCAGATAATTTTACCCCATCATGAGCTTTACGCCAGTTAGCAGGAAATCTATCAATATATTTAGATACAACACCAATAGTACACATAACAGCAATAGACCAAGAAATAGTATCTAACTTCAAAAATGATTTAACTAAATGCTTTGCATATTTATGAGCTAAATAAATCACTGTACACAAAATCACTAACAAGAAAATACCAAATACAATTTTCTCACTCAATGCATTATTAGGATTTAAGAAAAAGCGAGACTTAAATGGAGTAGTATCTGTTTTTGATAAGTGGTGATGAATTCCCTCTTCTCTTAAAAAAGCACAAATAGCTAAAAATAAATACATACCCCAAGATCTAATTTTATCTCTATAATCATTAGAAACCAATAATAACAATGCGATTAAGAAAATATATCCCACATGAGAAATATCTTCAATAATTCCGCCTTCTTTAGTTACAGCTAAAATAGCATCATTTCCTTCATTCATAAATACAACATTACAAACAAACATTGCCCATAACACCACAAAAAACACTGGTGTAAAAAAAGGAGATAAAAACATTTTCTTAAACATAACAGTCCTCTATAAACAAAATAACATTGGCTAAAAGATATACGCTATTATATAGTTTCATAAGCAAAAACTATCTTTTATCAACAAATAAACCAATAATTTAGGTTTGTTATTTCAAAAAAGCCTTAATTGGAGCATAAGATTTTCTATGTTCAGGAGTAATACCATATTTTTCAAGCCCTTCAATATGAGCTTTTGTACCATATCCTGCATTTTTTTCAAATCCGTAATAAGGGTATTTTTTAGCCATTTCATCAAGCAATTTATCTCTATACACTTTAGCTAAAATAGAAGCCCCAGATATAGAATAAGATGTTGCATCACCTTTAATTACAGCTTTAACCTTACATCCAAAATCTTTTGGTTCTCTATTTCCATCAATTAAAACCATATCTGGCCTTACACCTGCCTTTTCAATAGCTCTTTTCATAGCTAAAAAAGATGCATTTAATATATTAATCTCATCAATTTCTTGAGCTGAGGCCTCACCAATACCTATCAAAACATTTCCTTTTTCTGCCTCAATATGCAACAATTCATATAGCATTTCACGCTTTTTCTTAGATATTTTTTTTGAATCGTTCAAATTTTCTAAAAGTCTTACATCAACATTTCTATTAACAAAAACAACACAACCAGCAACAACTGGACCTACCCATGGCCCACGTCCTGCCTCATCAACACCAGCTACAACACCTTCAAAACTATCTTCTAATTCAAAATTTGGCATACAAATATCTCCTTTTTTGCATATCATATATAATTTTTCGTACAAAACAAGCTTTTTTAAAAACAAAATATTGACAAACGCAAAAAAAATGATACAAACAATACCTTCTTTTATAAGTTTATGTACATTATTCAAAAAAATCATTATTATTTATGAAGGTAAAATTCAAAGTAAGCTATTCCCCTAATAGCACAAAAAAAATCGAATGTGCACAGGGATTCAACGTTCAGAAAATTTCTGAACACGAAGCACTAATCGCCAGACAGAGCATCAAGATGTGCCCTGTAAGTACGTTCAAAGGTGCTCTCAATATTGCAGGTCTCACCTATGATGAGAGTAGAACTCTTCGCAACAATGAAACGTACCACGGCTATGTAGCCATCTTCATCGGTATCTCAGAAATCCTCGTAGCGAAGCTCGATGGAAGTATGTTTCTCAAGAGCTCTGGCTCAAATATGCTCTACTCAAAGATTGCCGTTGACGGAACTCTCTATTGGGTAGATGACATCGGCGCAAAACTCAGAAAAGGTCTCAAAGATGAAAAAATCTCAAGACTTCTCTTCGATAGAGCTATGTGCGCACTCAAGGCCAACAGCGAGTTCAAAGTAACAGACGCTGAGATGAGAGTACTTTCTAAGGTTTGTTGCCCTGAATGTATTGAAGTAACATTCAACAAGTAACAAACACTCCAAGAGTAGGACAATAGTCCTGCTCTTTTTTTTATTTTAATTTTTCAATACTTCCAAACCTTCATATTCCGCTTCAATAATACCACCAATAACTACAGCTATATTATCATATCCCGCTTGCTCAAATTTTTCTGCAACCTCAGATGCTACCCCTCCTGATGTACACAATATACTAACCACCTTATCTCCTTTAGGATTATATTCTGCCATAAATTTATCAGGATTAACGTCATCTGCTTTTATTAAAATATGAGGCAACGCTAATCGTCCTTGTTTATACTGTTCATCAGCCCTAACATCTAATATGATAGAATTCTCATTAAGGCTTTCTGGCTTGATAAAACGCATTTTCCCCTCCTTTCCACACCAAGAAAATATCACTACTAAACCAAAATTAAACCTCAATTTTAGTTATAAAAAAAGAGCCACATTACTGTAGCTCTTCTGTAAATTATAAGAAAATTATATTCCTAAAATTTTGTACTCAATACCACTGTCATCAATTCCTAAAATTTCTAATTTTATACCATCAATAACAACCTGCTTATCATACATAGGAAATTTAAATGTCTTAGTCTGCTCAACTTCTGTACCTGCATCTGGAGAAACAGTTAACAAACTAAATACCATTTGATAATCTTCTAAACCGATATATCTAACTTCAAAACCTGCAACAGTATCTTCATCCCCAAAACGATTCTTCGTTTCGTTAATAAATTTAACGTTCTCTGGCTCTAAAAGAAATTGAGTTTCAAGCAAGGCCAATCTATCATTATAAATTTTACCTACACGAGGATAAATATCACCATTAGGACCAATTAGAAGTATATCACCTACACGATTCGCTTTTATCAAACGGTATATAACATCTTCAATTTTGATCTCACCTAACGCACGATAAACCTTTTCATCTGAAAATTCGACTGGAACAGTATAAGAAACTAAAGCCCCCTTATTTGTTGGTCGAACATACTCATCTGAATAAATCTCTTTTCTAATAATCTTAGAATAAACTACAATACCACCTGGAACAGCATGACGAACTGCACCTAAATCATAGTCACTAACTGTAACTGTTTCTGTATTGGCATTTGAAAAAGAATCTGTATCATAATAGCGGATATTATATGTATAAAAGAAATCATTAAAAGTATTTCTCTTACCCAAAGTATAATCACCTTTCAAATAAGAACAAGACGATACCGCTAACATTACTAAACTGATAAATATTTTTTTCATAATATAATCTCTTTTTTAACGTTTTCCTCACTATATTTATGCAACGATAAATAAAACTTGTAAACAAAAAAGGTGAAACTATGCATAACATTGGTAAAAGTTGTAAATTAATTAAATTCGAACCTATACTTAAGCTAGATGAAATAGAGGTAGAATTTTTAGAAGAAATTTTTGATGTAGTCGCTATTGATTATACCGATGATGGACTAGAACAATACGTTTGCTACGCATCCTTAAATTTCGATTCGCAACAATTTAAAAAAGATATTGCTACAAGAAATTTAAATCTACCAAAATACACTGAAGAACTTTTAGAAAGTAAAAACTGGCTAACCGAAAATGTTATAAAATTTCCACCTTTTGAAATTGGTGAATTTCTAATTTATGGAATACACGAAGCAACTTGTCCTCAAACAAATAAAATCCCCGTGCAAGTATACGCTGCCACTGCTTTTGGCTCAGAACACCAAACAACTAAAATGTGCCTTACTTCAATCAGCGAATTAAAAGAACTAATTCCAACTCCTAATAAAATTTTAGATATGGGAACAGGCTCTGGTATTCTTTCAATCGCTTCTGCAAAAATTTGGAACAACACTCCAAAAATAATTTCTGCAGATATCGATTCTGAATCAGTTGATGTAACACAAAATAACTCAATTACCAACAATGTAGAAAAAACAATAACTGCAGTATTAAGCGACGGTTATACAAATCCTATTATAAAAGAAAACGCACCATTTGACTTAATACTAGCAAACATACTTGCTAATCCACTAAAGATGATGGCTGAAGACGCATACTCTTGCCTAAAACAAGATGGTTATTACCTTATTTCTGGTTTTATAGAAAATCAAAAGCAAGATATTTTAGACCACCATATCTCTAAAGGATTCAAGCTTGTAAAAATATATCAAATAGATAATTGGCACGCTATGCTTTTACAAAAATAAAAGGAGACCAATGATGACCATTAAAGAAATCCAAAAAAATCTAAAAAAAGATAAGATTAATGCCCGCCTATTTACATTAGGTAATATGTTTATTGGTGAAGATATTTTACCATCAGAAAATCAAATCTTAGAATTAACAGGATTTACTGGTTCATCTGCAATCTTACTCGTTACACAAACAAAAGCATATCTATTCGTTGATGGAAGATATGAAATACAAGCCAAAAAACAAATAAATCTTCGCCAAATAGAAATTGTAAAAACAACAGAACTTAGTTTTGAAAAATGGCTAGTTAAAAACTTTGCAAAAAACCCAATAAGCATAAATTATAATCCTTGGGTTATAAGTATAAATACGCTTAATGGCTTACAAAAAATTCTCAAATCAGCAAAGTTCATTCCAATCAACACTCCAGAAACACTATTGAGCACAGACAAAGTAAAAACAATAACTCACCAAAAAAAATTCAACTCTTTAACCTCTAAAGATAAAATATCATACGTTGTTAAACATATAAAAAAACACAACCTTGATGCATATCTCATAACATCTGCCTCAAATTCTTCTTGGTTATTAAATCTACGCTCAAATGCTCTACCTTATACCCCTATTTTAAGAGCATATGTATTAGTTGAAAAAACAGGAGCATATAAGATATTTGCAGAAAACATAGACTTAAATAATGCTCTACCTTTTGCTGAACTAAAAAATTACTTAAGTAAATACCAAACTATTGGCGCCGATTTCACAACAACACCAGAAATACTACAATCATATACTTCAAACCTACTCCACTTTAATGATTGTATTGATGAACTAAAAGCAATAAAAACACCAACCGAAATAAAATCAATCATAAATGCTCATCTAAAAGATGGAGTTGCCCTAACAAAATTTATGTTTTGGTTATCAAAAAACTACAAACACAAAACAGAAATAGATGTTGCTGAAAAATTACATTCTTTCCGCCAAAAAGAGCTAAATTTTTATTCTGAAAGTTTTGCAACCATAGCAGGCTACGGTCCAAATTCTGCCATTGTTCATTACAGTGCAGATGAAAAGACTAACAGAACACTCAAAAAAGATTCTGTATTACTACTAGATAGTGGCGGACAATATTTAGATGGCACAACAGATGTAACAAGAACAATTTCTATTGGAGAACCCTCTGCCGATATGATAGAAAAAAATACTATAGTTCTAAAATCTCATATAGCACTCGCTACTGCTATCTTTCCTAAAGATACAAAAGGATGCGAGCTAGATCTTATTGCTCGCCAACCTTTATTTAAACAAGGATTAAATTATACTCACGGAACCGGGCATGGTGTTGGATATTTCTCTAATGTGCACGAAGGTCCTCATCGCATCTCAATCAATGCAAAAAATAGCGCTCCACTAAAAGCAGGAATGATAACATCAATAGAACCTGGATATTATAAAGAAAATGCCTTTGGTATTCGCATTGAAAATCTATATTATGTTAAGCAAACCCAAAATCCTAAATATTTAGAATTTGAAGTTTTAACATTGGCCCCACTTGATAAAAAGCTTATTAATAAATATCTTCTATCTGAGGACGAAATAAAATGGGTAGATACTTACCATTCAAAGGTATTTAATAAACTAAAAAAATATTTATCTAAACAAGAGCTAGAGTGGTTAAAATACTCCTGTTTACCATTATAATACAAACAATATAGAAAGGATATATCATATGCGTTTCATATTTGCATTATGGACGTTACTTATACTATGCACAAACACTCAAGCATCAAATATAAATATAGAAAACCTATACATAAATCCTAAAAATCAAAATCGTTCAGAAGCTATAATATTTTATAACTCTGCAAACACTTGTGAAAATTGCAACAAAACTATAAACATACTATCCAATCTATTACGCAATCGATATTCTAATCTTTTAAATATTTATCTAATAGACGAACAAAAACACCCAGAGTTTATCTCTGCATTCAAGTTAAGAGGTCCCTTAACCTTAACTCTAATCAAAATTTCCGACCATGCCTCATTCCAACATAAAAATTTACAAGGACTACAATCATATTCCTTTAATTTCAACGTATTAAATCGAAGGGTTACGCAATTCATTGATAATTTTTTTAATTTTAAAACCAAAAATTAGGAATTTGCTAAGTTTCTCTGATATAAAGTAATAAAAGTATTTACTGATAATGTTTTTTATGTTATATTAAAAAACAAAGGAGATAGTAATGAATATGATATTAAATTGGTTCAAATTATTCAAAGGTGCAACTACAACAAACAATCCCAAAGAACAAGTTGCAATTGAGATGAAACGTCAAAAAAGCTCTGTGGAATTTATTTTCCCTGGACACCCATTGTATGATAATATTGTAACACAAGAAAAAAATCATCTTCGTATTTTAGCTCCAAACGAAACAGCTTACGATGAAACAAGTCTTATACATAATTTTGTGGCTATCGTTACTAATGAAAGCAACAACTATATCGTTGTAAACTCTTCCAGACACTTCAAAGAACAAAGCATTGGTGGACTACTTCAATTTGATGAAAACATCTACAATGTAATTCCTTTTTTTGAAGATGAAACAGAGTATCAAACTGCAAATGCTTTCACATATAGCGAAACTTATGAATATGATCACCCTGTACAACTTTATGGCTTTACAGCAGAGCATAATGGCAAAGCTATCGGCATCAATTATGAAAAGGGCAAAAAACCTTTAACTGTAGATATGATAGATAAATTAAGACCCCTATTTTCTTCACATCTTAATGAAGAAAATATATTCCTTATAGATTGTGCCGTAATACCTGCTCTTAATGCTTATACATTAATTCAAGAAAAAAGAAAAAGTGCTTCTTAATAAAAAGATTATATAATCTTTAAATCACAAATTATCTTACTATCTCTTATGGCGTACAACCTACCATGAGGAGATGTAATATGGGTAAAATAATAACCTATCTTATCTACTTTTTAGTAATAGTAGCCGTTTATGTCTTAATACGTTCAGCATATACAGGCTCAATAAACTCCGAAACAACTATCGGACAAGCTGCCACAGAAGTTAAAGACGAAAGTATAAAAACTATAAAGGAGATAAAAAATGATGCTTCTTCTGCTATTAACATTCTAAGAAACGACGTGCAAACTAAATAAACATATCGCCGTTACAAAAATAAAACCGCCCTTTTAAAAGAGCGGTTTTATTAATTCATCTTATAAACAAAGATTAAGCAGCTGTTTCTTCGTTAGCGTTTGCAGCTTCCAAAGCAGCTTTTTCTGCTTTAACGCGTTCAATATCTTTTGCACCTTTAGCGTTAACATCTCTATCAACTAATTCAATGATAGCCATAGGAGCGCAGTCACCATATCTGAAACCAGATTTCAAAACGCGTGTGTAACCACCGTTACGTTCTTTATAACGTTCAGCCAAAACAGAAAAAAGCTTAGAAACAACTTCTTTATCACGCAAGAAAGACAATGCCAAACGACGAGAATTTAAATCACCTTTTTTTGCATAAGAAATCATTTTTTCAGCAAAAGTTCTTAATTCTTTAGCTCTTGGCAAAGTAATTGTAATTTGTTCGTGTGTTAATAAAGCATTTGTTAAGTTAGCAAACAAAGCTCTTCTTTGACTTTTTGGCATATTAAAACGTCTATGTGCGTCACCGTGTCTCATAATTCAAAACCTTTCTTTTTTCTGTGCTTCGGATCCCGAAGCGGATAAAACCAATTTCCGTACCACCTTCATGTATACGAAACAATAGGAGAATCAGCGATTCTCACAATCTGAACCGCCTTATACATCACATTTTCTTATTTGTAAAGTATTTTCTTTATATACAGAAACAAGTATTACATACTATGTCTATCAGACAGTACTTCCAAAATATTATCTGTTGACACTTGAGCAACATTTCTAGTTGTAGGTTTAGTTTCTTTTTTAACATTATCTACAGTTTCCACAGATGCTGAATCATTTTTTGCAAATGCTAACATCTCCTTTGCTCTAGCAAGTTCATTCATAACAAAATCTTTATTTTTCGTTTTAATTTCTGCCTCATTACCAGATACAGAAACATCTGTTTTAATCACTTCATCTACACTAATTCTACGTCCTTTAGCTTCTCTTTCACCCGTTACTGTTTTTGCGCTAATGTTATATCCATCCCCTGTATTTTGAGCAGAAAAAGTATTAACAACAAAATCACCTTCTTCAGAATTTAAAACGCTCGCATTTTCAACAACCTTAGTTTTTACTTTATGATTTTCTAAATCTAGTTTACCCTCAACATAAACATCATCATTAAAATCTTCATAATTTGCATTTACTTTATTATTTTTTAAATTGATGTTTAAAGCCCCTTCAAATGTGTCTTCAGACCTAACTCTAAAAGATACCCTATCTTTTCTAGTACTAGCAGATATTTCAAAATCATCACCATAAGAAAAATCCATATTATATTTACCATTTTCTGTTTGAACAGATGTCTCCATACCTTCCTTATAATCATTTAGTTGAGCAGTCGTTTTACCATCACTTTTTTCAACATCTAAAATAGCATCATCACCAACTAAAACCGCCCTAGAATCTCCTGAAGCTCTTTTTTGTACATTACTAACTAATCTTCCATCTTTATCCATAAAAGAAAATGTAGATAAATCATCGCCAAAATAAAATTGCATAGCTTCACCATCAGCAGCATCAAAGCGATAACCAGTACCATCTTTACTAACATTAAGCGTTATTCCATCTTTAGATAAAAATTCATTAACTTGATCCATATTTAATGCATCTCTACGCAGGTAATCTTTAACTTCACCAGAAAGTTCAGTATACTTATTAAGCATACTCATCATACGCTCAACTGCATCTGAGCTTTGCTTTTTTAACGCTTCTGATGTAGACAATTTAACAGCATCCTCCCACTCTATTGTTTGAGCGTCTGTCTCAACCCCTGCCCCTAAAGCTCCAGCTACTGTCATAGCAACTACTTCTGGTTTCATAGCAAAACTCCTATCAAATCCAAAATCTGAAACAATTATATCATATTTTTAAGTATTTATCAAGCCTTGTTATTGCAAAGCATACCCCATTCTTCTAGTTTATGCTCATACATTTCTTTGTTTTCACCTTTTAGTGCTTGTGGTTTACGTGCAATAGTATACTGAGGTAAAATAGCCTTAATTTCTGCAATATCTTTACCCCAAACTTCTGACTTAATTCTAATTTTCTTACCCTGACCAGCAGAAACTTTTGTAGTCACTTCTCCAGTTACTGCATCTTCAAAAGTATTCATTACTAAACGGAAGTTATCTAGACTATTTGGAACTAAAAACTCTATAAAATCACCTGCTTCAATATAGTTTCTTAATTCAAAGATAGCATCATCGCCATCCCATTCAACAATAGAACCAGCAAACAACCACTCTCCAAGCGTTCTTGTATATTCATAATTTTGACTGATATTAGTTAATTTACCATCATGGAAACCTAAGCAATATCCTCTATTTTGCAAAGTCATCAACTCCGACATATATTTGTTATAATCCCACTCTTCAGGATTTGCATAATAGTCATCAATAGCCTTTCTATAAACCCTAGCTACAACACCTGCATAATATTCTGTCTTATTACGACCTTCAACTTTAAGCGAGTCCATACCAATTCTAAGCAAGTCATTTAATCTTGGCATCATACACATATCTTTTGAGTTTAATAAATAGCTACCATGATCATCTTCAATTACTTCGTAATATTCACCAGGTCTAAAATCTTCTTCTATTAAATACTCAAAATTGTCTTTATTCTCATCATTAATAACTAGCTCTTTTACGCTACCATCTTTCATCTTAACATGGAATTTATAATGCCATCTACAACAATGCGCACACTTACCTTTATTAGCACTTCTATCTGCCATAAAGTTAGAAATTAAACATCTACCAGAATATGACATGCACATTGCACCATGCATAAAACACTCTAACTCAACATCTGGACATTCTTTTCTAATTTCTTCCATTTCTTCAAAAGTAACCTCACGTCCTAAAACACAAAGCTTAGCTCCCATAGATTGCCAAAACTTAACTGTTTGTGCAGAGCAAATATTTGCTTGAGTAGAAACAAATCTATTAAGCTCAGGAGCATGTTCTTTAAGATAATAAAACACACCAGGATCAGCCATCAAAACGCCATCTGGTTTTAATCTACGAAGTGTCTCAACAAATTGAGGTAATTTTTTTGCTTCTTCATTATGAATATACAAATTCAAAGTCAGATAAATCTTTTTACCCTGTTCATGAACAATCCTAATTCCCTCTTCTAATTCCTCTAAAGAAAATTTTGATTGAGTTCTTAAACTCATATCAGGAGTTCCCGCATAAACAGCATCTGCACCATACAAAAGAGCTGTCTTAAGCTTAACAAGAGAGCCTGCTGGTAATAAAAGTTCTGACTTTTTCATTTTCGATTCCTTATTTAATTTCTAAAGTACTTGGTGTTACTTGTACTGCACCTAATGGTGTAGAGTCAATCCTTATTTCTAAAACATATGGTATTTTTGTCTTTTCATCTATACCAATCCAAATATTAATTGGCTTATCTGCACTTATATCCCATAATATATTATCATTATTTTCCTTTAGATTCTCTATATATAGAGAACACTTATAAGCTGGCTCAGATTTTTTTATCAAATCAAAATACCTTGTTTCGATTCCTTCATTTTTAGCAATAACTTTATAGTGTTTTTTTCCGTCATATACTTCTCGTAACATATCACAATTTTTTTCTTTATAGAAATTTCCAATCAAATTTGCAAAAATTGTTTGTAAATCAGCAGAATCTGCTGTTTCAGGAACATTATTAATTTCTCTTTCATTTACTTTTTTATCTTTAGTAGAAATTCGCTTATATGCTTTACCTTTCTCATCATAAAAAATTTTCTTAGTACGAACATGATTTCTCGACTCGGTATATGTCTCATAAATATAAGGTAATACTTCCTCTTTTAGAAATATGCCTTTACTCATATATTTTGCTGTAAAAGGATACATTTTACCAAAAAAATTAGCCGTAGATATTTCCGCCGAAATATTATACGCTTCCCCTCTATTATTATAATCCAATTTAACCAAAGCTGCTTCAAACACACCAATCTTTACATTCATACTCTGCACAAAACCCATCGCATGAGCATTACCAAAAATCAAAACAAAATAAATACCTATCAATAGTCCAATTTTTCTCAAAACTTTAACCTTTCTTAATTTTTTTCTTTTAAAATCATAATCATATAAAATTTACAATAATACATAAGAGGTTAAATAATGACTAAAAAAGTGATGGTTTTAATGGGAGGATTTTCTTCAGAAAGAGAAGTAAGTCTTGTAAGCGGAAAAGGTATTGTTAAAGCCTTAACAAAAAAAGGATACAACGTTATAGAACATGACTTAACAGATACAAAAAAACTTCTCAAATCAATAGAAAAGGAAAAACCTGACATAGTCTTCAATGCCCTACATGGCAACTGGGGAGAAGATGGCACCATCTCAGCCCTTTTTGATTTGCTACAAATTCCATACACTCATTCTGGCATGCTAGCCTCTGCTATTGGTATGAACAAATATGTATGTAAATTAATTGCAAAAAATAGTGGTATCAGAACAGCTAGCTCACAAAAAACCACCGCAAAAGACTATCTTGCTTCTGGTACAATAATCGAATATCCCTATGTTGTAAAACCAATATCTGACGGTTCATCTGTTGGTGTATTTATTGTAAACAACCAAGAAGATGCTCTTTTAGTAAAATATAAAAACCTAGATACAGAAATACTAATAGAAAAATACATAAAAGGACAAGAGCTAACTGTTATGTGCTACAAAAATCAAGCACACGTTGTAACTGAAATAAAACCTAAAGATGATTTCTACGATTATGAGCACAAATACACCACCGGTGGCGCAGATCATATATTACCAGCCAATATCCCTCATGATGTATCAGAAATTTGTAAGGCTTATGCCCAAACAATGCATAATAAATTAGGATGCAAAACTATATCTCGTTCAGATTTTAGATATAACCCAGATGACGGAGTCGTATTCCTCGAAATTAACACTCATCCTGGAATGACTGAATTATCATTAGTTCCAGAACAAGCAAAACACCTTGGCATATCTTATGAAGATTTATGTCAGAACTTAGTGGAAGAAGCATCATGCAGACCTCTAAAATAATTGTTATCGCAGGACCAACTGCATCCGGAAAATCAGGACTTGCTTTAGATATCGCTAAAGAAATTCAAGGAACTGTAATTAATGCCGATTCGATGCAAGTATATAAAGATATTCCAATTCTTGCCGCTACGCCAAGCAAAGAAGATATAGCCATAGCACCCCATAAACTATATGGTATATACGATGCATCTGTTAGAGGCAATGTTGTAGATTGGCTAAACCTTTGTAAACAAGAAATTTTAGATGCTCAAAATCATAACAGCATACCTGTCATTGTTGGCGGTACAGGAATGTATATTGAAGCTCTAACCAAAGGTGCAACCCCAATTCCAGAAACGCCTCAAGAAGTAAGAAATACTGTTGAAGAAATTATATCTAATGAGGGATTAGAATTCTTATACCATAAATTACAAGAAATTGATAAAGATACAGCCAACAAACTAAGTGAAAACGATACAACTCGTATCAAGCGAGCAATGGAAGTTTGGTATCATACAGGTAAAAACCTCACTTACTGGCATAGTATTCCACTAATCAATCACTTCAACCCACAAGATTTCATAAAAATATATATAAAACCACCGCGTGAAGTATTAGATATAAGAGGAAAATTGCGTTTTGATATTATGATGAAACAAGGTGCTTTATCTGAAGTTGAAAAGTTAGTTGAACGAAATTTGTCCGATTCGCTACCTGCAATGCGAGCTCTTGGTGTTCAAGAACTAAAATCATATATTTTAGGAAAAATATCTTTAACAAATGCCATAGAAGAAGCTAAACTTCATACCAGACAATATGCAAAACGTCAATCCACATGGTTTAATAATCGCTTTGATGCAAATTTTTGCTTAAACACTTGTTATGATGAAGATAAAAATTTTGTTGAAGATATAAAAAATTCAATATAAAGTACTTGCAAAATATGCGTTTTTTGCTTAAAAGATAAAGAAATATGTAATTTAACGGGAGATAAATATGTTTTTCCAAAATTTGTTAGGTCTATTTTCAGCCGATATGGCAATCGATTTAGGAACTGCTAATACCTTAGTACACGTAAAAGGTAAAGGTATTGTATTAAATGAACCATCTGTTGTTGCCGTAAAAGATATAAACGGTAAAAAAGAAGTTTGGGCAGTTGGTACAAAGGCTAAACAGATGCTTGGTAGAACTCCTGGTGACATTCGTGCAATTCGCCCTCTTCGTGACGGTGTAATTGCAGACTTTGAAGCTGCTGAAGCAATGATTAAATACTTTATTGAAGAAGTAAACAACCGTCGTCGCTTAATCAGTCCAACCATTATTATCTGCGTACCAAGTGGTGCAACAGAAGTAGAAGAAAGAGCTATTAAAGAATCAGCTGTTAATGCTGGGGCAAAACGTGTATGGTTAATTTATGAACCAATGGCTGCAGCAATTGGTGCAGGTCTTCCAGTTAATGACCCAACAGGTTCTATGGTAGTTGATATTGGTGGTGGTACAACAGAAGTTGCTGTATTATCATTAGGCGGTATTGTATACTCTCGTTCTGTTCGTGTTGGTGGTGACAAGATGGATAGCGCTATCATCTCATACATTCGCCGTAATTTAAACCTACTTGTTGGTGAAAGTAGTGCAGAAAAAATCAAAAAAGAAATCGGTTCTGCATGCGTTCCTGCTAAAGGCGATGGTAGAACAATGGAAATTAAAGGTCGCGACCTTGTTAATGGCGTACCAAAAGAAATTGTTATCACAGAACGTCAAATTGCAGAAAGTTTGGCTGAACCAGTTATGGCAATTGTTGAAGCTGTTAAGCTTGCACTTGAAAATACTGCTCCAGAATTAGCTGCCGATATCGTTGATAAAGGTATTATGATGACTGGTGGTGGTTCTATATTATCAAACTTAGATACAGTTATCCGTAATGCAACAGGTCTTCCTGTATCATTAGCAGAAGATCCTTTGACTTGCGTTGTTCGTGGTACTGGTAAAGCTTTAGACTATTTTGAGGAATTCCGTGGCGTATTATATGACAATTAATCTCATCATTAAAGGATAGATAATGAAACGTCAAAGAATACTATTTCTAAAACAAAATTATGTACTTAAAGTTTTAAAAAACTTCATCATGACAGGGTTATTTATTATAGCCCTGCTTTTGATTATGGTACACAAAGTAGATTTAGGTATAGTTTCTGGAATATCTAAAAGTATTTTTTACATTACAGCACCAATAATAAGAATTGTTACATTACCTGCTCAAGGCTTAAGTTATAGCTATAAAAAATTATCTGAAGTAATTAATGTATATGATGAAAATATTCGCTTAAAAAAACAAAACGAAGAATTGTTCTTACTAAAAGATAAATTAAGAGCAGTTGAAGCTGAAAATAAAAGCTTAAAAAATCTACTACATCACTTAGATGTTCCTAACACAAAAAGTTACACTGCCAAAATCATTGCAGAAAATGGTAATGCTTTTTCTAACTCATTCATTATCTACCTCGGAGATAATGCAGATTACATAAAATCTGGATATGCTGTAGTTGATAAAAATGGACTTATTGGAAGAATAGATTTAGTTAGTGGCAAATATGCAAGAGTTACACTTATCACAGATATTAACTCCAAAATTCCTGTTATTTCTCAAAAAAGCCGTGAACGAGGTATACTTGTTGGCAACAACACTAAAGAATTAACCCTAATATTTACCCCACTATTAGCAGATTTACATAAAGGAGATATACTTGTAACATCTGGTGTTGGTGGAGGTTTACCTTCTGATATCCCAATCGCACGCATTAAAAAAGTTGATGTAGATAAAATAACTGCAAAACCACTATTTAATCCAACCAATATAGAAATTGTAAAAATAATCGCTTACGATATAACTCCAGACAAACAAACATCTAAGGAGCTAGAATGAAAAACTCTATAAAAAATATCTTTACTCATGTTGGAGTTTTTCTTGTTCCCATCTTAAGCATATTGTTTTTAGAAATTTTCTTATATTGCCCACGCTCAAATCCTTTTTGGAATTTTATGCGCCTAACCCCTTTTTATATTGGCATATATACATGGATAAGCATTCGCCATGATGCATTTAACCTAATATCTGCTTTTATACTAGGAATTTTTGCCGATGTATTAAGTGGCACTCCAATTGGTATAAACATCATGTCATTTTTTATTTTATACCTTATTTCATCAAGAATATTATTCTACTTCAATATAAAAAAATTCTCCTATTCTTGGATACTATTTTCTTTAGCTTCACTAATAACTTTAATATTCAAAGCAATTTTACTTAGTGTATTCTATCGCAAATTAATCCCTCTTAACACCCTATTCATAGAGTTTGCGCTAACCGTTGCCCTCTATCCAATAATAACCCCTTTTTATGTATGGGTAGAAAAACGTTATATCCATCTGGAGGATAGATATGAAAAAATCTAATAGCAAACTAAGAATTTTTCTCAAACGTTCTCTAATAATTTTTAGCGCCAATATATTTTTACTATTTGTACTTCTTGGACGTTTATACTACTTGCAAATCTATCAAGGAGAAAAATATGCTCTACTATCTGATAGTAACCGTATGTCAAAACGTCTACTTGTTCCACCTCGTGGAAGCATAAATGACCGTAACGGTATTGAGCTAGCAACCAATAATCAAAACTTCCAAGCGATGCTAATTCCTGAGCAAGCTAGAAAAATTGATAATTTGCTAGAAAATATTACCCCAATATTAAATCTCAAAGAAGAAGATATAAAACGCATCAAAAATGACATTAAACGTCATAGAAGATTTGTTCCAATAAAAATAAAAGATAATCTTAGTTGGGAAGAAGTTTCTACAATTATGATTAATAGCAACTCATACCCAGGGTTATTTATCGATGAGGGACTAACACGCCATTATCCATATAAAGAATATACAGCTCATCCTCTTGGCTATGTTGCTTCTGTTTCAAAAAGCGACATGGAAAAATCTGATGCCCCATTATTACAAGTACCAGGGTTTAAAATAGGAAAATCCGGATTTGAAAAAACATATGATGAGAGCCTACGTGGAACAGAAGGAATTCTTACATACGAAGTAAACGCATATGGACGTATTATGCGTGAGATGGAAAAAGTAGATGGTATAAAAGGACAAGACTTAGATTTGACCATAGATATTCGTCTACAAAAAATAGCTCTAGATGCCTTTGGTGATCATTCGGGAGCTGCCATTGTTATGGATATCCATACTGGAGAAATATTAGCCTATGTATCTGCTCCCTCATATGACCCAAATCTTTTTATAGATGGCATATCATCAACAAATTGGAACAAATTACTCTATAACGAAAAAACACCACTCAACAATAAACCAATATCAGGCCTATACTCTCCTGGTTCTACATTTAAAATTGTTGTAGCATTAGCCGCTCTAGAAGAAGGACTTATAGATACCAAAACTACATCTTATTGCTCAGGAAAAATGAAACTAGGCAATCACCTATTCCACTGTTGGAAACATAGCGGACACGGCAAAGTAAATGTTATTGACGCAATAAAATATTCTTGTGATATATTCTTCTACGAAACAGCGCTAAAACTAGGAATTGATAAAATATCAGAAATGAGCTATAAATTAGGATTAGGAACACCTCATGAACTAGGTCTACTAAATCAAAGTACTGGAACTATTCCTAGTCATAAATGGAAAAGAGAAAAACTAAAATCTGCATGGCAACAAGGTGAAACCGCTTTAGCCGGTATTGGTCAAGGTTACGTTACAGTAACACCTCTACAACTAGTAACCATGTTATCTCGTGTTGTAAATGGTGGAAAAAACATCGAACCAACATTAGTAAAATCTAACAAAAACGAAGAAACATCAAAACTTGATATAAAACCCGAACATATAGAAATCGTAAAACAAGGTATGTTTGAAGTTGTAAATGGAGTTAACGGTACAGCCATAGCATCTCGCTTCAAAAATAAAGATATAAAAATGAGCGGAAAAACAGGAACAACACAAGTTCGTAGAATTACCCTAAAAGAACGTGCTGCTGGAATAAAAAAGGATGAAGATCTACCTTGGAAATATCGCAACCACGCTTGGTTCATGGCATACGCCCCACACGACAAACCTAAATACGCAATAGCCGTTATTGTAGAACATGGAAGCTCTGGCTCTGGAGTTGCCGCACCAATTGCTTCTAAAATACTTGAAGCTGCAATAGACTTAGATATTAGATAGGAAATAATATGAGTATAATACTAAACAAAAACAAAGAGCTAACTCTAAAAGAAAGATTTTTTAATCTAAACTTTGCCTATATTGGTGTAATCTGCATTTTAGCAACAATCGGATGCTTAATACTATATTCTGCAGCAGGTGGAAAAATTACCCCATGGGCTCTTAATCAAGGCATACGTTTTGGCATGGGTTTAGTTATAATGATAATAGCCTCCCTTATTCCACCAGAATTTTACTACAAATTATCAACTCCATTTTATATTTTTACCCTATTATTACTAATTATCGTTGAAGTAGCTGGATATACCGGAATGGGCGCTCAACGATGGATAGATTTAGGAATTATCAAACTTCAACCTTCCGAACTAATGAAAATAGCAGTAGTTCTTGAACTTGCAAGATACTTTAGCAACACTCCATTAGATGATATAAAAACTATAAAAGGCATTCTAATCCCAACACTAATAGTTGCCGTTCCGGTTGGTTTAATTATGATACAACCAGACCTTGGTACATCATTAATGATACTATTTTGCGCAGTAAGTTTATTTTATCTAGCAGGAGTTCAATGGTGGAAATTTGCTATTGCCATTGGCTCAATTGCATCTGCAGCCCCAATCTTATGGCACTTTTTACACACCTATCAAAAAAACAGAATTTTAACATTCTTAAACCCAGAAAGAGACCCTCAAGGAACAGGATACCACATTATACAAGCCAAAATAGCGCTAGGCTCCGGCGGTTTATGGGGAAAAGGATTTTTATCAGGAACACAAAGCCACCTAAATTTCTTACCAGAAAAACATACAGACTTCATCTTCACAATGTTTTCAGAAGAATTTGGCATGATGGGAGGCGCATTAATTCTATTATTAAACCTCATATTAATAAGCTATGGCTACTGGTTTGCATTTAGAATACACAACTCTAACTACTTCGGCAAAATGGTTATTCTCGGACTAAATACAAACTACTTTTTATACGTATTCATAAACATAGCAATGGTAATAGGCTTACTACCTGTTGTAGGTGTTCCTTTGCCTTTAATAAGCTACGGAGGAACAGTAATTATTTCTGTAATGTCAAGTTTTGGTATTATCCTATCATTCTATGTAAACAGAGATAGAGAACTAAAAAAATAACTACCATTGAAAACCATTAACAAAGCTATATATCCTTCTTAAACAATCAAAAGGAGGAATATTATGCTAAAAAAAATTATCTTATTATCTGTAACATTAACCCTAGGTGCATGCGCCACATCACAAAATTATACCAACCAACTAAATCAAGAGATAGGCAAAACAACCGAACAATTAATCGGTAAATATGGACAACCTAGTAAAGTAAAAAGGCTAGATAATGGCAACGAAATCATCACCTATGTTAGCTTAAATCAACAAGTATTACCAGACCCCAATTATGAATTTAATAATGATTTTCTAACCGAAGATGAAATGTTTTACCCCTTCACCTATGGCGGAAGCATAATCCCAGTAGGTAATTTTATGGGTGATGTTATAACCGATTACTGCAAAACTGATTTTTATATCAAAAATAACATTGTAACCTCCTGGCAGTATAACGGAAATTCCTGTGTTGCAATGTAATTAAAAAGAGAGGAAATTCCCCTCTTTTTTTATCTATCGCGACCTCTAAACAAATTAAATATCTTACTATTATTACTAGAATAATCCTTTGGAGGTTTAGTCGGATTACTAATTTGTTTTATAGCCTCAATAACAAAAATTTTATTTTTATTTACCCATTCACGATTTTTTTCTATAAAATCACATTTTTGCTTTTCCAAAGCTTCTTTTTCAATCTCATTTTCTGTAGCATCAATTTTATTGCTCATTTTATTGATTGTTTCAACATAATGAAAAGCATATTTTTCAGGTTGATTTTCTTTCCAATCATACTCAATAATATCCCTATCTGACTTACGAGTTCTAGCAATCTCTTGCTTTTCCTCCTTAGTCAATTTTCTCCCTTTTGCTAAAACATCTTCTCTTCTTTTTTTATTATAATACAAGGCATCAGCTGAAGTAACAGAATACCCCTTTTTTACACATTCAGTTATAAATTTTGCCTTTTCTACATCTAAATCATCACTCATTTCCTTCTCCTTTACATTTCATTACTAGCACCAACTTGATTTAACATTTCAGCCATAGCTTTTTTATTAACCTTTTTCTTTGGAGGTCTTGCTGCCACATATTTAGAAATTTTTCTTCTCTCTACATTCATTCTCTTTGCGCCTAATTCTTTTTTAGCTACAATATACATACGCATTAAACCTCTTTTGAGTTCCTTATTCTCAACCTTAGGCAAATATTTCATAATCTCATATTTATGCTTTGTTGCTTTTAATAAATATTCAATTTTCTTTTTCGCAGACTTTTCTTCGCGCATTTTTCTAATACACATATCATATTGCCTAATGCTATGATAAACCATCTTATGAGGTTGGTCTTTCTTATAGCTCTCTAATATAATATGTCTATCACTCTTTCTAGATTTACGCCATATCTTACGTTCTTCTGTTGTAAGAGGTCTACACAAATGACATAAACAATCTCTGGTATGTTTATTTTCAATTAACTTTCTAGCATGTTCAGAAGAGTAGCCTAATTCAACTTTTTCTTCGTATGCTTCTTTTCTCCCCTCTTCAAGATATGCTATATTATAAAAATTATTTGCATTAAGTTTTGTAATATCACGATCAGGACTTCTCAAATATACATATTCAAGAGTTTCAATAAAATCATCTACTGTAATATTACCATTTAAAACCTCATATGGTATAGCATCCCTATAAAAATCTTTTATCCATTGAGGAATACTTTGCCATTTTTTAAAGCGCACTTCATAATCTGAAAATATAGTATAATAAACATCTTCTTTAACATTTTCTGATGTTATTTTACGATAAGCATCTGGATAATTTACTTCACAAAAACGCTCAAAATCAATAGACTTGCCTATCATATCAACCTCCTCGGAGATTAAGTTACAGAAGAACGCTCTCCTTTATTCATCATTACCAATTTATCGACTTTATCATCAGGTATTGCCCCAACAACATCTTTAACTTTAGCATTTACAAAATTTACAGCTTTATGAGCTAGTTTATTTGCTAGAATCTTTTCCATTTTCTCACGTTCTGCAAAATCTTTTTTCAAACCTTCCACTAAAGTATCTCTATTTATTTCAAACGCTCGTGGCTTACCATCATTCGGAGTAATTAAAATACCAACATCCTTCATTGAAGAAATAAACTTATCTCTAATTTCAGGATGAAGTAAATATATACGCTTTTGACAAACCGTATCTTTCAAATGCTCAAAAACTCTTGTTTTGGCTTCAGGATTATCTTTTACAAATGCTAATGCCTCTTTTAATTTTTCTTCTAGCTCTTTATACTTTTGCTCATCAAAACCATTAGCGCTACGTTTTACCGCACTCATTTCTCTAGCTAAATTCATTACTTTTTTATGTATGAGCTTTTCATTCTCATCATATTCTTTAGCAATAATATTTTTACCACTTTCTCTATTAGCACGGTATGCCGCAACCAACTCTGGAGTACGACCCAAAATAGCCATTTGTTTAAGAAGTTCTCTACGCTCACTATGATTTTCAGACAAACGATTAACAGATTCAACAGTATACCCAGCAGCCAAAAATGCAACTGTAAGATTAGCAACAAACATTGCGTCTTTCTCATCTCTTGCTTTTTCTTCTTTTGCATCCAATGGATCAGCTGGACCTAATTTTTCATATTCATCATACACAAAGGCTTCTACTCGTATATTACCATTTAAAACTTCTTGAGGAATATCATCACGATACTCTGCTCGTATCCACTCTGGAATACGTTTCCATACTTCATAATGAAACTCATGTCGTGACAAAATAGCAGTAATCACATCATCAGAAACATCTTCTGCTGTAGCTCGCCTATAATCATCTGGATAATTTGCATACAACAAGCGCTCAAAATCTTCTGCTATTTTTCCCATGACATATCTCCTGTCATAAAATCCTCTTTTTACATACATATTATAACACAAAAAAAATGCCTATGCAAGAAAAAAGCGACATAAAAAAAGAGGCTAAATTCACCTCTTTTTTTTATTAATCACCATAAACCAGTCTATCTTCCGTAATATTTAATAGAACTTCCTCATAAAACTTATTTGCAACATACTTAGCCATAGGCAAATTCATATCAAGATAATTACCGCAATCTCTAGCACTAGCCCCAGGAACATCTCCATCATACTTGCGAATAAAATCAAACATTTCAACAATCAAAGGCACTATATCCTTTGAACTATATTCCCCTTCCAGCAACAAATAAAAACCAGTTCTACAACCCATTGGACCAAAATAAACAGTTTTATTCTTAAAAACTTCATGATTACGAATAAACGTAGCTCCTAAATGTTCAATTGTATGTATTTCTGCAGTATTTAACACTGGCTCAAAATTAGGTCTGGTCACTCTAATATCAAATGTTGTAATCATTGTTTCACCAAATTTATCTAGGCGTGAAACATAAACACCTCTTTTAAGTGTTAGATGATTAACCATAAAACTTGCAATCTTTTCCATAAAACACTCTCTACAACAAAAAAATGGTGACAGCGGCGGGACTGCTCAGCTTCGCTTCACTCACTGCGCTCATTGGCTAAAGCCAACCGGCATACTACCGTCTGCCTTTCGCTTGTAGTCAAACCCACTTACCCGTGGGTTCGAATGCTATAACTCTAATATCTATTAAAATTAAAACACTCTCTACAACAAAAAATGGTGACAGCGGCGGGACTCGAACCCACTACCCACAGTTTAGGAAACTGTTGCTCTATCCTGATGAGCTACGCCGCCACACTAACAAAACTTATAAATCGCAACTCCACATTTTGCAAGCAAAAAATACTCAAACTACACTTAAAGATTACATTCCACGCCCTTGTTGGGCCAAAGCAATCAACACTTCACTTCCTGTATTAACTTTTTCAGTCTTAGGCTGAATACTACTTAATTCATCATTTAATCTCTGTCTATTCAAATCAACGGTTTCGGTTTTAGGATGAATGTTTCTCAAATCTTCATTCAACATTTGTTTTGCCTGCTCTATTCGTCCTTCTCGCTCTTGTGCTAAATAATCTGTACGTGTATCTATTATATCACTTGTAGTCATCAAAACAAATGTAGAAGGGTCAGATGCAAACATAGAATCTCGTTCATACATAGGTCTGTGTAATGGGGTTGTATTTCTAATATCTATTGATATACCAGTTTCACCCTGTTGTACAGCTCTCTCATCACTATTATTTTCTCTATTATTTTGAATAAAATCCTTAACTTTTCCCAAAAAGGGACGATTATCTAATTGTTTAAGCATTGCAGAACTACAAACGTATCCACTCAAATCTGGAACTTCTTCTATTCCATCAAGCAGGCAAACTTTTTCTCCTTTAGAATTTTCAACCGTCCAAATTTCTCTTAATTTTTCTTGGTACTCTTTATCAGAAGCTCTTCCTATATTCCCCTTATTTTCAGCTAATCTTTCACACAACTCCATGCTTTTTTCAAACATATTTGTATTTTCTGAAATATTTTTTATTTCCTCTAAAAAGTAGTCTTTATCGAAAAAACAATCTTTTAAAACCATATCTGCCCAATAACAATCACCACCATCTTTAGTTATTTTTTCTACTAAAGCTCTTTGTAATAATAAATTAAATTGCTGTTCTAAATTAAATCCTTTTAAATCGCCATCATCATACAATGATAAATATTTATCTTTTTCCATAACATTGGAAGATACATTTTCAAAATATTCCCCATTCTGTATTCTTTTATCTGCATCTATAATAGACTTATTATAGCAAGCTATATCTCCATTTAAATATTGAGAAAAATCGATTCCTCCCATTGTTAGTATAAGACTTACACCTTTCTTATAATTTTCATCATTAGGTAATACATTACCTTTTCTAGCATTTTCCAATGCACCATCAACATGAGCTTTGTCATAAACAGAAGATTTAAAATTCATCCAACTATCTGCTACAGAATTAACAATAACAGACATTTCTTTATCAAAATCTTCTTTTTTATCACTTAAAGGATTAATTTCTCCATTTTCAAGTTTACTAAAATAATCTTCATATCCTTCTTTTTTACCTTCTTTTAAGATATTAGCCTTTTCTTCATCTGTTTGGGCTTCTTTATACATCTCTCTCAATTGCAAAAGTCCTGCAACTTGAGCTCCAATTTCTTTATAGCAACAAAGCTTATAATGCTGCTCCAAACTCATATCCGCACTAAAATTAACTTTTTCATGTTGATGCATATGCTCTGCTTCATGAGCAAGCACAGATAAAGTACTTTCTATACTTTGTTCTTGTCCTTCAAAGATATTATCTGTAATTGTATTACTACCCAGACTATAATAAGCTTCAGCATCAATCCTATCAAAAAATGAAGCTCGTTCCCCGTCTTTTATAGTTTTATTCTTATACTGCAAATTATCAATTCTTGGAGCACGACCAACTTCTCTTATTGTTCCATATCCTCGCCAACTATCTTCTTTTAACTCTTCTTTTAACTCTTCTTTTGACTGATTAGATAGGGTAGTATTATTTAATTCTTGCTCGTTACTTGCAAGCATTTCCCAAGCTATGATACTATCGTTTTTAAGAGTATCTCTAAGATTTTCTTCTACATATACAACTTTATCTTTATCACTAGTATTATCATCACCATAGTTATTGTGTGCTTCAGCCTCCATGGGTGAACCAGCCATAATTGCAACCACACTTGCACCAACAATGTAATTACCTACCTTACTCATATCTACATCTCAATAACTAAATTACAAATAAATTATATCACAAAAAAAGAAATTTATCAATATAAACTGTATCTCAAATAAATATCTATCCCATAGATGCTTGCATTAATTCTTTTGCATAAGGAGTTTGTGGATTATTAAACAACTCATCTGCACTACCATATTCTACAATTTTTCCTTTTCTCATAACAGCTACTTCATGAGAAATCGCCCTCACCACGCGCATATCATGAGAAATAAATAAATACGCAATTCCGGTTGTATCTTGAATTTGCTTTAATAACTTAACAATTTCTGCTTGAACCGTAACATCTAGTGCTGATGTAGGCTCATCTAAAATCATAACCTTGGGCTCTACAACTAAAGCTCTTGCAATTGCTATTCTTTGACGTTGTCCACCTGAAAATTCATGAGGATACTGTTTTAATATTTCATCACCAGACAAACCAACCCTTGCCAATACATTTTTTACCTTCTTCCGAACCTCATCTTTGCCTAATTTCGGAAAATGCACATAAACCCCTTCGCTAACAATATCCTCAATACTCATACGAGGATTTAATGAATTATATGGGTCTTGAAAAACAACTTGAATATTCTTCCTAAAGTCTTTCTCATTCTTAATCTTTATTGATTTAGATAATAAAATCTCACCACTATATTTAACAAGATTAGCTAAACACATCCCAAACGTTGTCTTACCTGAACCAGATTCTCCAACTAGTCCTAACGTTTTGCCCTCATATAAAGCTAAAGAAACACCATTAACCGCTTTAAGCTCGTTAACAACCTTTCCCAATATATTCTTCTTCAACGCAAATGTTACATTGATATTTCGTGCTTCAACCAACTTGCGAGATATAAAATTTTTTCTAACACTTTTATTATTAAAAGCACTCAAAAGCTCTCTAGTATATGCGTGAGCAGGAGCATTAAAAATATTCCCCACACTCCCCTGTTCAACAATAACCCCCTGACGCATAACAATAACTCTATTAGCAATTTTTTTAACCACATTTAGATCATGCGAAATAAAAACAACTGCCATCTTAAGCTTATCTTTTAACTTTAGTATCAATTCTAAAATTTGCTTTTGCACTGTAACATCAAGCGCTGTTGTTGGCTCATCTGCTATCAATATCTTAGGGTTATTAGCAACCGCCATAGCAATCATAACTCTTTGTCTTTGTCCCCCAGATAACTCAAAAGGATATGCATTCATACGCTCATTTGCATTATCAATACCTACTAATCTTAAAAGATATCTAGCTCTAGCCATAGCTTTTTTATTAGAAACTTTTTTATGGCAACGAATAACTTCAGCAATCTGCTCTCCAACTTTCAACAAAGGATTCAAAGAACTCATTGGCTCTTGAAATATCATACCAATCTTATCCCCTCTAATTGCTTGCCACTCATTGGTTGTTAAAGAGGTTAATTCCTTATTTTCAAAAACAATCGAGTTTGTACTTTTATATAATACTTTTTTAGCATCTAGTAGCCCCATTAAAGACAAAGCTGTTACACTTTTTCCAGAACCAGATTCTCCAACAATAGCTAAAACTTCCCCCTCATTAACATAAAAACTACTATTATAAACAGCCGAGAAGAAACTACCATCTTTACGGATAAAACGAACATTCAAATTTTTAACATCTAAAATAGGCTCTGTCATCATCTTCTCTTATCCATAGCATCTCTCACCCCTTCTCCGATAAAAATTAGAGAAGTCAACAACAATGAAAGTACAAAAAATATACTAAGCCCAATCCAAGGAGCCTGCAAATTATCCTTACCTTGCCTTACTAAATCTCCCAAAGAAGGATACTCATAACCTAAACCCAAACCCAAAAAATCTAATGCAGTTAACGCCACAATGCCACCTGCTAAAATAAACGGCACAAATGTAACAATAACCACCATTGCATTAGGCAAAATATGGCGCCATATTATTCTAAAATTACTTACACCCAAAGCTTTTGCAGCTTTTACATACTCAAAATTTCTTGCTCGCAAAAACTCTGCTCTAACCATACCTGTAAGCTCTGTCCATGAGAATAGAAGCAAAATAACCAACAATGTAAAAAATGTTGGAGCAAAGACACTAGCAATAATAATAAGGGCAAACAATTGAGGCATAGATTCCCAAACCTCAATAAAACGTTGCAAGAATATATCTACCTTACCGCCAAAATAACCTTGTATTGCACCAAAGAACACACCTAAAGCAGATGACAATACTGTCAACAACAAAGCAAACACCACAGATAATCTTATACCATATAATAACCTTGCAACAATATCTCGCCCTTCTTCATCTGTACCAAACCAATGCCTTGAAGATGGCGGTGCAGGAAAAGGCTCATTCAACTCAAAATCAACCGTATTATATGAAAACTCTATTAATGGCATAATCATAAAGCCATCTTCATTGATATTATCTTTTATAAACTCATCTTTATAATTTGCTTCGGTCGGAAAATCACCACCAAAACGAGCATCTGTATAAACCTTAAATATAGGAAAATAATACTCCCCCTGATATTTTAACAAAATAGGCTTATCATTAGCAATAAACTCTGCACACAAAGACAAAAACATCAAGCACATTAAAAAAATTAATGCAACTTTTGAGCGTTTATTTTTTATATATTTATCCAAACTCATCCAGCCTATCTCTGTTTTTCATTTAATATAAAACCGAGATAACATACTTTTTACACATTGACAAGCATTTAATCAACAATTAACCAAGTTTATTTAGAAGTCTATTTGGCTATCTTCACTAAATTCAGCTGGCTCAAAGTCCTCATTTTCTTCAGCAGTTTTTACAACAAACTCTGCACTAGCAGGTTCATCACCTGTTTCTAATACAACTTCCGCCTTTTTTTCTTCTACTATTTCATCTGTGGCAGATAGTTCCACAATCTCTTCTTCTACATTATTTTTTTCTTCCACCTGCTCAATAGATTTTTCTGATATTACCTCTTCTTTATTTTCCACAGATACTTCAGATTTAAGTTCATCAGTCTTTTCTACTGAGATTTCAGTGTTAATATCTTCAACCTTTGCTACTGTTTCTTCTTGCATCAAATCATCAGACGGATCATAAATATTATCAGAATTAAACGCGCCCAAGTCATAATAAACAGCAGAAGAATCATCAAAAGACAGCTTTTTAGGTGCGATAGGCATAGTTTCAATTGAGAGTTTCACTTCTTCTTTTTCAACATTAAGCAATCTTTTCTTTTTAAGAATATCTTCATTCTTATTCTCAAAATCTGCATACCACTCTCTATAATTAATAGCAATGTTAGATATCTTATTTCCTCTGATAACTGAGTTATTTATCAAATTTTGCTTCAAGCTATACATTTCATCGCTAGGCATCTTCATATTATCAATTGTGTAGCAATAATCTTGATAACGAAGCATTGATTTTGTAAAATCACTCGCCAAACATATATTTGCATTAATCAAAAACTTAGGTCTAACTGCTTTTCGAATAGCTAAATTTACGAGCCTATCTTTTACAAAATTGCTATAGCGACCAGCTTGCAATTCTGATAACTCATTTATATTACTAACCCCCTGAATTATAATATCTGTATGAGCTAATTTATCACTAGTCTTTACTTCATTCATAAAACCTTGCAACTGACCTAACAAACACTTTGTCTGTTCAACATAAGCTTTTCTTTTATTCTCAATTCCACCCTTATACAAAGAATTATCTTTAATAGCCACCCACTCTTTTCTTGGTTTTAAATTACAATATTCATCATAAATATATATATCAGATGGTAAATCTACATAGACCATATAAACACCACCATCTTTATCTTTTACAAAATCTGACGCCACAATCTTAAATAGTTTTGTAGCACCCTCAATAGATACTCTACGATTCTCCGATAAAACTTTCATATTTCTTAGATTTGACATACTAATAAACATTCTTGCAACAGGATTTAATTCTCTTATCTTTATGCTTAAAATCCACTCCCCTAATATTGCATATATGTTATCCTCTACTGTTGCATTTTTATCATATAAAGAAACTGTTTTATAGTTCTTTACTATACATCTATCAGAATACAAATCATCTTTTTTATAGCATAAGTTAAACTCTGGTGCTGAATATGTACTAATATTATAACCACCATCTTTCTTTAATGCATCATACAACTCATTAAATTCTAAAGCATGTGTTTCTAAAGTTCCGTGCCTAAAATTCCAATCATTAATAATCTCAGCATATCCCCTATTAGCACTTGTAGTACTGGTATAATCTACTTGATTATAAATATCTATAATGTTGCTCATAGCATCATCTTTTTCAACAAATGCATTCGGAAAAATTTCAAATTCATTATTAGCATAAAAACCTATCATCAAATCTCTTAATTCTCTAAAATCAGAATTCTTTACATTGCTCAAAAAATGATAGGATGGGAATTCTGGCACCATAAAATAGATTATATTTTTATTCAATTTACCCTGAGCCTTATGTGACATATCTTTAACGGTATAATATTCTTTTTTATCTACCTCAGTAAATTCGCTATTTTTTATACCTAATATACTAGACGCCAATAAAACAATCGTAATAAAAAACAATGATATAGAATATCTAAAAGCAAAAAATATAGCAATTGCAAAAAGCATTCCTATCAACCAGCATGACGGAATAATACAAATAAAACTTAACCAACTCGCATTTTTATCTAGCCACTTTTCAGCAAATGTATTCACATCAAACAAAGCAAATTGATTATAAAACACCACTATAGTTAATAGCGTTACCAATGAACACACAACATTCTGTACATCTTTTGAAAAAAACAGCATAAATATTAAAACGAACGACACTGCAAAAATACCAGCAAAAATATACATTAATGCTGGATTAAGCTCCCCATTATCTAACAACTTGCCATTAATTGAATAAATAAACATAACTAAGTCAATTGCTACAAGTAAAAAAATATATAAAACACGCATCATTTTATCAGCAAAGCTATTAGCTCTTTTATATGACGAACCACTTGAGCGACTAGTTTTATTAAGATTCAATGAATGTTTAACAGGAGCGTTCATACTATCAATCCCCAAAAAATAATATTTGCCATAAAAACATATAACATATTCATAAATAAAATATTAAAAAAACACCATATTTGAAAAAAATATAATAACAATATCACTTGAAAATAATTTTTTTTATCACTATAATTTTAGCAGTTTTCGATTCTCGAAAACTATGATACGAAAAGCCGTATGGAATAGATATATTGGACCTGGGGGCAGTACCCAGCGCCTCCACCAAATACATATGGGGGCGAAATAGGTTAGACAGTGTATAGTAAAGATATCTGTGCTGTATTCGGTGAGATACCACCGTTATCGGTTCAAATCAAATAAACGCAAATGATAATATTGCGCCAGTTGCTGTAGCTGCTTAAGGCAAAGCAACAAATCTAAATTCTTTAAGCTATGGTTAGCATAAAGTGGGGGATGAGCCACCTAGCAACAGAACGGCTCATTTTAATTAGTTGAAATTAGGAATAGAGTTCAAAATGACAGAATTTGTAAGTGAAATAAATTATGATAAATTAATTGAAAAAGCCTTAAAACAAGTTGTTGTTGATGCATTAAAAATAGCTGAAACTCAAGGTCTTCCTGGAGATAATCATTTTTATATCACTTTTAAAACAGATCATCCTGGAACAATAATTCCTCAAAACTTAAAAATTCAATACCCTGAAAGCATGACTATTGTATTACAACATCAATATGCTAACTTATCAATAGAAGAAAAATTCTTTTCAGTAGATTTAAGTTTTGGTGGAATGGCTCAAAATCTAATCATCCCTTACGAAGCTATTACATATTTTGCAGATCCTTCTGCTAAATTTGGTTTAAGTTTCTCTTTCTATGAAAACGGTGATGTTCACTCATTAGAAGATATCGAACCAGAAAGAAAGGTTTCTGGAGAAACAGCACAAATCATTTCATTTGATAGTTTTAGGAACAAAAAATAAATGAAAAAATATTCTGTGATAATTGCTAAAAGACACACTACAAGCATATCTCTAGAAGAAGAATTTTATCAAGCACTTTGCTTAATTTCAAAGGAACAGAATATTTCACCCAACGAATTAATAACACAAATAGATAAAAATCGTACAACAGATAATCTTTCATCTGCTATACGATTATATATCCTAAAATATTTTCAACAAAAACAAGATTTATAATAAATCTAATTCACCCAATTCATCTACATCTGCTTTTTCTTCTGTTGGTTGCACTATAACTTCAGCACTATCTTCAGTATTAACTACTGCTTCTGCAAGTTGCTCTTCTACTACAGCATTACCTTCAATATCCGTAACTTCTTCTGTAGTAACAACATTTTCAGGGTGAGTATTATTCTCTTCATTAATATCTACTTTTTTCTCTTCTTGAGGTTCTATTTTTTTCAAAATATCTGATAAACCGCCAACAGAACTTGTTTCATTCTCATTAGCATCTACCTCAACATTTATATCCATCTCATTTTCAGCAGGCTCCTTAACTTCAATAACTTTTTTCTTAAACCCACCACGCTGTTTTACAGCTTTAGCAATATCTTCAAAGTCATCTTGTCTTTCTACTTTTGCATTATAATCTTCACCTTTAAAACGCTTAGCTTCTTCTTTTTCTTCATCTAATCTTTGTTGTTCTTTCTTTGCTTCTTCAGCCAATGTTTCTGGTACAAAATCATTATCAACTTTTTCTGCCACAGTCTTTACAACATCATACTTTACTTCAGCATATTTATCTTTATACCACTTAACTATATCTGAAGAATGCACTCCCTTACTCATAGGATAATAAGCTAATCCACCCAAACCTAAAAGCACAAAGAATAAAACCCACAAAGGATGTCTTAGTATATAGATAACTACATAAATTGGAAAAGTTATCACTCTCAATACTACATAAAAAAACTTAAATAGTGAACTTCTTTGTTTTCCCTCAGACATAACAAGCCTCTCATTATTATAATTACATAGCCAACATATATCATACTTTAATTAAAACTTATTTAACAATATAAATTATTCTACATAAGACCAAAAACCTGTCTTTTCATCTTTTTCACATATTCTATTTGCATATTCTGGCTTTAATACATAAATATATCCAAATTCAGTTGCATCGTAATATTTTTCAACAATGTCTCTATCAACATAATGTACTATCTCATTACGACCACTCTCATCAGAAAATTTATTAAGATAACTTGTTCCATATATAAATTTAGGCTTCAATTCCAAAATAAGCCTATTAACATCAGGCTTGGGATGAATACCTGTTTTTTCTCCTATAATATCCAACTGTCCGATTAACTGCCAATAATATGCAGGATCTTTAGCAAAAATATTATACATCATTCCATTACCATTAAAAACATAATCACAACGATTAATATTTCTTGTTATATAATCAGGAAGATAATTATCCTTTTTATCATGATATAAACCTAAATAAAAAACAGAGGATTTTAATAGAAAATAATACAATCCGCCAATAAAAACTATTCTAACTAATCTATTTTTCTTATCCAACTCAAACAAAAAAGGAACAGCACACAAAACTGCAAAATAAAACAACATCCAGTAATAATATGAATATGGAGAGAAATATAAACGTCGTTGCAAAAACTCTACCACAAACAATACAGCACACAATTTCCAATACCTATTACTGCTAAAAGCAGAACAAAAAACACCTATTCCTCCTAATATAACAATAATCCTCATATATGTAGGAAAATTAACAACACGAGAAAGCTCAAACCCTTTAACTAAATTCAGATTAAATGTATAATTAGAAACATAATATAACTCAACCATATCATAGTAATACAAATAACAGAAAAACAATACAAATCCAACTAAGGGATAAACACTAGCTTTTAATAAATCACAAGTTACAATATCTTTCTTATACCAAAACCATAATATATTAAGCCCCAATACAAACAACGGAAATATCGCTTTTTGAGCAAACATAAAGCTAATAAAGAACCATATAAAAGAAACTGATAAATCTTTTAATTTTTTCTCTTTCAAATATCTAAAATAAAAATATATACCAGCAATCAAACAAAATAGCATATAGTTATCAGGTCTAAAATCTATTGCGTACAACTTAAATCCAGGAGTAGCTAAAGCCCCCGCACTTACAATTCCCCAAAATTTATTGCTCAAAAACTCATCGTTAATACGATAAACATAAACTAAAGACTTCAAAAACACAAAAAAAGAAACAATACAAACAACTTCTGATATAGTTGAATTATATTCAAATAACTTTACTAAAGGAACAAATAAATACCATAATAAAGGATTATGATGCTGAAAAAAATCTCTATAAGGAACTTGACCAATAGCAATCATAAAACTTGAATGAATATGTTCAATATTATCACCATTCTGAGTTGGTAAATGCGCAGAAATAAGAGTATACAAAACAGATGATAAAACAATTAATAAAACTATAGCACCATAAGGAATATACTCAAAGAATATATTCTTTGCCATAGCTCTATTAAAATCAATTTTCTTCATATAGCCATTCCTTAGTTTTTACATTATATTTACAATTAGTTTTCCAATATTCTGGCTTTAACACATATATATTTAACATTTTTTTACTATAGTCACTAAACGCAGATAAGCTATAAACTTCTTTAAACTCGCTATTGATCTCAATCTTATCATAAAAGCGCTCAATCATATCTATATCAAATTTATGAACTATTACTTCATTTCCTTTAATTTTCTCATATCTATCATAAACATCTTTTACAGCAATTACCTTAGGCATTTTATCTATTATTAGCTTATTTATATTTTCTACAGGTTTAATACCAACTCTTTCACCAAAAACATCAACATGACCTAGCAAAAACCAGTAATAACCCAAATCTTTATTATATAAATATTTAGATGGAAAATACACAAAATCGCACCTATTAATATCAGTTTGCAAACGTTCTAATTTAGAATATGAATTTGACTGTCTTATATAACCGACTCTAATATCAAAAAATACATAATAAGCAATGCACCCTATATATATTAATGACTGTAACATAACAATTATCTTTAAAAGCTTATTGGTTTCAGCAATCTTTAAAATACCACCCACAGCAACTGGAACAGCAAAACAATATGATAGATAGTAGTAATAAACATAAGGAGATATGTAAAAAAGATTAACAGCCAAATTAAAAACAAAAACCAATGATAAAATTCTAAAATATTTATTCATACAAACAAATAAACATACAACAGAAAACAAACCTATCCCAAAAAATATCTTAGCTAAAAACCATGGCTTATTTATTGCAAATTCGCCCATATACACACGCATATATGAGTTAAAAGCAAAATTACTTTTCCAGTATACATCCCATATTCCTAAGTGGAAAATCCATAAAACAAACAAGCCACTTAAAACTATAGGAGCAACAACTGATAATAAAAAGTCTTTATATGCAATTTCTTTTTTATACAACATATAAAGAGACACACCACCCACCACAGGATAAAACAATACCGCTTTTTGTAAAAACATAAAAGCAAGCCAAAATAAGAAATAAGAAACAACTAAATCAAACCTTTTATGATCTCTTAAATAAAGAAAGAAATAAAATAATCCTGCAGAAATACATGTAAACATAAAATTGTCAGGTTTATAATAAATATAGTATAACATTATACCTGGACATAATATAAACAACACTGATAACAATGCTCCAGTTCGTCCACATATAAACTCATTCATTATTCTATAAATATAATAAACTCCAATTAAAAAGAACAGAAATGTAACATAGTCTACAACATAGACAACAACATCCCCCATTCCCTCAAAAAGCGCAACAAACCATCCCATCATATACCATAACAAAGGATGATGATGTTCAAAAAAGTCTTTATATGGAATTTGACCATTATATACCTTAAATGATGCTTTAATATGCTCCATTACATCCCCTTCAGGATATATATTATAAAAACACACCAAAGACACTAAAAACAATAGAACCAATAAAAAGGAAAACAATACTCCATCAGGCCATAGTTTCAATATACTCTTTAAGTCAAATTTCTTCATCAAAAGTCACACTCCTTACGGATTAGCGCCATCTTTTTACAGCACTTATATTTCTATAATAAGCTTCATTTAATGACATATCTTCAATATTAGCAATTAAGCGACTTCTCCAGTTAGGATATTTATCTACATCTGTACCTGGAAGATTTTGAATTTTCATAGACTGGAAAATATCTTCAGGTTGCAACATAAATACTTCACTATTACCTTTCGCCATATATGCATGAACAGCTTCTTCGATTCCTTCAGGATAACCTTCGCCATATATATAATTAGACTTACGCAATCTATCATTAGGCCATACCCCTTCTCTATCAAGAGCTTCCAATAACAAACGTCTTTCATGCTCTCTATGTTGATAAGCTCTTCTTGTCTCTTCCTCACCATAAAAGCCTAAATTTTTCATAGTAGCGATTTCTGTTCCAAACCACCACGCTTTTAGTGGAGGCATATCATGAGTACCAACAGATGCAAAATATTTAGTCTCATACTCATTAGGAGCTTTCATTGTACCACTTGCATCTTTTCTTTCCGCCCATAACACACCTAGAGAATATATATTACGGTCTGTTAGCATTTGTTGGAAACCATCTGCAACATTACCAATACATTCGCCAACAACAACACATTTATTCAAATAGCTCTCTAAAGCTAAAATATTCATCATATCTTTTTCATTATAACGAATATAAGTACCTTCTTTGCCATCATCAGGAATTATATAAAGACGAGATAATCCCATTACATGGTCGATTCTAATCGCTCCAGCATAACGCATATTTGCTCTTAAAATACGAATAAAAGGCTTATAACAACGTTCTTTTAACTCAAAAGGATTAAACGCACCCAATCCCCATTTTTGCCCCATAGGGAAATAATTATCCGGAGGAGCACCTGCACCACTCTTTTGAAGGTATAAATATTTATCACTCCAAACTTCGGCACTATCTTTTGAAACACCAACAGGTAAATCTCTATATAAACCAATAACAAGATTTCTTTCTTTAATTTTATTTTCTACTAATTTTAACTGCCTATCTGCCTCAAATTGCAAAAACTTAAAGAAGTCTACATCATACTGATGCTCATTGGCAAATTTTTCTATTCCACTACCCAAAGCTGAGCTAACGCCATCTTCCCATTTTTTAGATGTTTTGCCACATAATTTACAACGCTCATTATAAACAGCTTGAAAAACTGCCAATCTATGCAACTCACCTGTATCGGCTTTTTTGAACTTCTCAAACTCTTTAGCATAAGCACTATTTTTATTATCTAATACTCTAGCAAAAATATTACCTAAAGCTTTTGCTTTTGCATTATATATAGTAGTATAATCAATATTTTCCTTTTCTTTAGCATACCATATAGCTTTTTCATCCTTATCTTCAGGTTTATAAAAAGGAACTTTCTCCACATCAATATAAATCGGATTTAAGAATAATCTACTAATAGATGCATATGGACTTGCTGCTTCAGGATAGTTGTGTAACAACACATTTAATGGATTTAAACCGATAACATCCCCACCGCTATCAGCTAAAATATCAATCATATTTTCTAAATCAGTAAAATCTCCAACACCCCAGTTTCGTTCACTTTTTAATGAATATAACTGAATAGCAAAACCAAATAACTTCTCTTTACCTTTCTTATCTAGAGCATAACACTCTTTTGGAGCAACTGCCAAAACTGTTTTATATTCCGCTTTAGAAGTCTTAACCTTAACATCATAATATCCTGGCTCTAACTCATTTTCTATAGATACGCCAAATAAAATATACTCTATTTTTCTTTCTTTTCTGCGCTCTACTTCAACCCATGATGTCTTTAGCTTTGCAAAATTACTTTTCCCCTCTTTTGCATAACTAACAACAACATCTCCTTCTGCTTCTTCACTAGACAATACAACATTAAAACCTATCATATCAGTATTAACTACATAAATAGCTTCCAATGCTCTTTGCCAGCGTTTTTTTGCCAAAGTATCTATTGACTTTTGAACCTCATTATCATCTTTTGCACCATAGCCTAAGCTCTCAATAAAAAAGCGAACTAAATCCTCATTAACCGTGCAATGCTTAACATCTCCACCACAACCATATGTATATTCTGTAGCAATACCTAATTTATCTGCTAAACTATTCAATAACTGACTCAATGTATTTCTCCCCTATTTTTTTATTTCAAAACATAGAACTTCCCACGCAGGAACCCAAATCTCTTCGCCTGATACAATCTTTTGCACCTCAAATTTTTCAGAACTATCCAATAATAATGTCCATTTATAAGCTTTCTTGATATTTGGTAATTTCCATTTAATATTATTTGTATTTGCATTAAAGATAACCATATACATCTTATCTTCAGCTGCAACCATATAAGAAAGCATTTTTCTATTATGTTGCACCCAATCTGCCTGAGTAAACTCTGTACCCTTTTCTGTATACCAAGCAATATCTTTAATACCTTGTTTTTCATCAATATAACCACCATAAAAGAAATTTTTACGGCTAAATACTCCCATTTTACGACGAAGTTTTATAAGATCTTTTACAAAACGAATATTATCTACTTCTATTCCTCCAATGGTTTCCCATACTAAATAAGAAATAGCATTATCCTGACAGTAAGTATTATTATTACCAAATTGAGTATTTAAGAACTCATCACCACTACGTATAATTGGAGTGCCAAAAGATAGCATTAATGTACTCATCATTGCACGTTGACGCAACTTCCTATTTTCCAATACAACCTCATCTGTAGTAAAACCTTCCACTCCAGAATTATAGCTCCAATTAGCATCTGTACCATCACGATTATTTTCACCATTTGCAAAGTTATGCTTATGATTATAGCTTACTAAATCATTCAAAGTCATACCATCATGAACTGTAATGTAATTAACAGAGCTCCATATAGAACGACGGCTTGGACCAAATATATCACTTGAGCCAGATATTCTACTTGCAAGCTCTCCCACTTGTCTGTCATCACCACGCCAAAAACGTCTTACAACATCACGATATCTATCATTCCATTCCATCTGTCCGGGAGGAAAAGCGCCCAACTGATAACCACCGATTCCCACATCCCAAGGTTCAGCTGCAATTTTTACTAACTGCAATACTTCATCCTGCCTTATAGACATCAAGAAACCACTATTTTGACTAAACTCTTGTTTAACACGAGCCAAAGATGTTGCTAAATCTAGTCTAAATCCATCAACATGCATTTCTTCAACAAAATATCTCAAAGAGTCCATAACCAATGTTAATACATATGGATTTTGCAAATTAAATGATGCACCACAACCAGTACTATCATAGTAATAACGCTTATTATTTCCATCTAACGTATAATAACTCTCATTGTCAATACCACGATAAGAAAGAGTTGGACCTAAATGATTACCTTCAAAAGTATGGTTATAAACCATATCCAATATTACCTCCATACCATTCTCATGGAAGCGCTTAACCATTTTCTTAAACCCATCAATATTTCCATTAACCAAATAGCTTGGTTCTAATGCAAAAAAGTTTAAGCTTTCATATCCCCAAAAATTAGCCTTAATGCCAACATTTCGCTCAGCCATAAATGCATTAACAGGCATCAATTCAATTGATGTAACTCCTAGCCACTTCAAATACCCACAAACACTTTGTGTTGCAAGGCCTGCAAACGTGCCACGTTTTGCATCTTGCACCTTTGGATGAGCTTTCGTAAAACCTTTAACATGAAGTTCATAAAATACAGTCTTAGACTGTTCAATTTGAGGAGGAACATCTCCTTCCCAATCAAAATCATTAGAGCCAACAACTACAGACTTTGGAACATATGGAGCACTGTCTAATGTAGAAAAAGACAAATCTTTATCTGGACTATCTACATCATATCCAAAAATAGCTTTATGCCAAATAAGTCTACCAATTAACTTCTTAGCATATGGATCTATAAGCAATTTATTTGGATTAAATCTTTTTCCTTTTGCCGGATCATATGGACCGTAAACTCTATATCCATAAACTTGACCAGCTTTCACTCCTTCAAGGTAAATATGCCAGATATTGTTTTCTCTAACAGCCATTTCATACCTTGCAATTTCCTTAACTCCGCTATTATCAAATAAACAAAGTTCAACTCGCAAAGCACCAGCAGAAAACAAAGCAAAGTTCACGCCCCATTCATCAGGTGTAGCTCCTAATGGATATGACCGACCATCCCATACTTTTATCTCTGGCATATTCCCTCTCTTATCTCATATATTAATACTTAATGTGCTTCAAAACAATAGTAGAAAGTGGTGGTAATGTTATATTAATAGAGTGAGGACGACCATTAATATGTTCATCATTAGCCCATAATTCCCCCTCATTTTTAACGCCACTTCCCCAATAGTTTTTATCATCACTATTAAATATTTCTTGATACATACCACTATCTGGTACACCCAATTTATAGTTATGACGAACAACTGGAGTAAAGTTAGAAATAACAATCATATAATCATTATAGTTATGACCACGACGAATATATGAAATCACACTATCATTTCCATTTGCATGGTCAATCCACTCAAAACCTTTACTATCAAAATCTTCTTCATAGAATGCAGAGTTTCCCTTATACATTAAGTTCAAGTCTCTTACACAATTTTGCATTCCTTTATACATAGGATGTTGTAACAAATGCCATCTTAAACTTTCATTTGCATTCCATTCCCAATCTTGTCCAAATTCGCAACCCATGAATAGCAATTTTTTACCAGGATGTGTCCACATAAATCCATAATATGCTCTCAAATTCGCAAACTTTTGCCATTCATCACCAGGCATCTTAGCAAGCATAGAGCCTTTACCATGAACAACTTCATCATGTGAAAATACCAGAATGAAGTTCTCACTATAGTTGTAAATCATGCTAAATGTCAAATCACCATAGCAGCCTTTTCTGAATAATGGATCCTGACTGATAAAACGTGTGAAATCGTTCATCC
>JAZQTW010000002.1:0-10462 GCA_045630985.1 Alphaproteobacteria bacterium
GTCTACTAATGTTTGTAATACTTTTAGTAGCTTATTTATATCTTCAAAATGAAGGCCTGTTGTTGGTTCATCTAAGATATATAATGTTTTGCCGGTTGCACGTTTTGATAGCTCTTTAGATAGTTTTATGCGTTGTGCTTCGCCACCAGAAAGGGTTGTTGCTTGTTGTCCTAGGTGTATATATCCTAAGCCTACTTTTTGTAATAATTCTAGGCGAGTACGGATAGATGGGATTGCTTCAAAAAAGCTATGGGCTTCATCTACAGTCATATCCAATACATCAGCGATAGATTTTCCTTTATATGTTACTTCTAATGTTTCGCGGTTAAAGCGTTTGCCATGGCAATGTTCGCATTCTACATATACATCAGGTAAGAAGTTCATTTCTATTTTCATTACGCCGTCGCCTTTGCATGCTTCGCATCTTCCGCCAGCAACGTTGAAAGAGAATCTTCCAGCTTGGTAGCCTCTAGCTTTGGATAATGGTAATTCTGCAAACCAATCTCTGATATAAGTAAATAAGCCTGTATAAGTAGCAGGGTTAGAACGTGGAGTTCTGCCAATTGGAGATTGGTCGATATCAATTACCTTATCAATATTTTCAATGCCTTTTAATTCGTTATAGATACCAGTTGGTTCGCGTGATGCATTTAGTTCTTTGTTTAGAGCTTTGTATAATGTTTCTAATATTAGTGATGATTTTCCACCACCGGAAACACCGGTTACTAATGTCATTGTGCCGAGTGGAATTTTTATACTAACATTTTTTAAGTTATTTGTTTTGGCGCCAGTTAATTCTAAGAATTTGCCATTACCTTTGCGACGTTTTTTAGGTAGAGAAATAGTTTTTTCACCTTTGATATATTGTGCAGTTAAGCTTTTTTTGTTTTTTAGTACTTCTTCTACTGTGCCTGAGGCAACAACATTACCACCTAATTCTCCAGCTCCTGGTCCCATATCTATTAGGTAGTCTGCAGATTTTATAGCGTCTTCATCATGTTCAACAACAATTACTGTGTTGCCGATATCACGCAAGCGATAAAGTGTTTCTAGCAGTCTATCATTATCTCTTTGGTGTAAACCGATTGATGGTTCGTCTAGTACGTATAATACACCAGTTAATCCGGAGCCGATTTGTGAGGCTAAACGTATGCGTTGTGATTCACCACCAGACAAGCCCCCTGATTGACGTGATAAGGTTAGATAATCTAGTCCAACGTTGTTTAAGAACTGCAAGCGTTCAATAATTTCTTTTAGTATTTTATGAGCGATTTGTCGCTTTTGTGGGCTTAGTTGTTCTTCTACTTTAGAGAACCATTTTAAGGCTTCTTTGATTGAGAGGTCGGATATTTCCATTATATCTTTACCACATACTTTTACGGCCAATGCTTCTGGCTTTAGACGTCTGCCGTTACAATACGGGCACAATGTTTGTGATTGGTAGCGAGATAATTCCTCACGTGAAGAGGCTGATTCAGTTTCTAAAAAGCGTCTTTCCATATTAGGGATTACACCTTCAAATGGTTTATCAGTTACAAATGAGGAGTAATAGATTGGTACGCATACGTTACCAGAGCCGTATAAGATTACATCTCTAGCTTTTTGTGGAAGGTCTTTCCATGGAGTGTCTTGTGAGATATGTAAAAAATCGCACAATGAGATTAATGTTTGTTTGTAAAATGCTGATTTAAAACCATACCATGGGGCAACTGCACCTTGTGAGATGCTTTTGTTTTCGTTTGGTACTACGAGTTTTTCATCCATATATAGGCTTGCGCCTAAGCCATCACAATGAGGACATGCGCCTTGTGGGTTGTTAAATGAAAATAGTCGTGGTTCAATTTCTTCTATGGTAAAGCCAGATACGGGGCAGGCATATTTGGCTGAGCAAGTGAAACGATTATTTTCGGTTAAATTATCTACGTATAGAATGCTATCGCCAATTTTTAGCGCTGTTTCTACAGATTGGGCAACACGCTCGTTCATATCTTCGGCTTTTATTACCAAGCGGTCTACGACAACTTCAATATCGTGTTTGATATTTTTTTCTAGGCTTGGTACTTCTTCTAAGTCATAGACTTCACCATCAATTTTTACTCGTTGAAAGCCTTGTTTTAATAGTCCTTCAAGTTCTTTTTTGAATTCGCCCTTTCTTTGGCGTACCATTGGGGCTACGAGTAATATTTTTGTACCTACTGGGAGAGCTAATATTTTATCTGTAATTTGGGATACGGTTTGGGCTTCAATAGGGAGGCCTGTTGCAGGCGAATATGGTGTACCGGCTCTTGCCCATAGTAAGCGCATATAGTCATAAATTTCGGTGATAGTACCAACGGTTGAACGTGGGTTGTGAGAGGTTGTTTTTTGTTCAATAGAGATGGCAGGGGCAAGGCCTTCAATAGAATCTGTGTCGGGTTTTTTCATCAAGTCTAAGAATTGGCGTGCATAGGCAGATAGACTTTCAACATAGCGTCTTTGTCCTTCGGCATAGATAGTATCAAATGCAAGCGAAGATTTGCCTGAACCAGATAAGCCGGTGATGACGGTTAATTGGTTTTTAGGTATGCTGATGTTTATGTTTTTTAAGTTGTGTTCGCGTGCACCTTTGATTTCTATGAATTTGCTTTCTGCCATGTGGGCTCCTCTCAAGTAGTTGGAGTGATAATGTAGGATTTTTTATATTAGGAGTCAATAGTTTATTGATATGAGAGGGGTGGAGTTTTTTCTTTATATGAGCTATTTTTTATGATATATTATGTTCAAACATTGTATATTGAGGGGAATAAATATGTTTGTAGCGATTGAAAATAGAGATATTTATAGGATTGATGAGAAGTATTAAAAAAGCTCCGTTTTACGGGAGCTTGGGGAAATAAAAAAAGATGGAAGAAAAAAGAAAATAGGATGTCTACTTTTTAGTAGATTGAAGTTTTTCACGTTTTCTTTTGGGCATAATTCGTGCGAAGAGTTTTACCTTCCATATTGGAGGTAAGTATCCACCTTTCATACCAAGAAAACAATTGCCAAGGTTGTCATAGAGCATGCCACTTGCGATAAACCAACCTGAAGGATACATTTCAACATTCTCCGTATTGGTGAGGAGTAGTTTTTTGCCGTGGTTATCAAACACGCCGGCATATTTTGCTTCTCCTTTGGTGTTTATGCTCATGTGATAGTAGCCGTTTGGGAAAACTTTTGCTTTTTTGAGGTTTTCACCGACAAGCATACCTATGGAGTTGTACATGACAAGTGTATCGCAACGTTTGAGTATAAACCAACCGTTATCAAACAGCTCATTTTCAGCATCAAAACCTCCTATACGGTAACCATCAGCACTTAGGATTTGTTTGCGACCATCGGTTAGAGTGATTTGAGCACGATTGTTTTTTGCAATCTTAAAGCTTTGGAAGTTTGTGAATGTTGTGACAACTCGGTTATCTTTTAGTAAGATGTATGAGTTATCCTCGGTGATTGCGAGTTTCCATCCTTTTTTTAAGTTTTTGATGTCTATAATATGCGCTGTGAAGGGCAGATCTAGTGCATCAATTTCTTTTTGTTTGTTGTTTTTGAATAATTTCATGACATAAAAATTTTAAATGAGCTGGAATGATTAGCACAATGAATTTTTGGTGTCAATTGAAATTTTTAAAAAAAATATTTTGACTCAAAAACAATGGACTAAGAAATAAAAATAAAAAAAATAAATTTGTTAAGGTTATGATAACTAAATATCTTATATGCTGATGACAATGTTAAGTTTTTGTGCGGGTAAGCCTAAATGAGCAAAGAAAATTTGAGTAATATATTAAATACGGTTATCAATGCGGATTGCGTTGAAACTATGAAGAAAATTGCAGATAATTCGATTGATGTAATTTTTGCTGATCCTCCTTATAATTTACAACTTGGTGATGCGTTGAAACGTCCAGATAATACAGATGTTAAGGGCGTTTATGAGGAGTGGGATAGCTTTGAAAGTATTGCTGAGTATGATAAATATACTAAGGCTTGGATGACTGAAGCTCGCCGTATCTTAAAAGAAAATGGTACTATTTGGGTGATTGGTTCTTATCATAATATTTTCCGTGTGGGTTATATTATGCAAGATTTAGGTTTTTGGATACTAAATGATATTATTTGGAACAAAACAAATCCAATGCCAAACTTTAAAGGTACTCGTTTTACTAATGCACATGAAACTCTTATTTGGGCTACAAAAAATCCTAAGGCTAAATATACCTTTAACTATGAAGCGATGAAAGCTATGAACGATGATGTTCAGATGCGTTCTACTTGGGAAATTCCTCTTTGTACAGGAAAAGAAAGACTTAAAAATGCTGATACAGGGGAAAAACTTCATCCAACACAAAAGCCAGAAGCTCTGCTTTATCGTGTGATTATGTCTTCTACAAATGTGGGTGATGTGGTGCTTGATCCTTTCTTTGGAACAGGTACAACTGGTGCTGTTGCAAAACGTTTAGGTAGAAATTTTATTGGTATTGAAAAAGATAAAACATATATCAAAGGTGCTTTGAAACGCCTTGAAAACATTACTGTTAGCCCAGATGAAGCAGCTTTAGAATATAATTGTAAACGTAAACTTCCTAAGGTTCCTTTTGGTGCAGTGTTAGAAAGGGGCTTGATTTCTCCGGGAGATGTGTTATACGATGATAAAAAGAAGAATAAAGCTGTGGTTCGTTCTGATGGTACAATTAAATTCCACTCTGATACAGGTTCTATTCATCAGATGGGAGCTATGGCGCAGAATTCTTCGACTTGTAACGGTTGGGCTTATTGGCATTTTGTTGATAGCAAAACCAAAAAACTTGTTTGTATTGATGAATTAAGGCAATTGATAAGATTGGAAATGCACGGAGAATAAATGAAAAATATAAAAGGACTGCCAGATAGAAGAAGAAAAAATAAACCAGCTGGAAGACCGGAAAGGCGTGATGACACGAATCCTTTAGCTAATCCTTTGCAAAGTAATTATGCAGCTATCGACTTGGGTACTAACTCTTGTCGATTGGTTGTTGCTACCCCTACAACTACTTCTTTTAGAGTGGTTGAGACTTTTTCTAAGGTTGTGAGACTAGGTGAAGGTATTATCCAAGACAACGAACTATCTGTTAGAGCTATGCGCAGAACTATTCAAGCATTGAAGGTTTGTAGAGGCGTAATTGATGAGTATATGCCTATTGTTGCGCATAGGTTTGTGGCAACCGCTGCTTGTAGAAGAGCAAAAAATGTTGAGCATTTTGTAGAAATGGCTAAGCGTGAGGCAGGAATCGATTTGGAAGTTATTTCTTCTAAAGAAGAGGCTAGACTTTCGGTTGTTGGTTGCTTGCCTTTGTTAAACCGCAATATCAAGCGTGTACTTGTTTTTGATATTGGTGGTGGTTCTACACAAATCTCTTTGGCTCGTGTGACCGAATCGGGAAAAACCTTTATTGAGGGCTTTGTTTCGCTTCCTTACGGTGTGGTTACGATATCAGAAGCTTTTTCAGCCCATGAGATGAGCACTTTGGAATATTCTACTGTGGTTGATAGAACTCAAGCTATTCTTGCTGAATTTGAAGAAAAACACCATATTTATGATGCTATTGCTAACCATGAAATTCAAGTAATTGGTACATCTGGTACAGTTACAGTGCTTGGTGCAGTGCATCTCAAACTTCCTCGTTACAATCGTTCGGCGGTTGATGGGGTGACAATTTCATCACCAGATATTCAGTCTACAATTAATCGTATTAAGACTATGGGGGCAGAGGGGCGTTGTAAACATCCTTGTATCGGTCAATCTAAGTCTGACTTAACCATTGCGGGCTGTGCTATTATTGAAGCTTTGAACAGTTTTTGGCCTATGTGCGAGATTACTATTGCAGATAGAGGTATAAGAGAAGGAATTTTACTTGATTTAATGCATTCACAACGTTATACTAATAACATTAGTGGGAAATCTTATAAGAAAAACAAAAAAAGAGGCAGATTTCCGTTTGATAGACGTAAGAATGCAAATAAGGGTAAAAAATGAGCAACAAAAAAATTGTTAGTGATGAACATGTAGCCGCTATTGATTTGGGTACAAACTCTTGTCGTGTCTTGGTGGCAGATACAAATGGTAATGATGTTTTTAGAGATGTGAGGCATGTAGCTCTGGGCGAAGGTTTGGCTGAGAGTGGTTCTTTTTGCGATGTTTCTATGAAAAGAGCGGTTAATGCTTTTGCTGATTTTTCTAGGGTTTTGAAAAAGTATAATGTTAAAAAATATCGTGCAATTGCTACGGCTGCTTGTCGTATGAGTTCTAACACTCAAGACTTTTTAACTAGAGTTAAAGAGGCATCTAAAGTTGATGTTGATGTGATTAGTGAGTATGAAGAGGCACGTCTTACCCTTAAAGGGGCTAAGCTTAATGCTCCTAAAGATAAGAAATATCTTTTTGTTTATGACCTTGGTGGTGGTTCTACAGAGGTTACTTTGGCGACAAATGAAGATAATCCAAAAATTTTAGCAACTATTTCTATTCCTCTTGGTGCGCGTAATGCAACAGAGATTTTTAATCTTGAAGACTATAACCATATGGGTGCAACTCGTTTAGCAGATGATGTTAAACGCTTTATGAATAAGTTTAAGAAGCAAATTGAAGATATTGATTATAAAGGAAATACTGCACTTATTGCTACTTCTTCAACACCGCTTCGTTTGGCTGCTTGGCTTTCTAATATGGATACTTATGATAAGTTTAGAGCAGATGGTGTTACGGTTAAAACAGAAGCGCTGGATGACCTGATTGCTAATGTTTTAATGATGGATTATAAAAAACGTTTGCATTCGGTGTATATTGGTAAGTGTAGAGCTAAAATTTTTGTGGCAGCGCTTATTATCTTTCGTGCTATTTATCAAGAGCTTGAAGCAACTGAGCTTACAGCTTCATTAAAATCAGCACAAGAAGCTATTGTTGCAGAGTTGGTTGGAAAATAATTGTTATTAAAATAAATTATTTGATTTAGGAGAGTGAAATATGTTTTCTTTTGATGAAATGTTACTAGAAAATGAGAAAGTATTAAAAAATGTTAAATTGCATTGGACTAATTTTGTATATGTCTCTTTTTTGGGTGTTGTAACTTTTATTCTTATTGCTATGGTTGCGGCAAGCTATTTTTTTAGTATAAAAGTACCATTCTTTATGATAATTATTGTTATCATTTTTTTGTATTTGTTCTTATGCAATTTAAATAGACTTTGCGCTAAAAAATATATCATTACAAATAAGAGAATTGTTTCTCTTAATCGAAGAAATAAAAATGATATAAAAGAATTGGAAAACCTGAAAATAGAAAGTATCAATGTACGAAAATCAGTATTTGGATTTATTTTCGGATATGCAACGGTGTGCTTTGTTGGTAAAGATGTAGTAATTGAGTTTGAAAATATTGCAAATCCAAAAGAAATAAAAGATTTTGTTGAATTAAATATGGGCATAAAGTAGCATCTGATTGTTATAAAGGAGTAAAAATGGCTAAGTTAACTAAATCTGCGCGTGAGGTTAGAGGTCGTAAAATGCTTACCGTTAAGCTTAAAGATGGTAGGTATCATTCTTCATCGTCAAATCGTTGGTTAGAGCGTCAGCTTAATGACCCATATGTTGCAGAATCTAAGCGTCTTGGCTATCGCTCTCGTGCGTCTTTTAAGCTTATTCAGCTTGATGAAAAATATAAATTTTTAGGCAAAAATAAGGTTATTGTTGACCTTGGTTGTGCTCCTGGTGGTTGGTCGCAAGTAGCAGCAAATCGTCTTAAAGGTACAGGCAAGCTTGTTGGGCTTGATATTCTTCCAACCGAGCCTTTAGAAGGTGCTACTTTTGTTTGTCAGGATTTTACCGAAGATGGCGCAACAGAAAAACTTTTAGAACTCTTAGATGGGCAAAAAGCAGATATCGTTATGTCTGACATGGCAGCCAATACAACCGGACATCAGCAGACAGACCATCTTCGTACAATTGGTCTTGTTGAAGCAGCCTACGAGTTTGCAAAGACAGTGCTTGCGCCTAATGGTATTTTTATTGCAAAAGTGTTCCAAGGTGGGGCAGAGAGCAGTCTTTTGGCGGATATGAAGAAGAATTTCAAAAAAGTGGGGCATTATAAGCCGGATGCTAGTAGGGAGAAGTCGCCTGAAACATACGTTGTAGCATTAGAATTCCGAGATTTGGGTAACTAGTTCGCAGATGGACGCCTGTCTTCGCTCAGTCATGTACCATTATGTACACTCCTTTCGCTTGCAGGACATCTGCGACTATTTCCCTCAACTCTCGAAATTCTAACCATAGCGAGAGTTTTTGCTTTATGTATGCTTTTTTTGTATACATCAACTTTAAACCCACTTCCAGCATACCTACTATCCAAAGACATTGCTGATTTGTTTATGAGTGCTACTATATCTTACTCTTCGTCGAGTAGTTCGTCGATGTAGTTTTCGATTTCGGATTGGTCTTTTTGTTTTGGGAGCGCCTTATTAGTTTGTGGGCGGATAAATCCGGCTCTATCTTTTTTATGGTCGCTTAAAGTTGGGGTGGCATTCCTATTATTAGCTAATGGTTTGGCTTGTTCCATTAAGCTTGAGAGATTTTTTGAGGTGCAGATTTTTTCTAATAATTCTGCAGCGGAGATGCCAGATGATAATAATTCAGTTGCAGTTTGTTGTGCAACGCTTTGAATTAAGGTCTTTCTGAACTCTAAATCTAAGGCATCGTTACGAATTTCTTCTTTTTTATTTACCTTTTCTTTCCACTTTCTTTGGAAGCGAGAAAATTCTGCGGCGGGGTGGCCACCTCTTTCATAATTTGGTAGTTCAAGAAGGTTGTTTTTTGTATCCATTAGAGTTTTGATACCTGCGCCATCATAAGTACGGTATATCATCCAGTCGGTTACAATTTCATCATTTATGGCGTTGTTGAGGCTGTTTACATCCACATTTTTGAAATTCATGATGATATCGCCGTCTTGGTTTTTATCTACAATAATATTTTTTTCAAAAAAGCTTCTATCCCATCTATATGGGCATGATGGGGTTATTAAGCGATATGATATCATAATTGCGGTTAGGGCTAAGCGCATTTCCATTAATGCATGAGATGGGAGCAACAATGGGTTTAATCTTATTTCTTTTTTATTGATAACTCGTTGACAACAATACATATGCAAGCGGTAGAGTTGTTTTTTTACCTCATCATTTGGTTCTGGGTTTATTATCATTGGTTTTTCTATGGCTTTTTCTACAAAGTCTTGAATTACCATTTTTCTTTTTGCTTTAACAAATTCTGAGATATGTTTTTCTTGAAATTCTATGGTAGCAAGGTCTTGTTTGGCTTTTTCACGCAGGTCTTCCCATACTGATGGGGCTAGAGTATTATCCATTTCTTCGAGTTTATCGATTAAGAGGATTTCTGGGACTATTAATTCATTACTCATTTGCGTGTTTATCCATAAAAGTTATTCGTATTGTCTAATTTTATCATTATAAGCAGAGCTTGTCAAGATAATTACACACGGTGGTAGGGGTGTTTGTTTATTATTGTTTCGGCTCTGTATATTTGTTCGCATAATACGGCACGCATTAGTATATGGGGCAGGGTTAGTTTGCCAAATGACAATACCAAATCTGCCTTTTGACGGGTTTCTTCTAAATGTCCGTCGGCACCACCAATTAAAAAGCATACCTCAGATGAGCCACTTGTCATCCAATTATCTATGATACCTGCAAATTCGGGGCTAGTCATATTTTTGCCTCGCTCGTCTAATACTACCACCTTAGCGCCTTGGCTTATGCATGATTGTAAGAATTTTGCTTCGTCTTCTTGTGTGGAATTATCTTTTTCTTTGATGCATAGATTCCATTTCATGCGCTCTTGGTAGCGTTTTATGATTTCGCCCTCAGGAGTGTTTGATTTACATTTACCAATTACGCCTAGTGTGATTTTCATTTATTCTTTCTCCATTATTGCTTTTGCGCTCTTTATACCTGAGGCGATTGCTTGTACTACTGTGCCACAACTTCCTGTCATATCGCCGGCGCATTGGCAGTTGTTGGTGTCTTTGTCTTTAGGGAAGTATGAGCCAAGGGCGGTGATTATATGAGTATAGCCTTGTAGTGGGAACTCACTTCCTTTGATTGCTCTAGCTTTACCTTCTTCATTGATTTCGTTATGTATTGCAGTGATATTGTAGAGGTTGTTTTCTTCTTTTATTTCCACAATAGAGGTGAGGTCTCTGATTATGATATTATGCTCGTCAAGTTCGATATGGTCTCTTTTCATGATGCGCATATCTTCTCTTCTTCTTCTTACGAACATTTCTACAGTAGCATTTGGGTGTTGCTTTTTCAATGAGAGGGCGCAGTCGAGGGCAACTTCGCCACCACCAACGATGATTATATGCGGGTGTGCTAAATTACCATCATATGAGCG
>JAZQTW010000003.1:0-11776 GCA_045630985.1 Alphaproteobacteria bacterium
CCTAAAGCGGAGCGTACAAAATAGTACATCCCCTCACTCTCGCCATGTGGTTAAATGAGTTAAATTTTAGATAGATAGAGATGGGCTTGAAGGAAATGAAAATTTTAGTGTACAACTTAGTACATACCATCTCTCTCGCCATGTGATTAATGGCGGAAAATTTTGTGTTTATAACCTCAGATGTCCTGCCCTAAAGCGGAGCGTACAACTTAGTACATACCCTCACTCTCGCCATGCACTTAAATGAGTTAAATTTTAGATAGATAGAGATGGGCTTGAAGGAAATGAAAATTTTAGTGTACAACTTAGTAGATACCATCTCTCTCGCCCCACTCATTAACTGAGGGAAATTTTGGGAGTGAGTAGCAAATGTCCTGCAAGCGAAAGGAGTGTACAACTTAGTACATGACTGAGCGAAGACAGGCTTCCATTTGCTAACTCAATGCCAACAATTTACCCAGTTAATTACCCATTTAAAGAGGAACACTTGCCTTCCAACCTAGCCCCTGGCTCAATCGCAATTGTCTTATAAGTTGAGTCACCAACAAACTTAGCTGTGCTAGCAATAAAGAGGCTTTCAGCCTTAATAGAACCGGTGAGTTCGCCATAAATTTCTATAGTATGAGCACGCACATTACCAACAATAGAACCGGTTGCGCCGAGAACAAGCTCATTACAAACTATATCACCTTCAAGTACACCATCAACGTGAATTACATCTCCATCTGTAACATTACCAGTAATTTTAGTACCTGTACTAATAATACAAGGCACAATATTCTTTTCACCACGAAACATTCTAGCAAATTTCAAAAACATAACACGTCTAAATTTTCTCATAACAAACTCCAATCGTTATTTTGCTTTAATAAACACCATAGGGTTAAGAGGCACACCATTATACAAAACTTCATAATGAAGATGCGGACCAGTTGAGCGTCCAGTGTTCCCCACTTCACCAATAGCCTCATTTTGAGCTACTTGTTGCCCTTTATTAACATAAATCTTATTAAGATGACCATATTTAGTCTTAAAACCATTACCATGGTCAATTTCTATTACCTTACCATAACCTGTGGCCCAACCAGCACGAGTAACTTTTCCTTCTGCCATAGTCTTAATTTTGTTACCTGTGTTAGATGCTAGGTCCACACCTTTATGCGCTGCACTCTTGGCATTAAATGGGTCTTTACGTTTACCAAAAGGTGAAGACAACCAATATGTCCAAACAGGTTTACCAAGAGGAATTTTTTTCATCGCTTCTTTATAGTAAATATTAGTATCAATCGATTCAAAAGTCTTCAAAGCCTGATTAGAAAGCTCATCATTTTCCACCACAGACAAGCTATCTGGCACAAAAACACCACCTTTACTGTCCTTTTTAGAGTTAGCAAGAGGGTTAAAATACTTACCTCTTCTCTTCAACTCGCTATTAACAGTAGAAATAGAGCTTTTAATTTTATCAATTTCTTTATCTGAGATACTTTCAATTTTCTTCAAAACGTCAAGTTCAAAGCTCTGCAAAGAAGCAATAACACCTTCCAAATGCTCAATTTTCTGCTTCAACAAAGCATTTGTTTTAATAGCCACATCTCTATCAATCTCCGCATCTTTAAGAGCGCTTTGGTCTCCTAAATCTTTTTCATCAATCCAATCTTCATTAGCGGTAATATTTTTAATTTTTTCTTCAATAACTTCCGCTTTACGCAAATAAACATCAATTTCTTCAGCTTGTTTATTTTCGTCATTACCCAAAGATTGCACCATAGAAGTAATATTTTTATGCACAGAAACAAAATCGCTCATCAAATCCACATAAGCGCTACGAGTTTCATCTAATTCTTTTGATTGATAAGATATAATTCTATCAGAAACACTATACATACGATAAGAATAAGCCGTCCAAACAGCTCCAGCCACCATCAAAGAAAAAACGATAGCTTGCAGGCGTGCAGAAATCTTGAAAACTTTCATCTGACCATTAGAGCGTATAATAAACTCTTTTTCAGAAAACAGTTTTCTATCTTCCGACGCTTGATATTTAACAGGCTTGAGCCTTTTTTTATGACTTTTATATCTCAATTATTAAAATCCAAACATTAGCACAAAAGATGTCTTTTCACAAGACATCCTCCCCTTTTATATCAAAACTATTTTAAATTACAACGAATTTTTAATTCTTATCAAGAGCTCTATCAATAATCACATACTCATCATCGCTAGCCATATTCAAAACGATTCTCGCTCTTTCCTCCAAATAATCCAAGTCAAGAGAGGTCTCAGAAAGCATTCTAACCTTATGTTCCAAATCTTTTTTGATACCAGCATAATGGTCTCTTTTTTCTTGCGCAGCCTCAACTTTTCCCTTTAGATACATATATCTAAAGACCCCACGTTCCCCACGCACAGCATTAATAGTAAAATAGAAAGAAAAAATAGCAAACACTAGTATAACACCAGACTTTTTCAACTTCTCATACAAGTTATTTAATGAAATCATTGCTATTTTCACCACTCATAAAATTAATAATTAACCAATATTGAAAATATTAAATACCATGATAGTTAATAATTAGTTATGCAAAAACTTTTTTTTGCTATTTTTTTCCAGAAATTTCAAAAACCCTTATATTTCCGCCACTTAAGAGTTCTTTAGGCATGTGTTTTTTTATAGCTTTATTCACATCATCCAAACTAACTGCTCTAACCAAATTCTGCCTATTAGCTAAAAAGTCAATGCCCAAACCTTCAAGTTGCATAGCTTCTAGCTGAGAAGCAATATCAAACAAACTAGAAAAACGCAAATTAAACGAAGAAAGCATACTATCCTTAGCCAACTTCAACTCTTCAGCAGTCACCCCATTATTATAAAAATCAGCATACGTTTTCGCCGCAATATCATAAACCTTATCCACATTATCAGGCGTTGCCGAAAAACCAATATTCCAAAACTCGCCCGCATCAGAAAGAGTAAAATAACTGTAAATTCCGTATGTTAAACCATTTTCTTCACGTACTGCATTATTTAGCTTAGAGCTCAAACCAGACCCACCAAAGATATGATTCGCTAAATAAAGTGGATAAAAATCCTCATCCAAACGCTTAATACCTTTAGCCATAATTGTTGCAAAAGATTGCGCCGAAGTCTCACTATCAACAACTTCTTTCTTATACTTAAAATCAGGTTCAAACTTTGGCAAATCGCTCAAAACAACTTCATCATCAAGATTAGCAAACACCTCTTCAATCAACAAAACCGCTTCATCATTAGAAATATCACCACTAATTCCAATAGTTAAGTTGTTCTTACCCCAAAATTTACGCATATAATCAACCAAATCAACCTTAGAAAGCTTTTCCAACTCTTCTTCAGTGGCAAGACTATCCTTACCATAAGGGTGTGCCCCATAAAAACTCTCTCTAACAAGCTTAGATAATAAATATTGAGGACTTTCTAACCTCTGCACGCGAGAAACTTTTAATTGTTCCCTAACCACATCAAGCTCTTCTTTACCAAACTTTGGCTCATAAAGTACAGCTTTTAACACCTCAAGCGCCTCTTTTTGCTTGTTTTTAATAAAGCTAAGAGAAAAACTCGCCCTATCATTATCAATGTTAATCCCAAGCTTAATCCCATGCTCTTTCATAAAATCACGTATTTCATGACGAGAAAATCTCCCTGCCCCGTCCAAAATTGTGCTTTCTAATAACAATGTAACACCGTTTTTAGGCTCATAACTCGCACCAGATTTATCAAAACCAAAACTAAGCGCCACAATAGGAAGACTATGCTCTTGCATTAGATAAGCATTAACTTTACCCCAAAAGGCAGATACTTCTTCCACCTTACCACTAAAAGCCTTCTCCTTAAAAATAGACTTTTCAACAATGCTATCCGCATCAAAAGAGCTATAACGAATAATCGCAAAATTAACTAACGCAACACCCAGCAAAGCCATAAAAAAGTATTTAAATTTCATCACTTACCCCACCAACATAACCATTTACTTTAACTTTAGCTCGTTTAATTTTTTCCCAAACATTAAGCAAATCATCAACGCTAACCGATTTAATAAACTCATCAAAATTCTCAATTTCATCAACCGAATAACCAGAAAGCAATAACCCACCAACAAAGTTTGCCGAAGTCTCAGGATTTTCCTGCAAATAAATCATACTACTAAGATTAGCATTTTTAATCTTATTAAGCTCAGCTTCATCAAGTTTTAAAAGAGCTTCATTAATGCCATCATTAATAATCTTCTCAATCCCCGCAATATCTTGCTTATCATCAAGCGGAATTGCATAAATACTAACCTTACCCCCAAGATTATTATCAAAACCAGAAGATATACCAACATTTAAAAGCGACTTATCTTTATAAACAATCTTATCATACAAAAATGCCGTATCATCACCAGTTAGATACTCACAAAGCATATCTAACGCTAAATCCTCTTTTTTAGATAAATCCCCCTTATCTAAACGATAATAAGAAACAAAGCGCGGTTGAGTAACCCCTTTAATCTTAGATACAACATTAGACTTAATCTCACGAGCCTTAGGCAAAACCAAAGCCTCAACCTCAGCCCCTTTTTTAATTCTACCATAATATTTATCCGCCAAAATCTTAGCTTCTGCCACAGAAATATCCCCACTCAAAACCAAAAGAGCATTGTTTGGATAATAATAACGATTATAAAAAGCATTCGCATCCGTAACCGATAAATTAGCAATCTCTTCTGCCGTACCACTAACAGAATTTGCTAAAGGATGCTCTTGCCATAGCAATTTATTCATATTTTCAAAAAACAAAGTCACCGGATTAGTCTCAAAACGTTGCTTACGCTCTTGCAAAACCACATCTCGCTCAGTAATAAAAGCCTCATTGTCAATCTTAAGCCCACGCATACGATCAGCTTCTAAAGCCATCATAAGCTCTAGTTTAGAAATATCCGAAAATTCATGATACCCCGTTAAGCCATAGGTAGTAAAAGCATTGTCACTAGCACCAAACTTCTCAGTAATACGATTAAATTCCTTGTCTTTAAGCTTATTAGTGCCTCTAAACATCATATGCTCTAAAAGATGCGCAATTCCCCCTTTACCTTTAGGGTCATTAACCGAACCAGTTTTATAAAATAACATCTGCAACCCAACCGGCGCTTTGTGGTTTTCCACCACCGCAACTTTAAGCCCATTAGATAGCTCAAAATAACCAACATCCATAATCTTTGCATTAGCAGAAAACACAAAAACAACAGCAAAAACAAAGCTTAAAACAATCTTACTCATCTTATCCCTCAAAAATTCAATTAAGCTAAATATAAACAAAACCCAAAAAAATGCAAACAAAAATATACAAATCCCCATAAACAAACTAGCAATGGTGGGAATAAAATCGTCATATATTTATTTATGTAAAATTTTTGTAGTGAGTAGCGAATGTCCCGCAAGCGAAAGGGTCGCAGTTAAAAAACGTTTGATAAACGTTTTTTACGAGAGCTACAGCTACAGTTGGCGAGTGACTTGTCGTAAGACAACTAAAACGAGACCTACTGTTGCTTGACCGAAATGAAGTTAGGGTTGTACCTAAGCATACAACCCTTACGCAATAAGAAGTACACAAAAGTACATAACCGAGCGCAGACAGGCTTCCATCTGCGAATTAGCACACAAAATTTTACAAATAATAAACTGTAACATTTTGTTATTTTACTTTTTATGCAATCCCCTTCATTATCCTTCTTATAGAAATTTTTTTAGGAGATAAAGATATGATTCACCAAACCGCAGTCGTAGAAGAAGGCGCACAAATCCACGAAACAGCAGAAATTGGACCATTTTGCTACATTTCTAGCAGAGCAAAAATCGGTGCTAATTGTAAATTAATCGCAAGAGTAAGCGTATTGGGCGATACAACATTAGGCGAAGGCAACGTAGTATTCCCTGGCGCATGCTTAGGTGCAGGCCCACAAGACCACGGTAATGAATTCTTAGATGGTGCAAAATTAATCATCGGCAATAACAACGTTATTAGAGAAAACGTAACAATGCACGCCGGCACACCAAAAGAAGAATTAACAACAAGAGTTGGAAGCGACTGTATGTTCATGGTAAACTCACACGTAGCACACGACTGTGTTGTAGGTGATCATGTAATCATGACAAACAATGCTGTAATTGGTGGCCACGTAAGATTAGGCGATGGCGTAATCTTAGGTGGTAACGCAGCAGTACACCAATTTGTAAAAATCGGCAGAAAAGCAATGATTGGTGGTTTAACAGGCGTAACAAGAGACGTAATCCCATTTGCAATGGTAACAGGTGATAGAGGTAAATTAAGAGGCTTAAACGTAATCGGCTTAAAACGTAGTGGCTTTGATGAAGCAACAGTAAAATCTATCACAAGAGCATATATGTACATCTTCAAATCAAACGATGGTACATTTGAAGAAAGAGTTGCAAAAGCAAAAGAAAAATATGCTGACAATGCTATGGTACAAGAACAAGTATCATTTATTGAAGAAGCTATGCACAGCCGTAGACAGGTTTTAGTTGCAGAATAATAAAATAAAAAAGTATAATAAGTCTCGCAAGCACACCACTTGCGAGATTTTTTTAGGGTTAAGGTATGAATAATAAAAAAAGCATCATCTATATTGTGCTAGCCATACTAATAATAGTAATGGCAGTATTGCTATACCCAAAAAAAACTAATCGCTATGCCATATTTGCCGGTTATAATGCCAATAAAACTATACCAGATTATGTAATAACCTATATCAAAGGCTTGAGAGAAGTAACAGACGGCGTAATATACATCGCCGATTCTGAGTTAAACCCTGAAGAATACGCCAAAATAAAAGACTTAGTAATATATACCAAACACGAACGCCATAATGAATATGACTGGGGCAGTTACAAAAGAGGGTTTAATTGGTTAAAACAAAACGGCTATTTAGAAAAGGCCGAAGAATTGATATTTGCTAACGATTCATGCTATGCTCCAATGACAAGCTTTAAGCCAATGTTAAAAAAAATGTCCCAATATGAATTAGACTTCTGGGGAGATAGTCAAAATACAGCATTTACCAACCATATCCAAAGTTATTTTATGGTAATACGTAAACCAGTGATTAAATCAAAAGTCTTCTATAAATTTATAAACAGTGTAACTCACCAAGAATATTCCTCAATGTATATCACAGAATATGAGGTTAAGCTAACCCCAATGTTAGAAAACCTTGGCTATAAATGGGATAGCTACCTTCCTTATAGGGAGTTGCAACACTTAGAATTAACAGATAAAAACTCCTATCCATTAACATTAATTAGAGATTTCAATCACCAATTCTTAAAACGCCGTACCTTTACTACAAATTTAATGATAATGGAATCAAAAGAAGAATTGCTAAATTATATAAAAACCACCTACCCTAAAAGATACGAAGAAATAATAAAAGAAATCAAACCAATCCCTAACAAGGAGACTAATTAATGTTAAGAAAATTGCCAATTTTATTGTGTATGGTAGCCATGCTAATCGGCTTTACAATAGACTACACCACACAAAGAAACATCAATATAACATTGTCTCCATTACAAAGCGATAAAAACACAGCCATTTATGCTGCATACTCTGAAGATGGCACAATATCCGACTATGTCGTAACCTACCTAAAAAAGCTAAAAGAAATCACACCAAACATTATATACGTAACAGACAACCAGATGTCTAAAAACGAATTAAGAAAAATCAAACCTTACGCTAATCACGTAATCGCCCACCGCCATGGCGAATACGATTGGGGAAGCTTCAAACGAGGCTACAATTGGCTAATAGCACAAAACTCCCCCCAAGATTTAAAACAGAAAGCCGAAGGCTTTGCCAAGGGTGGGATAAAACATGATGCTGGAAGTGAATTTGCGACTGCAGTGTACGAAAATGGGTACATGCGCGAGAGCCGACGCTCATATGATAGTAGTTTAGCACACCCCCATTTAAAACCAAACACCGAAGGTGTTGCCACGGGTGGGATAAATTGCCATGCTATGAGTGACGCCACGAGCGACGTGTACAAAAAAGGGTACATGAGCGAGTGCCGACGCTCATATGATGGCGATTTAGCACACCCCCACCCACGCCCTCTCTTAATACTTGCGAATGATTCTACTATACCTCTTGCTACGTCATTCGCTCCACTACTCGCCGACATGCAACAAAAAGAAGCTGACATCTACGGCATAACCGCTAACATTGACGGCACATACCACATCCAAAGCTACTTCATGATATTAAATGAAAAAGCCTACACAAACCCAAATTTTGCTAACTACTTAAATAACGTAAAAAAAGAAAAAGACGGCTTAACCGTTGCATATAGATACGAAGTGCCATTCACCCAATACATGCAAAACCTAGGCTATAAAACAGCCACATATATCCCATATGAAAGCTTGCAACATTTACCATTGAATGATAAAAATTGCTATCCACTAACATTGATAAGCCAATACAATATGCCATTATTAAAAATGCGCACATTTACCAACCGATTAACCGTACAAGAGCCAAGACGACTAGTATTTAGCTGGCTAAAAAAACACAAACCACAAGCCTATGAAGAACTAATCAAACATCTAACAAAGATAAAATCACCCTATTTGAGCGAAAACAAATAAAACTTACATATCAAAACCATTATTAATGGGTGCACTGTCTATAAGCTTCTCTTTTTTAGCATTCTCTTCATCTGTAAATATAGTTGTGATATGAGGTAAATAAACCATTTTATCTACCCAATCCCCTGCTTGTTTTTTATTTTTAAACCTAACCTCTTTTACCTCAAGAGGTCTAGCATTAAATGTAACCTTATCGCAGTTAGAAAAATCCAAAGATTCCGGTACAACTGTTACAATTTCTGTATTAAAGCCAATTCTTGCATCATCCATCACAACATTAGCCCCATCTCTAAACCTCAAATCTTTAGCTTTAGATATATCCGTACCATAAATACCAAGCCTACTTACAAAAGAAACATCAAAGCTCTCTGGCACATTCTTGCATAATTGAATTCTCAAATCTACATCATCACCAAATTTAATCTTATCCCAGTTGCTCAAATCTATCTTTTTAAAAGCAACGGTTTTACAATTAGATGCATCAATATTTTCAGGTACATTCTTACATTCTTCTATAAGTAAAGACCCGCAATCTCTAATATCTAATACATCTGCACCATCAGCCCAGCTACTTTCCATAACTTTAATACCATAAACATCATCCAAAACCAACTTGGTAGGTAAATTTGTAACACTCTTAAAACCTAAGCTACCAATCCCTTTAGCACGAATAGCCTTAACATTAGAAAAATCCTTATTCTGTATTGAAACAAAGCATGAATGAACTGCTATTCCATTCATAGCCATAAAACAAGACTTGGCATTATTTTTATCTACATCAATAAAAACAGGAGCCCCACTATTCAATGCCTCATTCAACTTATCTAAATCACGAACGATAACCCCTTTGACATCTTTATTAGAATAAAGCTTTTTAACATTATTGATAGTCTCAAGCTCATCTTCGCAACCACATAATTTCGCCATTTCTTGCAACATATCAATAGCTTGCTCACTCATCTCACGCCCATCAGCACAAGATAAAATAAACTCCCTATATGGTGCAATTTTTTCTGGAGTATCGCAATTTTCTCTAATATTCTTCAAAACCATCTTAATATTAGCCAAATGGTTAGTTTTAGATAGAACTTCCATAGCAAACTCAGGAGTTATAATATCTCTATTAGCATTACGAGTATCTTTAATCCACTTATCAACTTGGTAAACATTCATTTCTGTATTATCAATCGCTACAAACATATCTTACTCCTAAATTCCTAAAACCTACAGGCTATGTCCACCCATAACACCAACTAAAGCGTCAGTATATTTAACCAAAACCGTTTATCTTAAGTCTGCCAAACCCCCAAAATCAACGAAACCACCAGTATGTTTAACCTCTGCAATACTAAAAAATACTCCCTCCATAAATTTTTCTTCTTGCGCTTTGTTTTTAAACTTAAATGTCTCAACAGCTAAAATATCACTGCTACATAAACCTTCAACTTCATCACATAAAGACAAATCTAAAACCGCAGGCAAATTCCTTGCTCTAGAAAGTTTAACATTAGCACCTTTCATAAATTTTATTTCCTTAACACCACTTAAGTCAGCTTCAGATAAATCAACCATAGAACACTTAGATAAATCTAAAACCTCTGGTAAACGACGAGCTCCCATCAATTTAAGCTCACACCCTTTCCTAAATCTAATACTCTCAACACCCTTAAAATCACAACTGCTTAAATTAACAAAACTACAATTAGAAAAATCTAACCTTGCTGGTAAATTTTTCACCATTTGCATACAAACTTCACTACCCTCCATAAATTTGATTTCTTTTACGTCCCATAAATCACTCCACGCTAAACTTACATCAGGACAGTTAGAAAAATCCATTTTTTTAGGGCAAGCCAAACAATACATCTCAACTTTTGTAGGCTTTTTAAATTTAAGCTTTGAAATATTACCCATATATTCAGCTTCAACATTAAATTCGTCTGCATCAACTACAACACTAAGTTTATCTCTCTCCAAATACGCATTTAAATCTTCAAATTTATTAATAACAATTATAGTGTTGTCACAGTCTGTTTTGCTATAAACTTTTTCCTTTTTATTTAATTTCTCAAGCTCATCTTCGCACCCACATAATTTCGCCATTTCTTGCAACATATCCATAGCTTGCTCACTCATCTCACGCCCATCAGCACAAGACAAAATAAACTCTCTATATGGGGCAATTTTTTCTGGAGTATCGCAATTTTCTCTAATATTCTTCAAAACCATTTTAATATTAGCCAAATGGTTAGTTTTAGATAGAACTTCCATAGCAAACTCAGGAGTTATAATATCTTTATTAGCATCACGAGTATCTTTAATCCACCTATCAACTTGGTAAACATTCATATCTACATTATTAATCTCTACAAACATTATTTTTACTCTCCCATACCACCAGAACCTAATCTCTTACTTATACTAGAAAATAATGAACTATCCTCTTTTTCCTTTTTATCTTCATCAGCATAAACAACTTCGCCACTAAAATTCTCAGCACCTTTCATAAATTTCTCTTTTTGTTCTTTATCCTTAAATTTAATCTTTTTCACTCCACTAAAATCACAACAATCCAAATCAACTTCAGAACACATAGATACATCTAAATCTTCGGGTAAATTCTTAGCCCAACGTAAATCTACCTCTACACCTTCTCTAAATTTAAGATTTAATCCCTCTAAATCACAATATCTCAAATTAACCTTAGAACACATAGATACATCTAAATCTTTAGGTAAATTTCTAGCACAAGATAACTCTACCTCTGCTCCTTCTCTAAATTTAAGATTTAATCCCTCTAAATCACACTCATGTAACCACAATCTAGAACACATTGATACATCTAAATCTTTTGGTAAATTTGTAGAATTATATAAATAAACCTCTGCCCCTTCTCTAAACTTAATCTCCTTAACATCGCTTAAATCATTATCATACAAATCTACCTTAGAACACATAGATACATCTAAATCTTTTGGTAAATTTTTAGCATTCCATAAATCAACCTCAGCCCCTTCTCTAAATTTAAGATTTAATCCCTCTAAATCACAATATCTCAAATTAACCTTAGAACACATAGATACATCTAAAT
>JAZQTW010000004.1:0-9168 GCA_045630985.1 Alphaproteobacteria bacterium
ATTGAATATTTATCATTTTGCAATTTATTTATATTGGTCATCATATTTATATCCTTTATTATAAATTGTGTTTATTTTTATTTATATATAAATAATATAATATGTCAATAAGAAAATAAATAAAAAAACTGATAAATAAAAATCTTGCAAAAAAAAATAAAATAAATAAAATTCAATAAATTTTTAATTAATAAAAAGGATTTATTTTGAAATACGATGTGATTGTTGTTGGTGGAGGTCATGCTGGTTGTGAGGCTGCTTCTGCTTCTGCTAGAATGGGTGTTAAAACCTTATTGATAACACATAAAATTAATAAAATTGGTGAAATGTCTTGTAACCCAGCTATTGGTGGTTTGGGTAAAGGACATCTTGTTAGAGAAATTGATGCTTTAGATGGTTTGATGGCTAAAGTTATAGATAAAGCAGGTATACAATTTCGCATGTTAAATTCTTCAAAAGGTCCAGCTGTTAGAGGACCAAGAGCTCAAGCTGATAGAGAATTATATAAAAAATATATGCTTGAATATTTACGTAAACAAAAAAATCTTGATATATTAGAAGGAGCTGTTGAAGGTATATTGTTTGAAGATGGTAAAATTAACGGAATAAAATTAGATAATGGAGAGAAAGTTATATCTAAATCTGTTGTTTTAACAGCTGGAACTTTTTTAAATGGAGTTATGTTTACTGGTCATAAAACCTCAATAGGGGGAAGAATAGGTGATCAAAGCTGTTGTGGAATTACACCGTATTTAAAAGAAATGGGGTTGAAATTAGGTAGATTAAAAACAGGAACTCCGGCAAGATTAAGTGCTAAAAGTATTAATTGGGATATTTTAGAAAAACAAAAAGGTGATGATAAACCTATACCTTTTTCCTTTTTAACAGATACTCTTTCACAAAAACAGATAGATTGTTATATTACATATACAAATGAAAACACACATAAAATTATTCGAGATAATTTTTCTAAATGTGCTTTATTTTCTGGTTTAATAACAGGAGTTGGTCCAAGATACTGTCCTAGTATTGAAGATAAATTGGTGAAATTTGCAGATAGAACTAGTCATCAGATATTTTTAGAGCCAGAGGGGTATGATACTGATGTTGTATATCCTAATGGTATATCAACATCATTACCTGCTGATGTTCAAGATGAGTTTATTCATACAATGAAGGGGTTGGAAAAAGTAGAAATACTTCAATATGCATACGCTATAGAGTATGACTATGTTGATCCTTTGGAATTAAATCACTCTTTAGCTGTGAAAAAAATGAAAGGATTGTATTTAGCAGGTCAAATAAATGGAACAACTGGATATGAAGAGGCAGCTGCGCAAGGTTTGATTGCAGGTGTTAATGCGGCTCTTTATTCTTCTGATAAATCTGATTTTTATATAGATAGAAGTGAAGGTTATATCGGGGTTATGATTGATGATCTAATAACTAAAGGTGTTGATGAGCCTTATCGTATGTTTACATCACGTTCAGAGTATAGATTATATTTAAGAGCTGATAATGCAGATTTGCGTTTAACTAAAAAAGGATATGATATTGGTTGTGTTTCTAATGATAGATACAATGTATTTAAAATAAAAGAAAGTTGCTTAAATAATATACGTGATAAAGTGAAGTCGGTGTATTTAAAAAGTGGAGATTATCAGAAATATGGATTGGAATTTGTTAAAAGTAATAATCGAAAATCTCTTTTTGAAATACTTTCTTATGACGGTGTTTCACGTGAAACAATATGTGAAATTTTACCAGAGATAAATGATGTGTCGGAAGATGTTTATGAGCAGTTGTATATAGAATCTAAATATGATGGATATATGAAAAGACAGTTTAGTGATATAGAATTATTTAAGAAAGATGAGAATATAAAAATAAAACAAGATATAGATTACTCTAAGATTGGTGGTTTATCAAGAGAAGTTGTTGTTAAGTTGGAAAAATATAAACCTGAAACTATTGGTGAGGCTTCTAGAATTTCAGGTATAACACCAGCTGCTATAATTGCGATTTTAGGTTATATGAAAAGTAATTAATAATCGTGTTTATAACTTTATTTTTTAATATAAAATAAAAAAGTAATTAAATAGTATTCTGATATGGAAAATATTTTAGATTTATATAATGTTTCACGTGAAACAGTTGATGAGTTAGAGAAGTATGAAGCTCTGGTTTTGGAGTGGAATAGTAAATTTAATTTAATCAGTAAGTCGTCTATTCCTTATATATGGGAAAGGCATATATTGGATTCATTGCAGTTATGTCAGTTTATTAAAGAAACAGATGATGTTATGTGTGATTTTGGTTCTGGAGCTGGTTTTCCTGCTATTGTTTTATCGATCATATCAAAACAAATGTTTCCTGATTTGAAAATATATCTAATAGAAAGTATATCTAAAAAAGCTATATTTTTAAATACAGTTAAGCAAGAATTGAATTTGAATATTGAAGTTATAAATGATAGAATTGAAAATATTAAAATACCTAATATTGATATAATATCTTCAAGAGCAATGGCATCGTTAGATAAATTGGTTGAATATTCAAAACCATTTTGCAGTAAAAATACGAGATTAGTCTTTCCTAAGGGAGGTAAATATAAAGAAGAATTAGAAGTTGCTCAGAAAAAATGGTTGTTTGATTTAGATATTATACAAAGTAAAACAGATGAAAGTGGTAAAATATTATATATTAGAAATTTAAGGAGGAAAAGAAATGGTTAAAGTTATATCTATTGCAAACCGTAAAGGTGGGGTAGGTAAAACAACAACAACTGTAAATATTGCAACTGCGATGGCTGCAATAGGAAAACGTGTTTTAATATTAGATATGGATCCACAAGGAAATGCAACAACATCATTAGGTATAAATAAAAATAAATGTTTATACTCAACATATGATCTAATGATAAATAACTGTAAGATAGAAGATGCTATTGTTAAAACAGAAATAAAAAAGTTTGATATGTTGCCTTCATCGCCATCTTTAGCAGCCGCAGAAATTGAGTTGATAGATGTAAATAAAAGAGAATATGTATTAAAAAATGCGATAAATTCACTAAATGGGAAGTATGATTATGTATTGATAGATTGTCCACCATCATTAAATTTAATTACAATTAATGCATTGGTATCATCAGATTCTGTTATAGTTCCGTTGCAAAGTGAGTTTTTAGCATTAGAAGGTTTAACTGATTTAGTTAAAAATATAAATATAATAAAGAAAAACTTTAATTCAAAACTAGATATACAAGGAATTGTTTTAACCATGTTTGATAGAAGAAATAATCTTAGTCAAATGGTTGAAAAAGACGTTAGAAAATATTTTGGTGCAAAAGTTTATAATACTGTAATTCCTAGAAGTGTTAGAATATCTGAAGCACCATCGCACGGTATGCCTGTTTTGATATATGATTTTAAGAGTGTTGGGGCTAAAGCATATTTAAGTTTAGCTAAAGAAGTTTTAAAGAGAGAAAAGGAGATATAGATATGTCATTAAATAAAAAACATGGATTAGGTAGAGGGTTAGAAGCTTTACTTGGAGATGATGATTTAAGTTTTAATTTGGATAATATAAATACAGGTGATGTGTCTGATAATGGTATAAAAATGGTGTCTGTTGATGTTTTATACCCAAGTAGATACCAACCAAGAAAAGAATTTAATCAAGAAGCTTTAGATGCTTTGGTTAGCTCAATAAAAGAAAAGGGTGTACTTCAACCATTATTGGTTAGAAAACATAATGATAAATATGAAATTATAGCTGGTGAAAGACGTTGGAGAGCATCTAAAATTGCTGAACTTAAAGAAGTTCCAGTTATAGAGAAAGAATTAAGTAATCAAGAAGTTTTAGAAGTTGCATTGATTGAAAATCTGCTACGTGAAGATTTAAGTGTAATAGAAGAAGCTGAAGGTTATAGTAGATTAATAACAGAGTTTTCACACACACATGAAGCTTTGTCACAAATAATAGGTAAGTCACGTAGTTATATAACAAATACATTACGATTATTAACATTACCAGTTATAGTACAAGAATATGTCAAAAATGGTGAATTAACTGCAGGACATGCAAAGGTTTTAGTTGGATTAGCTAATGTTGAAGAAGTTGCACAAAAAATCATTAATAAGGGTTTAACTGTACGTCAAACAGAAGAATTAGTTAATAATATAAAAACTGGTGCTATTAATAAAATAAATAAAGCAATAAAAAAAGATGCTAATATAAAAGAAATAGAAAAAACTCTAACAAAAAATATTGGCATGAAGGTTAGAATTAATACAAAAGAAAACGATATGGGAAAAATAACTATAGAGTATAAAAATCCTGCAGAGTTAAACTCAATTCTTGAAATGCTAGAAAAGAGATAAAATAAAGACTTTATAATTTTTGTAGAAAAATGCATAAAGGTGGATTTTTTGAGCCTGTATGCATTTTTTATTGTTTTATGATAGAATGTGTGTAAAATTTAAAAACATATTATCTATGGTTAAAAAATAGAACATTTTGTAAGTGTTTGAAAATAAATAATTTTTAGTTTTATTGAAAAGTTTCTTTATATTTTTCTAATAAATCTGTTTTAGATAATAAACATCCACTTTCAAACCACTCTTTTTTTAGTACATCAATATATAACCCAATAAATTTTGTATCAGCTCCGATTTTGATGAGATCTTTTCCGTTTATAGGAAACTCACCTATTGATGTTGAATCCAGTGTATTTAAAACTTCTTTTATTTCTTTTATGTTGTTATTTTCTAAATTTAAATATAACCATCTATCTTTGCAAATATCTTTACCATATAAATAAATTGATTTGTTTGTTGATACAGTGTCTTTAAAATTTGATGCTGTTAATTTAGCAGATGTTAGGTCTAAAAAATACTCTTTTTGTTCTCTAGTTAATCTAAAAATATCAGCTAATCTATTAGCTCTTTTAGAATCAGGTTCAAAAATAACAAAAATGCGTCTTATAATGTTTTTATCAATATTCAGATTTTTTATAAGGCTTTCTAGTTTATCCATATTGTTTAGATTTTTCGGTGGAGCTACCATAAAATCTAGGATTCCATTATCAAATATTAATTCAAGAGCTCTAACAGCAAATGGTGCCATCATTATCTTAAATAATTCATCTTTAATTTTATCTATAGAAACTTTTTTAAGTAATGATTTGTTTTTAACACATGCTTTTAGAGATTTTCTATCAATTTTTCTACCAAACATAGCGCAAAATCTGAAAAATCTCATTATTCTGATATAGTCAGCATTTATAGTTTCTTCTGGTTTTCCAATAAATTTAATAACGCCATTCTCTAAATCTTTTATACCATTATAATAATCAAAAACATTCCCTTTTTCATCTGCATAAACAGCATTTATAGTTAAGTCACGTTTTGAAGCATCTGTTTTCCATTCATCTTTAATATTATCTTCTTCAGGGCTTAATGATGTTACTTTGAAAAAACTTTTATTAACCATAACTCCTATAGTGAAAAACTGTATACCTATAGGAACACATCTTAAACCTTCATCATCACACATATCAGAAAACTCAGAAGGAGATAAATCTGTAACTAAGTCAATATTAGAACGTGGAAAACCAGTGATAGCATCTCTTACAGCACCACCAACAAATCGTAATCTACCACCATGTTTTTCAACAAGATTAAAAAGTTTTAAAATATCTTTATTGTTTATCAATTTTTTTGGATTGATGTATTCTTGATGAAACATTCTTACCTCTTTTTTTGTGATTTAATTAAGTTATTAATGGTTTATTATAAAAGTATTAAATATAATATAACAAAATGAAATTTATTAAGGATTTATATCAATGAAAAAGTATGTTTTTCTCTTTTTAGTAACTATTTTATCTGCTCCTGCATTTGCAAATACTCCAGTAGAGTTAGGAGAATATGGTGATTGGACTGCTTATTCTTATAAAGAAGGTAGAAATACTGTGTGTTATGTGGCTTCAACACCAAAAAAAGATGAAGGAAATTATAAAGTAAGAGGTGATATATATGCTATTGTTACACGTCGCCCTGCTGAAAAAAGTTATGATGTTGTAAATTTTGTTGCCGGATATAACTATAAGAAAAACTCAAAAGTTGTAGTAAAAATTGGCGCTACAACATTTAGTAACTTGTTTACAGATGGTTCAAACGCATGGGCTCCAGATAGTGCAACAGATAAAAAACTTGTTAACGAGATGAAACGTGGTCAAAAACTAACAGTTGAAGGTGTATCTTTTAAAGGTACAAAAACAAAAGATACATATTCATTATCTGGCTTTAGTAAAGCGTATCGTGCAATTAGTGCTAAATGTAAATAGAAATGACTGATAAAATTGAACTAACAGAACTTACTAGAGAAGAATTAAATGCTGAAATAATTAATTTCGGTGAAAAGCCTTTTCGAGCAAAACAGTTGTGGCAATGGATATATTTTCATGGTGAAACTGATTTTAATAAAATGAGTAACCTTTCTCTTAGTTTTAGAAAAAAACTAGAAGAAAAATATACTATTACAAGGCCTAAAATTGTAAAAGAACAAATATCTATAGATAAGACCCATAAATGGTTATTAGAATTTAAAGATGGTGAGCGTGTTGAAATGGTTTATATCCCAGAAAAGGATAGGGGAGCTGTTTGTATTTCAACACAAGTAGGTTGTGCAATGGGGTGTAAATTTTGCCATACAGGTAGCCAAAAACTCACAAGAAACCTAACTGTTGGAGAAATTGTTGGTCAATTTATGGTAGCAAGAGATGTTTACAAAGAGTGGCCTAGCCCAACAAATGAGACAAGATATTTATCAAATATTGTTGTAATGGGAATGGGTGAACCTCTAAATAATCTTGATAACGTTGTAAAGGCTTTAAATATAATAACAGATAATGAAGGTATTTCACTTTCTCGTCGTCGTGTTACAATGTCAACATCTGGTATTGCTCCAAAAATAGTTGAGGCATTACAAAAAACAGGTGTTAGATTAGCTGTATCATTACACGCTCCAAATAATACGATTCGCTCTCAGATTATGCCTATAAATAAAAAATATAAAATAGAAGAGGTTATGAAGGCTTGTTCGGAATATCAGCAGGGAGATCATAGTAGATATATAACATTTGAATATCTATTATTAAAAGGAATAAATGACAGCGCAGAGCATGCAAAAGAATTAATATCGCTTTTGAGAAAATATAAATTAAGAGCAACTTTTAATTTAATAGGATTTAATCCCTGGCCGGGATGTGGTTTTGAACCTAGTGATAGAAAAACAATAGAGGAATTTTCACAAATTTTAGATAAAGCTGGTTTTGCAGCACCAATACGCGTACCAAGAGGACAAGATATATTGGCTGCATGTGGTCAATTAAAGGCTAAAAAATAACAAATATTTATTTACTTAATTTATGGTCAATTCTTTCTTCGTTTACACCATATGGATCTTGGTGTATTAAAATTTGACTATTAGGATAAGATTCTGTTATTTTTTTCTCAACAATATTAGTTAAATCATGTGCTGAATATAGAGAAATGTTTCCATCCAATTCTAAGTGTAATTCAATAAAATAAATATCACCCAAGCTTCTACTTCTAAAATCATGCATACCTAAAACACCATCTGTTTCTAAAACAATATGTTCAATATTTTTTCTTATATCATTTGATAATTCTCTATCTGTAATTAAATCTATAGATTCTTTAGCCAAAGAATAAGCATTATATAATAGATAAACTGATATAAAAAGACCTGCAATTACATCAAAAAGATAAAAACCAAAAAAATGAACACAAATAAGAGAAATAATAACAGTTGAATTAGTTAAAAAGTCTACAACATAGTGTGCTCTATCAGCTTTTATAGCAAGAGAGTTTGTTTTTTTTGCAACATAAGTTTGAAATAAAACCAAAAACAAAGTAGAAATAATACTGAAAACCATAATATAAATAGCTATATCAATTTGATTAATCTCTACAGGATTAATCAATCTTTTAATTCCATCTACAATAACAAACAAACCTGATGCCCCAACAAATAAAGCTTGGAGTAGGGCGCTTAAAGCCTCTGTCTTACCAAAACCATAACGGTGGTTAATAGATGCAGGCTTAGAAGAGAAATAAACAGCCAAAAAAGAAACGGTAGACGCAAATAAGTCAGTAACACTATCTATTAGTGATGAAAAAACAGCTAAAGATCCACTTTTTATAAAAGCAAATAATTTTACCAATATTAATGTAACAGATAATATTACACCAAAAATAACAGCTAAGTTTTTTAATGTGTTATGGCTTTTTATTGATAACATCTTTTATCCTTTTCCAATCAGATTCGTTTATTTCTAAATATTTATTTTCAATATGTTTGGCAAAAAATTCAAAATGATTTCCATTAGGAAAATTTATGAATTCATATTTTACAAAATACTTATTATCTGTTGTTTTATAAAAAACAAGATTAAAATCATTGTTATTTTCAGATATAACATGAATTTTTTCTATCTCTTTTCCTTTTATATCGTTAGTAACATTAATAACATAGATATTAAGTAATTCTTTTACTAAATTCATTAATTTTATACTATCTTCTACATTATTATAACTAATGAATCTGCCAAAACGAAGATTCCATAAAGAACTATATGTCCAATAATTCTTATTTAAAGATAAATCAAAAAAGTCAACTTCAGCTAACCAAACTTGAAATTGATTTTTTAATTTTATATATGCAGATTTAGCACCTCTTCCTAAGTCCATATTATACCAACCAATATCAAACTCAGCAAAATAATTATTATTACTATCAGATAATAAAACATGTATCATTGGAGAATTCTTGTCTTTTAATGAAGAAAATCCAAAATATTTTAAATCTTCAACTTTATTTGATTTTTTTTCATAAAAACGCATGTTGTTTATAGCTATTAAAAATTGTTTTATACGTTCCTGATACACAGGTAATTCTGAATAATCTTTTATAACCCACAAATCTGTTTGTTTTTCAAGTGTCAATTCTTGAGAGCTTGTTTGTATTTTTATAGTTGATATATTATTGATTTTTGAAGAAAAATCTTTAAAAACAGGTGCATCTTCATACGAGGATATAGTATTTTTATTATCAATATAAACGCTTAATAATGCAAAAGAC
>JAZQTW010000005.1:0-35738 GCA_045630985.1 Alphaproteobacteria bacterium
TAATTTAGCTTGTTCTTCTCTAAAGGCTTTTTCCTCTCTTTCACGTATTTCCCTTAGCTCTCTTTCACGTTTTTCACGCATTACATCTTTTTCTATTTCATTTAAACAACCTTGCAATAATTTAGCATCATAACTACCATCAGATAATATTTTAGCAACTTTATTTGTGTCAAAACCATATTCTAAAACTTTTTTGATAGTTTTTTTAATATTTCTCGCCACAGCATAATTAGGAGATGGAAAAAATTCAATATCATCATGAAAATTTGTAACTCTCATATCCGATACTTCTCCAGTCGATAAACCATAATAATGCATCATCTCTTTCATCGGAAATTGTTGTATATCAGCCCCTGCATCTACTAAAGCATCTAAAACATCTGGTGAAGTAGCATAACCTAACAAATTATTAAAATCTTCTTTAGGCATACCATAATCAGATGCCAACTTAACAATTTTTGCCAAACAAGGATGTTCTACTTTATAATATGATTCACCCTTATAATAGCTAGCGATCTTTTCAATCATATTTCTACTATCAATAACCTCGTTACAAACTCTACAATGAGCAAGCAAGTCTCTATCGCTACTAATAGGATGCATAGAATTTGGAGTTGGTTTATAACCTGCTTTTAAATAACGTTCATATACTTCAGGATACAAAGAACATTTTCCGCTATAAAATTTTTCACGCTCTTTTTTTACTCTTTCTTGTTCTGCTTTTTCTTCCGCTTCTTTTCTAACCCTTTCTTCTTCCTTCCTCATTAACTCTGCAGCTTTTCTAGCTTTTTCCTCTTGCTCTTTTCTGATTTTTTCTTTTTCTACATTAGTTTTATCTGCTATATCGCTCATTATCTCACTCATTATATCACTAATATCAGTCATTGTATTCCTCCTTAATTACCTCTATATACATGCATTATACTAAAAATATCCTCCTATGTCAACAAAAAGCCGCCCCTTTCGGAGCGGTTGGAATGTTACTGCAACAATGGCGACCAAGCAGGATCCGAACCATCTCCAGGTGTAATAACCATACGTTCATTCTGCCCAGTAATATCAACAGAATAAAGTTGAACTGGCGCATCTGTTCTTGCTGTTCCTCTATTTTGACGTTGGAACATCAACACACGACCATTAGGTGACCAAGTTGGACCTTCAACAATAAATCCAGTTGCCAAAGTACGTTCGCCAGTTCCATCAGGATACATAACCCCAATATAAAAATCATTACCTTGCATACGAGTAAATGCGATATAATCACCGCGAGGAGACCATACAGGAGTTGCATATCTACTACCCTGTCTAAAACTAATGCGTTGAACATCGCTACCATCTCTATTCATAACATAAAGTTGTTGGTTGCCACCTCTATCAGAATTAAACACGATTTTTTGACCGTCAGGAGAGTAATTTGGAGAAGTATCAATACTTGGTCCAGAAGTAAGTTTTTTACTCTGACGAGTCTCTAAATCCATTTCATAGATATCTGTAACTCCATTCTTAGCATAGCTTAACAAAATATATTTGCTATCTGGTGAGAAAGATGGCGCAAAAGTCATACCAGGGAAGTTGCCCAAAAGCTCTGTTCTTTGACTTTTAAGATCATACATATAAACTCTTGGTTTGTTATTTACATAAGAAAGATAAGCAATATATCTCATATCTGGAGAAAAACGAGGTGTAAGCACCAAATTTGCACCACTAGTTAAGAACTGATGTCCATCACCATCTTGATCCATTAAAGCCAAACGTTTAACTTTTCTGCTAGATGGACCAGATTCAGAAATATAAGCAATTACAGTATTAAAATATCCCTTATCACCTGTTAATCTTTCATAAATAGCATCCGCCATAGAGTGCGCCATTCTACGCCAAGATTTTTTATCTGCAGAATAAATTTCATGCAATAATTCTTTTTGACTAATCACATCCCATAATTTGAAAGTAAGCTCTAATTCATTACCCTTTTCTTCTAAAACAGCTGATTGCACCACAACTTGAGAATTAATTACTCTCCAGTCCCCAAAAATAGGCATATCATCCATGCTCTTAAAGTCTTGAATATAGCTACGCTCATTAACAATTCTAAACAAGCCACTGCGCTCTAAATCTGCAAGCACAACATCACGCACTTTATTAGCATAAGAAAAACCTAAAAAAGCGCCTACCCCACTATTATCAGACATAATCTTAGGAAAAGCCACCGGAATTGGAGCTTGTGTTGCTCCACTAATACTAACATTCAACTGTGCAGATGCATTTGCAACACACATAAAAAGTCCAACAATCAAAGAAAATAAAAACTTCAACATCAAAAAAACCTTTCAAAAGGGAAATATTTTAAGCTTTCCCAATCATATAAACAGGCTTATTAAATGTAAATATAAAAATAAGGTCTATACACGAAAAGAAAATACCTTCTTAATCCTTATCCCTACCACCAAAAACACTAGCAATCTTTTTTACTGTTGCACCTACAACACTTTCTGCAAAAACAAATTTTCTATAATCTCTTTTAATATAAGATTTTTTCATCTGTTCTTCATCTTCAAACTTAATTTTTTTAATCTTTGGTACATCAAATAATGTTTCTTCTTTACTATCTTTGTCAGGTATTGCACCAAAATAAACTTCCCCACAATTAGAAACATCTAAAAGTTTATTACATTCAACAGAATCAGTAATAACAACTTTAGCTCCATTTTTAAATCTTAAATCTTTAACATTACTTAAATTACAATCTGAAATTATAACTTCACTAAAATAAGAAAAATCAAAATCATCAGGAACTTCTCCTGCAATACTAATTTTCGATCCTACTTTAAAATTCTTTTCTTTTACTTGACTAAAATCACAATGGAACAACGATACTTCATCACAACCAGACAAATCTAAAACTTTAGGAAATTTATTTTCATAAAACCAAACTTTATTAACATTTTCAAAAGATATTTTAGCATCTTTATCAAATTTTATGCCCTTAAAATCAACTCTCTGATTATTTTTAAAATGATATTCTTTGAAAAAGTTTTTTGCATACTTAAAAACAAGAAATTTCACATTTTCTGTTTTTAAATCTTCAATATCCTTCAAATCGCAACTAGAAAAATCTGCAGTATGACACATAGATACGTCTATCTTACCATGCAAATTTTCTGCACAACAACTTTTTATACTCCATCCCATTTTTGCACTAGGAATCATATCATACATACCAAACTCAACTCTATCACCCTTACCAAAAATCATTTTATCAACATTTGCCATGTCAACATTGTCACTAAGAGTAATATAATGTCCATCAGCAGAACCAGTTTGGCTAGAAAAATCACACACTTTTGGCAATTTGCAACCTTCACGAATTCTAATATCATAAAGGCTACCATGTTTATCGCCATATTCAAAACGAACCATTTTATAGCTAGATATATCCTCTACAAAGTTCTCATTGGTACAAACTACAATCACAGCCTTATCGCAATCACGCATCCCAAACATCTTATCTTTTTTATTGATAGTCTCAAGCTCATCTTTGCAACCACATAATTTCGCCATTTCTTGCAACATATCCATAGCTTGCTCACTCATCTCACGCCTATCAACACAAGATAGAATAAATTCTCTATATGGTGCAATTTTTTCTGGAGTATCGCAATTTTCTCTAATATTCTTCAAAACCATTTTAATATTAGCTAAATGATTAGTTTTAGATAGAACTTCCATAGCAAACTCAGGAGTTATAATACCTCTATTAACATCACGATTATCTTTAATCCACCTATCAACTTGGTGAACATTCATTTCTGTATTATCAATCGCTACAAACATATACTATCCTCCCAAATATGCTACAATTCTAACATAAAATATAGCTTATGTAAAGGAAAATTATATCACCCTAACACCAATAAACAAATTAGCCATGGGTGGGATAAAGTGCGGTGCTAGAAGTGAATTTGCCACCGCGGTGTACATAAAAAAGCGTACATGAATTTTATCTCGTCATGTGTTTAAATGGAGGAAATTTTAGATAGATAGAGATGGTCTTGAGGGGAATGAAAATAAAAGTCGTACAAAGAAGTACATGAATTTTATCTCATCATGCATTAAATGAGGGAAATTTTGCGAAATAACTCATATAAATAAATTAGCCACGGGTGGGATAAAGTGCGGTGCTAGAAGTTAATTTGCGACCGCGGTGTACAAAAAAAGGTACATAAGGGAGCAAATTAACGATTATGACCGTGCTTTAGCACATCCCCCTTATTTAAAAGGATATTGACAACACCATACAGCGAATTAACCTCCTGCTCTGTCAACTCTGCACGTGTGAAAATATTATCTATATTGAGGATTAACGAACGAATATGATCTTCATCTTTTAAGCGAGGAGATTTTTTTATTTCTGCATTAAGCATATCCAAAAAGCGCAAAACCTTTTCTTTTGGTGCAATATTTCCACCATTTGTAACAAAGCGAGATGGCTCTTGAGAAATTGTGGTTTTATAATATTCATAACCAACGATAAGCACCGCTTGAGCGAGGTTAAGCGACGCATGCTCTGGGTTAAGCGGTACTTCAATAATTTTGTTAGCAAGCGCAATATCTTCATTTTCCAAACCGGTACGCTCACAACCAAACATAAAACCAACTTTTTTATCATGAGGATAATTTTTTGCCATATGTTCTGCTGTCATAACCTCCTTAACTTGATGACGAGGACGAGCAGTTGAAGCATAAACCACTTCTAAATCTGCAATAGCAGATTTTGTATCTTCATAAACTTTTGCATTTAGCAAAACCTCTTCAGAATTAGAAGAAGCGCGAAGAGCAATTTGCTCTGTATGAGATTGTTTTGGCGCAACAAGACGAAGCTCTGAGATTGCACAATTTTTCATAGCTCTTGCAACCATACCAATATTTTCTGCAAGTTGTGGTTTTACTAAAATAACAACCGGTTTCATTTTTATTCCTTATTTAAATTTTCTAGCCATAGCTTTGAAGTCTACACCAATAGACTGCTCAAATTTTCTAATCATACCATTAACATTAACTTTTGGTAATTTAAAGCTATTTTTCACACTGTCAACTTTAGCACCAATATCAAAAGATGGTGTAGGCGCACTACTTTCTTCAGAAGCAATTTCTTCTAATACTTTTTCTTCAACTTTTGCTTCAACATTTTCTTTAGCTTTAGCCCCTAAACCTGCAGTAACTTTTTCAACAAAAGTTGGTTCATCTTGTTTTTTTAATTCTTCAATATGCTCTTTTGTTTTTTCTATAATAACAGTACTATCGCCAACATATTCCATATCTGTAGCTTTATAACCACGACGTTGATGTTTTTCATACACTTGCTCTACTTGTTCTTTAGTATTAGCATTAACCCAAGGATTAGCGCTAAGTTGTGCAAAAGATGATGTTGCACAAAAGATACTTCCACACAATATAGCTACAAAATAAATCTTACTCACATCCAACTCCTACATAAACTTCAATAGCGTACATAATACACAACACAAGTTAAGATTTAATTTAAAAATAAAAAAAGAGCCCCTTGCGAGGGGCTCTAATTCTAGTTGCGATATGAAACGATATCTTTTTCTGTATCAAAGCAAACAAACTCAGGAGCTACAGGAAGAAGCATATCCTTAACAAGCACTCCTTGTTCATCAACTTGTCTGATGTATGAACAAATATCACCTTTACCAACACTAGCCCAGTTTTTATAATCCTGACTATCTTTCCAAAAAGTAACTTTTCTTCCATTTTTGAAAGTTATTACTTTTCTATCAGGATTATGCCATCCTGGTTTAGACTTTTGTGTGCCACAATCTTTACAGACAAAGCAAGCATCTACAACTTTCAAAGGTATCAGCTCATATCCATCTGGTACAACAATATCATTCACTACAGCTGACGTCTGAGGTTCAGAGACTACAATTTGTTCTGCATCCTCTAAAGTAATTACCCTAGTATTTCTCACACAATAGTGTACCAAGCCTGAAATTACTAGCAAAACCACTATACCTATTACCAACTTTAGCTTCACGACTCTTCTATTGTCTTCATCAAACACAAAACGAGAAACAATCTCATCTCTGAACGTAAACAAAAGTATCGATATTATAATTATCCAAAACATATCTTGTTCATTTTAGATGTTATACATAAGCCCCCTCTTGTTGGGGGCTTTTGCTTAATATGAATGGTAATTGCGATGATAAGGCTGTCCGAACGCACTGTAGCAAACACTCTCAGGTGGAACAGGCAAATACTCCTCAAAAGTAAGTTGTCCTTTGCGGTTGAACTTTTGAACGTGACTACAAGTATCGCCAACAGCAAGAAGTTGCCAATCAATTCCTGATACCGCACAAACGTAAAAAGAAAATTTTCTACCGTTATCAAAAGTAAAAACAATATTGTAAACGGTATCAATATCTTCTACGTTATCGTAGTAAACACCTCTAGCTCTGTAACGTATCTCAACTATCTTCACAGGTGAAACAACATACTTCCCAAAAAGAGTTTTCTTTGTTATCTCTTCGTTCATTCCTTCCACAAAAGTTTTTACAGAAGAAGAAACATTCCCTGCTTTATTTTTTAACACAGGAGTAACCTTACTGAAGATATTTTTCAAAAAAGAAAATACCTCTTTGCTAAAAGTAATAAGCAGTACCACACCTATAATTGCAAAAAATGTCAACATATCATTCTTAGATTTAAATTGTTAACGCCTATAATACGGTTTGCATGACCACATACGATAACACACATTCTCCGGAGGAACAGGTAGATAGTTATCAGAAACAAGAAGACCATTACTATTGAACTCTTGAACACGGCTACAGACTTTATCTCTGCCTATATACCGCCATAAATTACGACGTCCTATAACAGTCCTCGCAATAGTTCGTCCATTGTCAAAAGTAAACATCACTATTCTTGAATAATCATTCGAATAATAGTCATTCCAAACAACCTTAACCGGAGTTATGACATAAGGGCCTATAACAATCGAACCATCTTCTTTAATTTCCTTTACCGCTTTGAAACCGCGGAAAAAAGAAACGATGTCCTTCCCAAACGTGATAACAAGTATCACAACTATTACTATCCAAAAAATCTGCATAACTTTCCTACATTTAAATAATTAATTTTTATAGTACGGTTTGCAAGACCATCTTCGATAGCATAGATGTTCAGGTTGAATAGGATAGTATCGTTCAGAAACAAGATGACCTTTACTATTAAATTTTTGGACGCAACTACATACACTGCCTTCATCTATATAGTACCATTGATTACATGTATACCAAATATTGAAAACTTTTTTAGTAATAATTCGTCCATTTTCAAAAGTAAAAGTAAACATCCGTATACAGTCCCAACTATCACGATCGTCCTTGAATTTGTCAACAATCTTAACCGAAGTAATGACATAAGGGCCTATAACAATCGAACCATCTTCTTTAATTTCCTTTTCCGCATTAAAACCGCGAAAAAAAGAAACTATTTCCTTTCTGAATGCAATGATAAGCATCACAAACAGCACTATCAAAAAAATCTTCATAACAATAAAAGATTAGATATTACTGATTATTGTTGCCACCATTGTTACCATTAAGTCCGATAATAGGAGCAATTGTACCACCCTTTCCACCGTTACCACCGTTAATACCGATGAATGGGAAAATAGAAGCACCACCGTTAGCACCTTCCATCATAGTCAAAGTCTGAGGCAAAGAGATATTTCCGTTCCACTTCTGCAGTGCTTTTGCAAGCTCATACTGAGCAACAAACGGATTATCCTTCAAAGCTTCAGCCCTAATCTGGATTTCAATACCCTGAGCTTTAATTTCGGCAGCCATTCTTTCATACGTCTGAATAGCCTCCTGCTTAACACGCTCTGTAGCCTGCTTTGCCATTTCTGCCTTATACTGCTCCAAAGTTACGCCCTGTTTTGCCTGAATTGTCTGCTCAAGAAGAGCTTCAAATTCAGGAGATGCACTATAGTTCAGTATCCTAAACGATGAAATAGAAACAAGATTTTCTGCCATCAATTGGTCATTTACGATATACTCAACAGCAGTTGTAATCATGTTTCTCTCATTGCCGGCAATAGACCAGAAGTCCGCCATAGAAGAAAGTGACAGCATTGTTGTTTGCACCAAATCACGAACTACCTTCTGTTCATATTCTGTATAATTGACATACTTGTCATACATTACATGAATTCGGTCTTCGTTCATTTCGCACAGTACAGCACAATTCCAAGATACACGTTGCATATCCTTGGTTCTCGCGTCTATGTTATATGCATACCTCTGAGGTTCTACATCAACGACAAACACTTCGTTACCCATCTCCTTTGAATACGGAATGAACCATACAAGGCCCGGAGAATAAGTGGTGTCTTGAATTTTACCCCACTCCGTTTTCACAGCACGTTGTCTGGGATTCACTTTTACAAAAGAATCCATAGCAACATTGTAGGCGAAATAGCCTAACACAGAAAGTCCTACAAGGACGAGAACAAATTTTTTCATGTTCATTTTAATTTTTTAATTGTTTGACTTTAGTGTATATATATAGAAGCCTAAAGTTACATCATCACATATAGTCGAGAATCAGCGACTTTGTAAATAATAGACTGAAAAATAAGTAAGTAGACAAAAAATAGCATAAAAATACCATAATGTCAATCCCTATTTTAATATTTTTTTAAACAAAAAAAGCTCCCAAATCGGGAGCTTAATTTTGCTGTCAGATAAATATCTCAAACGAAGCCATCTGCTTTTTGTTACGAAGGATAAGTTATAATAAGAAGAGCTATACCTCCAATTACAACACATACCACAAACAGTATTACATCATCAGGTGTCATATTCTTAAAAAAGGAAATTATCTCCTTCCAAAATACGACAACCAATATCAGAAATATAATTAACCAAAACATAATTACTGTATTTAGAGATTAAACAATAAAGCTAATTACAGTAAACCTTATCAGCTTTGGCATCATAGCAGACAAACTCCGGCGATACCGGCAGATATTCTTCGCTAACAAGCACCTTATTTTTATCAAACTTTTTTACCTGTGAGCAAACATCTCCTTTATTTACCAAACGCCAAGGATTATTGTCATACTGTTCAAGAGTAAAAAACAGCTGTCGCTCATTTTCAAACTGTACAACAAGTTTTTCGCCATCGGTAAGCTTATCCGCAACCATCAAACCGTTTTTAGCATATACGCGGTGCAAATCAACCTTTACCGGATGTATTTCATATCCGTTTGGTAAAAGAATGGCTCCCGCTTGTTCTGCTTTCATTTGCTTTTTAGCTGCTACAATTTCCTCTCTTGCATCGGTAAATACGTTTTTCACATAAATTACGCCACCGGCAAGAATAAACATAAAAGCCAAGATGTAAACAAGTTTCTTCAGCTTTTTCATACCGTCACCCTGTCCGTTGTTCAGAACAGTCATCTCTCCGGAACCTTGTTCCAGAATTACCATTTGATGCTCATCATGCATACTTGATAGATTTTTAATTGTTTGACTTTAAGATTATATATAGAAGCCTAAAGTTACATCATCACATATAGTCGAGAATCAGCGACTTGTAAATAATAGACTGAAAAATAAGTAAGTGGACAAAAACTAACATGCAAAGAATACAATGTCAACACATATTTTGACATTTTTTAAACAAAAAAAGCCCCCAAACTGGGAGCTTAAACTACTACAAATAATAAAGATTGTCTTCTTCATCATCATAACATACAAATTGTGGTGCTACGGGAAAATAAAAATCCTCAAGTAGTACTCCCAATTTATCTGTTTTCTTCACATATGAGCAAACATCTCCAGCTTTTATAACGTCCCATTTATCAAATTCAGGACTATTAACCGAAAATGCAAGTTTACGCCCATTGTCCAAAATGACTACTCTCTTATCATAATGATGAAAAGGATCCATTGTCTTTGTCTGCTTATTGCAACAGCTACATACAAAATAAGCTTTCACAACTTTCTGAGATGATATATCATACCCATCAGGTAGAACAATCTCTGCATCAGAAACAAGTTTTGCTTCAGGCACATCATCATAATGAACCAGGCAGTATCCAATTCCGATACAAGCCCACACAAATGTACCTAAGAGAACCCCGCCTCTTTTGCCATCACTCTGTTTCATAAACAGACCTACTTCTTTTTTATAAATAAGAAAAAAAAGAGCTCCGGCTACTGCCAAAAATAACATTACGTACATAAAAACAATTTTTTAATTTGTTTGACTTTAAGGTTATATATAGAAGCCTAAAGTTACATCATCACATATAGTCGAGAATCAGCAATTCAGTAATAATAGACCAAAAAAGATAATTAGTAGACAAAACCTATCACACAAAAATAAAAAATCAAGTATTTTTTTTAAATCATATTTTAAAAACAAAAAAGCGAGTTGATACATAAACCAACTCGCCTAAACTTATATGCTATAATGCTTTAAATTACAAAGCTGTAGCGTCAACTCTAACACCAACACCCATTGTAGAACTTATAGAAATTTTCTTTAAATAAGTACCTTTTAATGATTGTGGTTTAGCTTTCAAGATTGTATCAATGAAAGTTTTAGCGTTGTCATAAATTTTATCTTCATCAAATGAAGCTTTAGCAATACCAGCATGAACAATACCGTTCTTTTCTACACGGAATTGAACTTCACCAGCTTTTGCTTTTTTAACAGCGTTAGCAACATCAGTTGTAACTGTGCCAAGTTTTGGGTTTGGCATTAAGCCTTTAGGACCTAAAACACGAGCAACACGACCAGCCATTCCCATCATATCAGGAGTAGCAATACAACGATCGAAATCAATCTTGCCAGCTAAAATAGAGTCAACAAGGTTTTCAGCTCCAACGATATCAGCACCTGCAGCTTTTGCTTCATCAGCTTTTTCGCCTTGAGCTAAAACAGCAACGCGGATCTTTTTACCGTTACCATGAGGAAGACCACAAACACCACGAACCATTTGGTCAGCATACTTAGGGTCAACACCTAAGTTGATAGCCAAATCAATTGTTTCATCAAACTTAGCAACAGCATTAGCTTTTACTAATTGAATTGCTTCTTTCAAAGAGTAGCTTTTATTTTTATCTACATTCTTATAAGCATTTTCTAATCTTTTTCCAGCCATTGTCTTACTCCGCTACTTGAATACCCATAGAAATAGCTTGACCTTTAACCATAGTCATAGCTGCTTCTACTGTTGAACAATTCAAATCTGGTAATTTAGCTTCTGCGATTTCTTTAACTTGCGCCATAGTAATCTTACCAGCAACTTCTTTACCAGGAGTTTTAGCTGCAGACTTAACACCAGCAGCTTTTTTGATGTAGTAAGCAACTGGAGGAAGCTTTGTAACAAATGTAAAGCTCTTATCTTCAAAAGCTGTAATTACAACTGGAACAGGAATACCTGGTTCCATAGATTGTGTAGCAGCGTTGAATGCTTTACAAAATTCCATGATGTTCAAGCCTTTTTGACCCAAAGCAGGACCTACTGGAGGAGAAGGGTTTGCCTTACCTGCAGGGATTTGAAGCTTGATTAAACCTAAAATTTTCTTTTTAGACTTAGCCATTTGATAACCTCAATTCTTAAAATTGTTAAATACAAAGGTCCGTAGTCTGAACATGGCTGTTCTTCTACGGGATTAAATTACATAAAAACAAATAGATAAACCGTTTTAGCGATTCTCTGCCTATTTTTAAGTCAGCCTTTAATATCATAAAAAAATAAAAAGTAAAGCATTTTTTATTACTAACTATCTAATTACCCTACTTTAATTACAACTCAAAACCACCATTAACAGACAAAGTGTTTATCTTTTCTTTATCTCCAACACAAACAATATCCCACAAGACATTGATAGCGTCGTTCAAAAATTCTCCAGCTTGATTTTTATCTCTAAATTTAATTTCTTTAACACCTGTTAAATCACATCTCGTCATTCTAACGTTAGAGCACATAGATAAATCTAAAACTTCTGGCAAATTGCTTGCGTTCCACAAATCTATATTAGAACCTTCGCCAAACTTAATTTCTTTTACTCCATTAAATTTACAATTGGTCAAATCTACTTTAGAACATTGTGAAAAATCTAAAACTTCAGGAAAATTCTCAGCACTCCTTAAATCAACTATAGCCTTTCTACCAAACTTCATATCTGTAACATTTTGCAAATTACAAGCCTTCATATTAATATCTATGCAAGTTGAGAAATCTAAAACACCTTTCAACCCTTTTATACAGGCTAAATCCAGTCTTGTATTATCTCCAAATTTCAAATCTTTTACACCAGATACATCACAATCAGTTAAATCAACTCTATCACAACCAGAAAAATCTAAAACTTCAGGAAATTTATCTGTTTCAGTAAAAAAATTATATCTTGATGTATAAAACTCAACTATTGCATCTTTTCTAAATTTAAGATTTTTTAGCCCACTTAAATCACAACCACTAAGCACAACCTTATGACACATAGATACATCTAAATCTTCTGGTAAATTATAAGCTTTATCTAATATAACGGTAGACATATCCCTAAATTTTAAATTATCAATCACAGATAAATCACATTTGCCCAATTCAATTCTAGAACAAGAAGCAACATCTACATCATGAGGCATATTTTTTACCCCTGACAAATCAACAACCGCCCCTTCTCTAAACTTTAGACTTTCTACATTTTCTAAATCAGCATAACCCAAGTCCACCACAGAACACATAGAAAAATCTAACCCTTCTCTAAAATGCTCAGCAGCTCTTAAATGAATGCTAGAATTATCCCTAAATTTAAGAGCTTTATAATCTCTAAAATCTAAACCATATCGGTCAAAACAATCAAAATTCAAAAACACATTCATACTCGGTGTAACAAGAGGATATTCCAAATCAGAAAACTCCTCACTACTATTAACCGTAATACCTTGACAATCTCTAAGTCTATAAAGTTTAGGTTCATTATTAATCGCATCAAGCTCATCTTTGCATCCACAAGCTTCGGCTAATTCACACAAATCAGCCATAACCATTTTAGATTGCTCTCGCCCATCAACACAAGATAAAATAAAGTCTCTATAAGGCAAAACCAATTCTGGAACAAGCTTTTTATTCTCATCAATACATTGTGCTTTTATATTTCTTATAACAGTCTTAATGTTGGCAATATGGTTAGTTTTAGATAGAACTTCCATAGCAAACTCAGGCGATATAATATCTCTATCAGCATCACGAGTATCTTTAATCCACCTATCAACTTGGTAAACATTCATATCTGTATTATCAATCGCTACAAACATATACTATCCTCCAAACATACCTTAATTCTACTCTAAAAATCAACAAAAGTAAAGACTTTTCATACATAAAAAAACCCGCCATAAAGACGGGATTTTTTATCTTTGGATTTAGCATATGTAAAGGAATATTATTTCATAAAAAAAGCCCTCAAAAGAGAGCTTTTAAATAAACAAGCCATGGGTAGGATAATACTCACATTAAATGAGGAAAATTTTAGATAGATAGAGATGGGCTTGAGGGAAATGAAAATTTTAGTGTATAAAGAGGTACATGAATTTTATCTCGTCATGCGTTAAATGAGGAAAATTTTGCGAAATAACTCTGGATGTCCTACCCTAAAGCAGAGCGTACATAGAGGTACGTGAGCATTTAGGGATAGGCTTCCATCCAGAGATTAGTTCACAACAATTTAGCCATTTAAGAGCGACGACGGAGGAAAGAAGGTATCTCCATATCCTCATAATTGTCGTTTTCAGTCTTTTTATCTGCAAATTCTTCTATTTCATCAAACTTAGGAACAACAACAGGTTTAACTGGCTTTTTTGCTTTAGCACGAGATTTACCTAAGATGATATCAATAAAACGTTGACGAGCTGGCTCAGCTGGTTCTTCATTAAGAATTGCTTGAGTTTCTTCTCTAGCCATACGCTCACGAGGAAGCTCTACTTCACCATGTTCTGGGAACAAAGGTGGCTCTTCTTCCATAATTTGAACTTTAGCAGTAGGAGCAAATGGCTTTTCAATTTTAATTTCAGCCATTTCTGTTTTAACTTCTTCTGTTTCTTCTGCATTAGCAACAACAGGTTTGTTCATAATAGCAGAAAATAGAGCAGAAGATTGATGACTTTCTTGAGGTTTCTCTTCTGTAAGACCTAAAAATTCTTCTTGAACAGGAACAGAAGGTTTTTTAATTGCTGTTAAATCTACAACGTTGTTAAGTTCAACTACTTCTTCTTCAACAACAGGAGAAACCTCTTCTTCTACAACAGCAACAACAGGCTCACTAACCTCTTCTTCAACTGTTTCAACAACTTCTTCTACTGCTTCAATTTCTTTTGGCTCTTCATTTAAGCTAACATATTTATTAAATTCTCTATTTTTGCTATGAGCTTGAACTTGAGCATCTTCATCAATACCTGTAACAACAATAGAAACTCTGATACGACCAGATAAAGAATCATCATAGCTAGAACCAAAGATTATTTCTGCATCTTCATCAACTTCTTCACGAATGATATTTACAGCTTCATCAATTTCCATCAAAGTAATATCAGAACCACCTGTAATGTTGATTAAAACACCCTTAGCGCCCTTCATAGAGCAATCATCTAAAATTGGATTTGAAAGCGCTTGTTCAGCAGCAACTCTAGCTCTATCTTCGCCTTCTGCCTCACCAGTACCCATAATAGCTTTACCTTTATCTTCCATAATGCGTTTTACATCAGCAAAATCAAGATTGATAAGACCTGGCATAATCATCAAATCTGTAATAGAACGCACACCATCATAAAGCACTTCATCTGCTTTAACAAAAGCATCTTTTAATGTTGTATTTTTATCTGCAATACGGAATAAATTTTGGTTTGGAATAACAATAATACTGTCAACTTCATTAATAAATGTTTCTAATGATTGTTCAGCATTTTCCATCCTTTTTTTGCCTTCAAAAGCAAAAGGTTTTGTTACCACGCCAACTGTCAAGATTCCTTTTTCTTTAGCAATTTTAGCAACAACAGGAGCAGCACCAGAACCTGTACCACCACCCATACCGGCAGTAATAAACACCATATTAGAATCTGCAAGTTCTCTTTCAATATCATCTCTTGCTTCTTCTGCAGCTAATCTACCAATTTCTGGTCTTGCACCAGCACCCAAACCTTGAGTAATTTCTAAACCTAATTGAATTTTGCGAGTCGCAGGAGAAAGAGCAAGCGCTTGAGCATCTGTATTAGCTACAACAAAGTCAACACCTTCTAGGTTTTTAGACATCATATTGCTAATAGCATTTCCTCCGCCGCCTCCGACGCCAATTACAGTTATTCTTGGTTTTAAGTGTGTAAAGCTAGTATCTCCGACAGCTAGTTTAATTGCCATGTTTTTTCTCCATAAAAAAAGCTAAAATCCAATTTTTCTGAATTTTAGCCGAGAATAGTTTAAGGTTTGGTTACTATTAACAAGTTTTTTTGAACAATTCTAATATTTTTTCAAAAAGTCCACCTGATGAAGTACTAACATTTACCTTTTTAATAATCTTGCGTTCAGAGTTATTAACTGCAAATAGCAACAAGCCTAACGCAGTAGAAAAAGTAGGATTATGCAACATCTGAGGAATGTTCTCAATATTACGAGGACGACCAATTCTTACTTGTTTATCCAAAACCATACTTGCAACTTCACGCATACCCGGAAGCTGTGATGCACCACCGGTTAAAACTACACGGTGAGAAATAGTATTTTTATATCCTGCTTCATCAAGTTTGCGAGCAACAATCTCAAAAATTTCTTCAATACGAGGAGAAATAATATTAATCAAATCAGAACGATAAATTTGCTTAATATTACTATCATCTTCTTCGCCTACTGGATACACATTAATAATCTCTTGCTCATCTTGGCTAATAAGAAATGCGCAACCATGACGATTTTTAATCTCTTCAGCATAGTTAAAAGAAGTAGTCAAACCAAGAGCAATATCATTTGTAACATTAATTCCTCCTACTGGAATCGAAGAGAAATAAACTGGATGACCATTCTTAAAACTTGCGATACTTGTTGTGCCACCACCAATATCAATAATTGTAGCACCTAGTTCTTTTTCATCTTCAACCAAGCAAGAAAGACCGGATGCATAAGCAGAAAATGCCTTCATTCCAATATCTAAGTGCGAACTCTCAACCACTGTCGCAAGATTTTTAAACATCGGTTTTGGATATAAACCAAGTAAAATATCAACACTTAAATTATCGCCATAGATATTTATAGGATTTTTTACTTCCTCGCCATTATCAACATGATAACCCATTGTCAAAAAGTGAATAGGCTCATTTCCTTCAACATTAACCTTACTTAAGCCTTTATCTGTAACTTTTTTAACATCTTCGTCACTAACAGGACGGTTCTTATGAAGAGAAACCGTAGAGCTTCTAACCACACTACGAGTTCTATCACCAGATACATTCACAATCACATTAGTAATGCGTTCATTAGCCATTTGTTCAGCTGCTTCAACAGCATTACACACAGCAATTGTTGCCTGATTAACATCAACAACAACACCGTTTTTAATACCTTTTGCAGCATTATAGCCATATCCTAAAATAGATATTCTTTTTTCTCTTGTTACTCTTGCAATGATACAACAAACTTTAGAAGTACCAATATCTAAAGCAGCAATCACTGGAGATCTGTTAAAAGAATGGCTCATTTTATCCCCTTTTCATTATCTTAGCATTAAATCTTCAACAGACTTATCTATATCTACAACTACTCTGTTATCGTATCGTACATCAACGGAAGTTAATTTACGCTTAAAAATTCCACGTCTTTTGTGCAATAATGCAATTTTTTCATATGCCTCAGCAAAATTTTTCTCTGGCATCTTTACAACAATACCATTCCCCCCATTTCCAACAATCAAATTCCATCTTCTATTGGACACAAAAACAGCAGCCTTTATTTGCTTTGATAAATCTTCATCAAGACTTAAAACTTTAAGAAGTTCCGCTAAATGATGAGGTGCACCTTCACCAGCTAACAATAAAACAGGAGCATCTGGTTCATATTCTTCTACTTCAATAACATGCCCTTCAGAATCCACTGGATAATATCTTCCTTCATATTCCCAAATTGCTTTAACTTTACGCTCTTCAATATTAACTAAAATATTATTAGGAAAGAAACTACGTCTTACAACACAACTCTTAACCCAAGTAAGCTGTTCAATTTTTGTTTGAAGCTTATCTATATCAACTCCCAAAATACTTTCATTTTCAGATAAATTCAAAGCCTGAATTAAATCCTCGTAAGATGTACGCTTATTCCCCTCTACAATAACATTTTCAATATGCATACCATAATCTGATGAAATTTTATAAATAGCTTGCATTAAATTATTAAACTGCATTGACAATACATTATCTCTAATAGTTACCATTGTAACACATAATGAAAGCGTAATCAAAAAAATACCAACAATACCTAAAAAGCGATACCAACACTCTGGCTCAGGAGTTACATATAAATCACTATTTTTTAATTGGTTAGGTATAGAAGTTTGTGTCATATCTTACTTTTTCACTCCCATACGACGAACTTCCCATTCTAGAGTTACAGAAGTTTTTTCCTTCACCTTTTGAACAATCAATTCTCCAAGTTTTTCAATATCTTCTGCCGTTGCATTATTGCTATTGATTAAAAAATTACAATGCTTGTCAGAAACTTCAGCTCCACCAACTTTTAATCCTTGGCATCCAGATTCTTTTATCAACTTCCATGCAGACAAGCCCTCCGGATTTTTAAATGTAGAACCTGCAGTTTTTTTATTAATTGGCTGATTAGCTTTACGATAAGCCACATGTTCATCCATAATTTTTTTTATATCTTCAGAACTTGCTTCACAACCTCTAAATGTAGCATCCAAAATAATCCACCCTTCAGGAAACATACTAGAACGATATGAGAAGTTAAAATCATCAATTCCTACTTCATAAATTTCGCCCCAGTCATTCATAACTGTTGCCTTAACAAAAACATCAGCCACACATCTTCCAAAGCACCCTGCATTAGTACGAAGTAATCCTCCTACACGACCAGGAACAGAACACAAAAACTCTAAACCTCCTACCCCATTTTTAATAAGCTTTTTCTTTAAATCCACATTTCTAAAACCACCGCCAACTGTTACTTCTGTTCCATTAAATTTAGCTTTTTTAAATTCTGGAGTATCCAGTTTAATTACAACACCAGGAATACCACCATCTCTTACTAATAAATTAGAACCACCACCTACAACTGTAACAGCCACAGCAGATGGTTTACGCATTAAAAACAATTTTAAATCTTCAATGTCTTGAGGTAAAAACATAACTTCTGCGGGACCTCCAACACCAAACCACGTATGTTTATCTAAAGTTACATTTTCTAAATACTGCCCTCTTACCTCTGGTAAAATATCAATCAACTTATGTTTAGGAGCAAAAAATCTATCAAAAAAACCCATATTCCGCACCTCCAAATTATTTTATATCTTTATCTTCTGCCACAGCATTTTTACGAGTTACAGCCAACAACATTCCCATAGCTAAACAACTAGCAAGCATAGACGAACCACCATAAGAAATAAATGGTAAAGTCATACCTTTCGCCGGAATAATTTGCAAAGTAGAACACATATTAACAATAGCCTGTAAACCAATTGAACCTGCCAAACCTGTTGTTGCATACATTACAAAAAGATTATTATCTTTACTAGAATTTCTCATAGATCTAACTACAATTGTTGCAAAAACAATAACTATAATAGATGGCAACCACACACCATACTCTTCACCAGCCAAAGAAAAAATAAAGTCTGTATGCACATCAGGCAATGTCATTTTCACAAAACCATCTCCAGGACCACGACCCAAAAGATTACCATTAGCAAACGCATCCATAGATTGTTGAATTTGTGAGCCAATTTCATTTTCTGTTGCTAAAAAGCGATCAATACGATCTCTAACATGAGCCAAGAACAAATACGAACCCGAAATTAAAACAACACCAAATACAGCCATAGAGCCAACAATCCACAATGGAATACCTGCCAAAAATATTTGCATACACCAAATACTAGTAATAACCACAGTCATTCCCAAATCTGGTTGTCCCAAAACTGCAGATGCAGTAACAGCATATAATCCTAAAGAAAGTGTTTTACCAGGAAAGTCTTCAATTTTTTTACTAGCATCTAACAACCAAGCCGTAACAACAATAAATGTTGGCTTAATAAACTCAGATGGTTGCAAAGAAAAACCAGCAAATTTAATCCAGCGAGCAGCACCTTTTGTTGCATCGCCCACAAAATATGTCAAAATAACTCCGGCAAACGCACAGAAAAATCCTAAAATAGCCAAACGTCTAATAGTACGCAAACTTTGCATAGATACACCAATAAGCAAAACCAAACCAGCGCATATAAAAACTATTTGTTTTTTAATAAACACAAAATCATCTGGAATTCTATCACGATGTGCAGCAGAAGGGCTAGCAGACAACACAAGCATTGCTCCGATAAATATCAAAAACATTGCCAAAGAAAAGTTTACTTTATCTACTGTCCACCACCAGTTAGAAATTTTACTCTTGCTATGTCTTGCAAAAGAAAACATTCTCATCTCCTTATTACATCAAAGAAAGCAAACCAACAAAAGCGGCAACAGCAGATACTGCCCAAAATGTATAAACGACTTTAACCTCGCTCCAACCCAATTGTTCAAAATGGTGATGAATTGGTGCCATTCTAAAAAATCTTTTTCCCGTTTTCTTAAAATATACAACTTGAATCATTACAGAAATAGTCTCTGCAACAAAAACACATCCAACAATTGCCAATAAAATTTCATGTTTCAAAATAACTGCTATAACACCTAACACAGCACCCAAAGATAAAGAACCTGTATCACCCATAAAAATACGAGCTTTTTTAATATTAAACCATAAAAATCCCAAGCATGCACCAGCTAGAGCTGCGCAAACAACTGCCATTTCCGCTGTTTTAGGCACATAAGGAAAAGCAATTTCATTAAATGCAGGATAACCTGTAACAAAAGCAAAAATCATAAATACAGAGAATACAATAACCAATATTCCACCAGCTAAACCATCAAGACCATCAGTTAAATTAACTGCATTAGATGCACCAGAAATAACAATCAATGCAAATGGCATATAAATCCAAGAAAGCTCAAAAGACACATTAAAATATGGAATATACAATGTACTCTCAATAGAGTTAGGCGTAGCCGCTCCAATAACATTAACAGCCAACATTGCAGCAACAAATTGAATAAATAACTTCATCTTAGCAGTCATTGCATTTGGTGTTTGTTTTTTAACCTTTACATAATCATCAGCAAAACCAGTAGCTCCATAAACTACTAATACTAAAATAGAAATCCATACAAAGTGTTGTGTCACATTGCTAAATATAAGCATAGAAATGATACTTGTAATAAGTATTAAAAGTCCACCCATTGTTGGAGTACCCTTTTTCTCCTTAATATGAGATTGTGGACCATCTTTTCTAATTGGTTGTCCACTCTTACTAATACTTTTGATATAAGAAATAAATTTTCCACCACTTAGTAAAGTTAAAACCAAAGCTACAACAAAAGCAAGCATTGCCCTAAAAGGAACTGTTTCCGGAGCATAAGAAAGAAAAGACCACATAAGTTACAAATCCTATAAAATAAAATTAGATAAAAATAAAACCATTTAAACCCAGTATAATAGTCAATATCTAAACGAAATCTTAAAAAAACAATTAAATCATCAGATTTTTTTTATTTTCATATTTTTTTAACTGCTATATGTTAAAATACATAAAGATACTAAAAGGAGATACAGATGATAAAACGTTTTTTAGCCCTACTTATTTGCTTAACACCTTTATATGCAACAGCCAATGACCTTCCTCCAGAATTAAGAAGTTTTGAAGGTTTATCTGGTCTATTGCCTGTAACCGAAGGACAAGAACAAGAAGTAAAAAAATCATCATCAAAACCAAGTATTATTCCTTTTATACAAGAAACTATTCCTGACGCTGCAGCCTATAATATCACAAACTATGAACAAGTATTCTGTTATCATATCAAAAAACGCCCGCCAAATTATACTGGATACACCCTAAACAACTATGCTATTATAGACTATTGCGGAGAATTAAATACTAACACTATTGCTACAAGCTATGAAGCTTTATTTACTCAAGGACCTAACATTATAACAGCACCATCAGCTTGTCGCATTGAACCTAAAGTAATGCTTCGCTTCGTAAGAGGTGTAGACTATACCGATGTTTTGCTATCATCTCCTTGTCCATCCTTTACCGTATTCTATAGTGGTAGATACAATTCATTTAATGTAAAACAAGGCGTTATCACCGATTTAATCTCTCAGTTTGATAAAAACAAAGAACCCTTCTACTCTCCAACTTTATTAAAACAAACTGTAGCAAATGCTATTGTAAAAACTGTTGAAGAGGCTTCAAAATTAGATAGTAAAAAACGTGAAAATGAGAAAAACATGAGTTGGCAAGCAGAAGAAACAAACTCTTCTTCTAATAATGAAACACCAAAACAGAAAAAAACTGCCCCCTCAGGTTGGCGTAAAATAAAACTCAACATGTGAAAGAAAATACTTGAAAAATAAAATAGCAATGTTACTATCTCAAACTATGAAGATACTAAACGTAAAAAATAACGCCATGATGCGAATGAAGATGCCTATTGCAAAATAGCGCACCCGTCTGCGTTGGCAAAATTTATTATAAAAGGCGGGATTTCCCGTCTTTTTTTATTAAAACGAAATGGAGTACAAACAAATGAAACACCTTATTACAAGCGCACTTCCTTATGTAAATGGAACCAAGCACTTAGGAAATTTAGTTGGCTCACTATTACCATCAGATGTATACGCACGTTTTTTACGTGCTACGGGTCATGATGTATTATATATTTGTGCCACAGATGAACATGGTAGCCCAACAGAAATCGCTGCAAAATTAGAAGGTATTACACCAGAAGAGCTATGCGAACGCCAATATAAAATTCAATTAGAAATGAACAAAAACTACAATCTTTCATTTGACTACTTTGGCAGAAGCTCATCAGAAAATAACACTAATTTAGTACAATATATTGCATCTCAATTAGAAAAGAACGGTTTTATAGAAGAAAAAACAATCAAACAATTTTACTCCATTGATGACCAGATGTTTTTAGCAGACCGTTTTATAATTGGTAAATGTCCTCATTGTGGTAATGACAATGCACGTGGCGACCAATGTGAAATTTGTACTCAAGTTTTAGACCCAGAAGAGTTAATCAACCCACGCTCAGCTATTTCTGGCAGTACAAACCTAGAGCTAAGAGAAACAAAACACCTATTTTTAGCTCAATCAAAATTAGTTCCAGATTTAGAAAAATGGATTAATTCACAATATGAATGGCCAAAACTAGTTAAAAGTATTGCCCTAAAATGGCTCAAAGATGGCTTACAAGACCGTTGCATTACAAGAGACCTATCATGGGGTGTACCAGTAAACAAACCTGGTTATGAAAATAAAGTTTTCTACGTATGGTTTGATGCCCCAATTGCTTATATCTCTGCCACAAAAGACTGGGCAGATTTAGATGCTGATAATCGTAATTATCTAGATTGGTGGTCTTCATCATCAAATGTTAGATACACTCAATTTATGGGTAAAGACAATATCCCATTCCATACAATCAGCTTCCCTGCAACAATCATCGGTTCTGGCAATGAGTTCAAGCAACCAGACTATATCAAAGGTGTAAACTGGTTAAACTACTATGGTGGTAAGTTCTCAACAAGCTCACACCGTGGTGTATTTATGAACCAAGCAATTGAGCTATATCCTGCAGACTACTGGCGTTATGCTTTAATGTCATTAATCCCAGAAAGAGATGACAGTAACTTCACATGGGAAGAATTTGCTAAAGCCATCAATAGTGACTTAGCCGATTCGTATGGCAACCTTGTTCAACGTGTATCTGTAATGTTAAAGAAAAACTTTGATGGTATAATCCCAGAAGTTGGCACAAATGGTGCAATAGAAAACAAACTCATAGAAGAAATTTCTGCTAATGTAAAAGAATATACTCAAAACATGAATGACCTTGAGTTTAGAAAAGCAACTCAAAGCTTACATGCAATCTTTATGTTAGCTAACGCATACATTGCCGAAAAAGAACCTTGGAAAAAGGCTAAAGAAGGCGATATGGCAGATGCAGGCTTAACATTAAGAACAGCTGTAAATATCATCCGTATTTGCGCAATACTTTCTGCTCCATTTATACCAGAAACATCAGAAAAAATCTTCGCTTCATTTGGTATAAAAGAAGATGAACGTAACTGGCCAGAAGATGTAGCTAAAGAATTAAACTTCTTCAAAGTTGGTCATGTTATTGAAGGCCCTGGAATATTATTTACAAAAATAACTCCAGAAAGAATTGAAGAATTAAAACTTCAATTTGGTGATGAAAGTAATGCTGTTAAACAAAAAGGTAAAGAGTTACATATCTAAAATTAAAAACCCCGCCAAAACGACGGGGTTTCTTTTACTTTACCATTCCCCCCAAAGCTAATCTTTTCTTTATACGAGAAAACATAGATTTAGACTCATCTTCTTTTACATTTTTTTCTTTTAAAATATCTTCTTTTACTTCTTTAACCTCTTTTACAGCATAAACCACTTTACCACCAAAATTCTCAGCTCCTTGCATAAATATTGCTTCTTGTTTATAATTTCTAAATTTAATTTCTTTAACTCCACTTAAATCACACTTCTCTAAATTAACCTCATAGCACATAGAAAAATCTAACACTTCTGGTAAATTTTTAGCACTTTGTAAATTAACAACTCCCCCTTCACCAAACTTAATCTCTTTTGGCAAATTTTCTGCATGATAAAAATTAATTTTAGTATAATCTCTAAATTTAAGCTCTTTAACCCCACTTAAATCACACATCTCAAAAACAACCCTAGAACACATAGATACATCTAAATCTTTTGGCAAATTTTTAGCACTGCATAAATCAACCTCAGCACCTTTTTTAAATTTAATTTTTCTAACTTTATACAAATTGCAATAAGCCAAATCCACAAAATAACAATCTGATACATCTATTTCTTCTGGTAAACTTTCAGACCATCTAAACCTAACCTTTCCCACCCTCTCCTTAAATTTAATCTTTTTTACTTTACTAAAATCACAACTAGCTAACCAAGCTTCATCCGTACATATATTAGGTAAATTATAACTTATTACTAAATTATCCTCCTTTAATGATACTTTCTCTAATTCTTCTTTTGAACGAATAAACTTTACTTTCTCAAAATCATACACATCATAACGCTTATTTTTTTTATTATTAAGCTCATCTAATTCGTATCTACAACCGCACATATCTGCCATATCTTGCAACATTTTTAATGCCGCAGAACTCATCTTGCGCTCATCAACGCAAGATAAAATAAACTCTCTATATGGTTCAATCTTTTCAGGAGTATCGCAATTTTCTCTAATATTCTCCAAAACCATCTTAATATTAGCCAAATGGTTAGTTTTAGATAGAACTTCCATAGCAAACTCAGGAGTTATAATATCTCTATTAGCATCACGAGTATCTTTAATCCACCTATCAACTTGGTGAACATTCATTTCTGCATTATCAATCGCTACAAACAATTTCTATTCCTCCCAAATATGCTATAATTCTAACATAAAATATGGCATATGTAAAGGAAAATACAATAAAAATGATTATTTAAACCGTCATCCCTCGTTTTGTCTCAAGCAAAACGTCAAGGGAGCTTCATTAATTACACACTCTCGTTATGTGATTAAATGAGGGAAATCTTAGATAGATAAAGATGGGCTTAAGGGAAATGAAAATAAAAGTCGTACAAAAAGGTAAAGAGTTACATATCTAAAATTAAAAACCCCGCCAAAACGACGGGGTTTCTTTTTACATCTCCGCGCCACCAGTACCCAATCTGTTCCTTATACGAGAAAAAATTGATGCATAAACAACTTTACCTTCAAAATTCGTAGCCATCTTCATTGCCTCATATTTTTGCGCCATATTAGCAAACTTAATACTCATAACACCGCTCAAATCACAACCATACAAGTCAACATTAGAACACATAGATACATCTAAATCTTTTTGTAAATTTTTAGACATATCCAAATTAACAACAGCACCTTCTCTAAATTTAAGATTTAATCCTCTCAGATCACACCATCTAAAATCAACCCTAGAACACATAGATACATCTAAATCTTTCGGCAAATTTTTTGCACTACCAAAATTCACCTCTGCCCCTTCTCTAAATTTAAGATTTAATCCACTTAAATCACACCTATACAAAGCAACTTTAGAACACTGAGAAAAATCTAAATCTTTCGGTAAATTTTTAGCAGCCCCTAAATTAACCTCAGCACCTTCTCTAAATTTAAGATTTAATCCACTTAAATCACAACCTCTCAAATCAACCTTAGAGCACATAGATAAATCTAAATCTTTCGGCAAATTTTTACACCCTGATAAATTAACCTCAGCCCCTTCTTTAAATTTAAGCTTTAATCCCTCTAAATCACAATCACTTAAATCAACCTTAGAGCACGGAGAAAAATCTAAATCTTTCGGCAAATTTTTTGCACCATCCAAATTAACCTCTGCTCCTTCTCTAAATTTAAGATTTAATTCACTTAAATCACAATGACCCAAAACAACTTTAGAACACATAGAGACATCTAAATCTTTTGGTAAATTTTTAGTACTAAATAAATTTACCTCTGCTCCTTCTCTAAATTTAAGGTTTAATCCACTTAAATCACAACCAAACAAATTAACCTTAGAGCACATAGATACATCTAAACTCTTCGGTAAGTTTTCAGCATCACTTAAAGTAACCTCTGCACCTTCTCTAAATTTAATATTCTCTACTTTTCTTAAATCTAAACTACTCAAATCAACTGTATCTATATCAAAATGTACATTAAAATTCTCTCCTATTAATTCCTCAAATTCTTCTTCTGATCTAACAATTACTGTATTCTTGCAATCAAATTTGCCATAAAGTTTAGGCTTACCTTTAGCTTCTTCAAACTCATCACTACAACCACATAAAGCAGCTAACTTATCCAACATATCTAACGCTTGAGGCGACATCTCTCGTCCATCAACACAAGATAAAATAAACTCTCTATATGGTGCCATTTTTTCAGGTGTATCACATTTTTCTTTAATATTATTCAAAATTTTCTTTATATGAGTAATATGATTAGTTTTAGAAAGAATTTCCAAAGCAAACTTTGGCAATATAACTCCATCATTAACCTTACAAACGTCGTTTATCAACTTTTCAACATCGTTAACACTCATATCTCTATTATCAATTTTCATAAACATAGCTAATCCTCCCAAATATAAAATGATTCTAACATAAAAAATAGCGAATGTAAAGGAAAAAACAATAAAAATGATTATTTAAGCCGTCATCCCTCGTTTTATCTCAAGCAAAACGTCAAAGGATCTACGACTTTGTCACTCCCCTTATGGATAGGGGAGATGGAGGGGTAATATGTTTCCTTATAAAAAAATATATACAAAGCCTATCGGCTTTCTGTTAGTGTATCCCCGATGTGCAATGCTGACGCATGCCCCGAGGATGACCATGGAGAAATAGCCCCCATAAATAAAATAGCAATGGGTGGGATAAAGTGCGGTGCTTGAAGTGAATTTGCGACTGCAGTGTACAAAAAGAAGTACATGAATTTTATCTTGTCATGTGTTTAAATGGAGGAAATTTTAGATAGATAGAGATGGTCTTGAGGGAAATGAAAATAAAAGTCGTACGAAGTGGTACATGAATTTTCATTTTCCCGATAAGACCGCTCTAGATACTAAAATTTACCCATTTAAATAGCGCCGTGGGTCTCCTTAGCACACCTCACATAATCCTTATAATACTCATTTAAGCTCTGTTGTACATGATAGTTAACAGAATTACGAGGGAAATTACCACGTTTATCACGTTTTCCTGCTGGCATACCCATTAAGAGCTCAACACCATCATCTACTGTGTCTATTGCATAGATATGGAACTTACCATTTTCTACGGCTTCTACAACATCTTCACGAAGCATTAGGTTTACAACGTTTGTACGAGGAATAATAACACCTTGAGTACCGGTTAGACCATTGTATTTACAAACATCAAAGAAACCTTCAATTTTTTCATTTACACCACCAATCGGCTGAATCTCACCAAATTGGTTAATTGAACCGGTTACAGCAAGAGACTGCTTTATTGGAAGCTCAGCAATTGCAGAAAGCATACAGTAATATTCGGTAGAAGAAGCGCTATCACCATCTACACCACCATAAGATTGCTCAAATACAATTGATGCAGAAAGAGAAAGTGGAGAATGCTTTGCAAAACGGTTAGCAATAAGAGATTGCAAAATCAACACACCTTTTGAGTGAATAGGACCACTCATCATTACTTCACGCTCAATATTGATAAATTCACCATGACCTAAGCGCACTTGAGTTGTAATACGAGCTGGTTTACCAAAACAACTGCGAGTAAAGTTGTAAACAACCAAACCATTAATTTGACCAACACGCTCACCAACTACATCAAGCAAAATTGTACCTTTATCAATTTGCTCAAGCATAGCACGATTAACTCTATCAGCACGATAGATCTGTGATTTAATTGCTTGCTCAATATGAGTTTTACCAATCTGATTAGCTTTAGATTTGCGAGCCCAATAATCTGCCTCTTTTAAAAGATCACCAATAGAAGATACATGAGCTGTAAGCTTTTCTGTATCATCTGCAAGACGAGAAGAATGCTCAATAATTTTAGCAACAGCTTGTTTATTTAATGAACGCAATCCTTTTTTCTTAGAAAGTGAACCAATAAGCTTAGCATATTCAACTTCATTTTCTTCAGTACGGTCAATAACCACACCAAAGTCTGCTTCAACCTTAAAGTAATCCTTAAAGTCTGGATCACGTTCTATCAATAATTCATAAAGCTCAGCATCGCCAGTCATCACAATTTTAACATCTAAAGGAATAGGTTGAGGATCTAGTGAGATAGTTGCAAAGCTTGTATCTTCACTAGGTGCTTCAATTTTAATTTCTTTAGAAGCAAGAGCACGCTTTAATGACTCCCATGAATATGGTTGTAACAAAAGCTTACGAGCATCTATCAGTAAGAAACCACCGTTGGCACGATGAAGCGCACCACCTTTAATAAGGCTAAAGTCAGAAACTAACGCACCAAACTGTTGAATACGTTCTACTTTACCAACAAGATTACCTTGAGTAGGATGATCTAAAAGAACAATAGGAGCACCACTATCTGGCACATTTTTTACTACTACATTAACTTTAAATTTTGCAAATTTATCTTCTTCTTGTTGAGATTTTAATTGTCCTAATAAACCAAGCATCGGCTCTTCTTCTGTTTGAGGTTTATTATCTCGATCATAATTAGGAACATAGGTTGTAATATTCTCTAAAATATAATTTTGAACAGTCTTAAGATATTCTGCAACTCTTTTGTTTCCTTTATATTTCTGCTTAATATCATTAATAGGTTTTTTAACAGCTTCCTTGACAATTTTCTCTTGAAGTTTCTTAATTTCTTCTGCTTGTTTTTCTTCCCATTGAGGAGTATCATCTTGGTGCAAAGCAATCTCTTCTTGCATAGCATTAAGATCTGCCATTATCTCATTTTTTTCTTCTTCAGGAAGCGTATCAAATACATCTGGACTAACAATCTCACCATTTTTCATAGGAGCAACAACAACTCCCATAGGCATATGCAATAAGGTTACTTTTTTACCTTTGGCTTTTTTCTGTAAAACTTTAATATAGTCATTACGTTTTTCTTGATATTTTTCACGAATAGAACTCAATTGATCTTCATAAATTTCATCTTTCACAACTTCAGGCAATTCAGTTTCTAAAAACTCACTAAAATCATCCATTTCTTTTGCAAACAAAGAGGCTTGACCTGCAGGAAAATTAATTGCAATAGGTTTATGAGCTTCATCAAAATTATACACATACACCCAATCATTTGGAGTTTCTCTAAGCTTACCTTCTTTATCTAGGATTCTCTTAACAAGAGATGTTTTACCAGTACCCTCAGGCCCTAAGCAAAACAAGTTATACCCACGAGATTTAATATTAATACCAAGCTCAACTGCACTAATAGCTCTATCTTGTCCTAATACAGATACACGCTCTTCCAAATCTGCAGTTGTAGTAAAATTAAATTTTTCAGCATCACATTTGCGATAAAGTTGCTCAGAAGTTAATTTCGTAATAGCCATTTTAAAAAATATCCTCTATAAATATAGTTAGAAAGACGTCCTACATGTAACATAAACTTTAAAAAGCTAATATAGAGTAAAGATTTTGGAAGATTTAATAATAAACAGATTATTTTTTATAGAACTAGGGTTTATAGCACTGTTTATTGCTATAATATGGTTGCGTTTACATTATATAAAATTATATAAAAAAATACAAAACAAATACCTTAATATTGCATCAAACAAAGATATACCTATTTTTTATTCTTCATCTTTAATAAAACAAGAGTCTTTAGGTAAATTTTTCAAATTATCACCAAAATTAGAAACAGTACTTACAAAAGCTCTTACAAAAAATCTAAATACAAACACAAAATTATTAGAAAAAGCTATAAAAAAACACCCCTCAAATTATCGTCTATTGCTATTATATGCCAAAGCATGCTTATTAAACGGTAATCAAATTGCTTTTGACCACATACTAGAAACAATTCAAATTCCTTTTTATGCTCCGCAATATTGCAAAGCTAGCTATTACTATTTACGAGCACAATACAACCTACATCAAACAGATATGATGTCAGCTTCAAAAGACTGCTCAAAAGCATTAAAATTATATAAGAAATTACACTATACTTATGAAGAAGCAGAAAGCTATTTAGCCCTATCACAAACCTACCGCATAAGTGGGATATATGATGTTGCTTACACTATGCTAAAAGAGGCAAAAAAGATTTTTTCTATACTAAAAATTGATGCTAAAATAGCAGAAGCCACCGCATATATGGGACTAATTGAACTCGGACGAGAAAACTATACTCCTGCAAAAGAATATCTTGATGAAGCGCTACAAATATGCCAAAATGCCAACAAACCTAAAACCCTAAATGATATAAAAAATTGGCAAGGCTTGGTAATGTTCTTAGAAAAGGACTACAAAAATAGCAAAAAATACTATAGTGAGATAGAAAAAAGCCCTCACGCAAGCTTACAATCTCAAGGTTTTGCAACAGAAATGCTTGCTCGAATTAGTCTAAAGAATAATCAACTTAAAAGCGCTTTAACTTATGTAAACAAAGCCATAAAATCATACAAACAAACCAATCACAACGTCGGTATTTTTGAAAATTTATACCTAAAAGCAGAAATCTTATACCAAAAAGAAGATTACCAACAAAGCAAAGATATTCTATCAGCCCTAATCAAACAAAAAACACCTCATTCAACCACATATTATCCTGCAAACGCCTATACTTTGCTAGGCTTAATCAATCTTGCAGAAAATAATATTAATCTAGCAACAACATTGTTCAAACAAGCACTAGATTTAGAACACAGCCAAGATAGACTTAAAGGTGCAATTGTAGACTATAACAATTTAGCAGAAATCTCCAAATTAAAAGGAGATAAAGATGAAGAAAACAAATACTTAAATCTAGCTCTTAACTATGCAAAAGACATTAAAGACCAAGAACTAATAAATTATCTAGAAAAGAAATTATCATAAAAAAAAGGGGGGTTGTGTCGACCAACAACCGCCCTTTAAGTTAGAATAGCAAGAAGCTATTAGAAATGTCTGATTGAGTAACCGCGGTTACCCTCTCCATAAATCGCCTCAAGTCGCTCAGAATACTCCTCGAGTTCTACCTGTGAAATCGCTTCCACAACCTCCTCGCAGTACCTTTGTCTGTCATACTCCAAATACCTTTCAGCATAGTTCACACAGGTCTTGCACAGCCTCTTATGCGCGCTCTCACTGATTGAATGACAGTACCGACCAAACAATTTGACCCAGGTAATATCGCTCATAGTAAAAATCTTAATGACTGCATCGTCGCAAATACGACGTTGAGATGCCATAAGCTTCTCATACAATCCTCTGTCTTTAAGCTCTACGATAGCCTCTTGTGCCTTGTTGCACAAGTAAGGATTTGTGTCAATCAAATCCTCAATCGCCTCACGACTATTGCCGTTTACGATTTCCAATTGTTTTTTAATTACTTCTTTTGCCATAAATACAATTTGTTTTTTTTATTATAACATGATAATACCTTGCCATTCCTTGCAATCAACATAATAACAACTTACGACATGATAATACCTTGTTGCAATCCGGAATACACCTAATAACTTCATTTGTCAAGTAAATATCTTTATTTTAAACCAATTTTAACAAAAAAGTTGACAAAACCCAAAAAACATAGTACTCTCCTACTCAGAAAACTAAAAATTTATATATACATTATGAAAAACAAAGATTTGCTTAGTGCTATCATTGCGGGACGCAATGTAGTCACAGTAATCACCCTCGTGGGTGTAGTAGTAGGCATTGTCCTCTTGTCTGTTTTCGGAAAGGGAATTGGCTGGACGATTATTGGAGTTAGCTTAGGAATACTTTTTCTAGTGCATTCCCTTGTTATAGTTCAACCAGGACATGCCGGATATCTCAAAGTTTTTGAGGTGCTTCAAAATGAGTCTTATTCTCAAGGAATTCACTTAGTTGTTCCTTTCATCTCCACAATGAAAGAGGTTGACATCCGCTTGAAAGAGCATAGGTGTACAACTGAAAAAATGATGAATAAGAACTTGAGAGAGGTTCGTATTGATTACGTACTCAACTACCGTGTAAATGAGAAAAAGGTTCACCTTCTTCACAGATACATTGGAGAGGACGCATTCATGAAGACAGCACTCTGTCCTTGGTTAGACTCTTGTATTGCTCAGGTAGTAGCTAGTAAAGAGTACTCTGACATCAATGGACAGATTAAAAATCTTCAAGATGAGGTGCAGACCCTGTTTAACACGAAAGTAAAAACAGAATGCGCTAATTTATCACCCGAGGCGGAAGATATGTTCTCGCAGAGTTCTGTCAGCATTCAAAATATTGAGTATGATGCTGAATACCAGAAATCAATTGCAACTCTTGCTGTTGCAGAGAACGAAATCCAAATCGTGGAGAAGAAAAAGGAACAGAAGCGTCTCATCGCAGAAGCTAATGCTGAAGCTCGCAAGATTGAGGCAGAAGGTGAAGCTGAAGCTATGAAACTGAAAGCAGAAGCTGAAGCAGAAGCCCTCAGGCTTAAGGGTGCTTCGGAGAACGAGGTTAAGGAGAAGTTAGGAGAAATCCTTAAAACTCATCCTGAACTCCTCAAGGAAGTCCTCGCAAAGAACTTCCCGAAGGTTTATGGTGGTAGCAATATCATCAACCTCGATGACATTCTCTCTGGTGCTAACTAAGCTAAGCCCCACTCTAACAATTAAGGTTCGCCACAAGCGAACCTTTTTTTATATATTAAACAAATAAGCAATGGGAGGATACACCACTATTTTCCACTAGCATCATGCGTTAAATGAGGGAAATTTTGCGAAATAACTCATATAAATAAATTAGCCATGGGTGGGATAAAGTGCGGTGCTTGAAGTGAATTTGCGACCGCGGTGTACATAAAAAAGCGTACACAAATTTTCATTTTCCACTCTCGTTATGTGCTTAAATGAGATAAATTTTATGTTTATAACCTCAGATGTCCTGCCCTAAAGCGGAGCGTACATAGAGGTACGTGAGCATTTAGGGACAGGCTTCCATCTGAGAGGTAGAAACTAAAATTTACCCATTTAAAAGAGTTTCTAACTCTGTAATATACTCACTAATCAAATCCACACCCCCTTGCCAAAACTCCCTACTCTCTGGATTCAACCCAAATGGTGCAAATATATCTTTATAATCTGCTATTGCTGTTTGAGAGAGAAGTTTAAGATATTTATCTTCAAAGTTAGGAATTTTATTTTGCATCTTTAACCAATAAAGTGAATTCACCACACAATCTGCAAAAGAGTATGCATACACATAAAATGGCAAGAAGAAGAAGTGACCAATTTGTCCCCACATATGATCAACCTTATCGTCAACAACCACATCTGGCCCCAAGCTTGCACGCATTTCTTCTAACCAAATCTCATTCAAACGTTCAACCGATACTTCACCTTTTTTACGCTCTTCATGAGCACGAACCTCAAAGAAATGGAATGCAATTTGACGTACTGCAGTATTAATCATATCATTAATTTTCATCGTCAAAAGAGAAATCTTTTCTTCTTTTGTTTTTGCATTTTTAAGCATAGATTGGAAAACTAACATCTCACCAAAAACAGAAGCCACTTCTTCTGTAGTCATACGAGAATGTTCATTTAACACTCCATTTTTACGACGAAGTTGGTGGTGACACCCATGACCTAATTCATGCGCCAAAGTTAAAACATCACGACGTTGTCCTACATAGTTTAACATCAAAAATGGATGACCTTCAACAAGAGGAGAAGAACAAAAAGCACCACTACGTTTACCTTTTTTAGGTGCAACATCTATCCAATCATTTTCAAAAAACTCTTTCGCCACATCATAAAGTTTTGGAGAAAATTCTTTATAAGCATCAAGCACTGTTTTAACACTATCTTCCCATTTAAACTCACTATTATCTTCAATAGGAAGAGGGGCATTCCTATCCCAATAATGAATTTTCTTCATACCCAAAAGTTTAGCTTTAATCTTATAAAAACGCCATGCGATATTTTTATAATTATCTCTAATAGTATTAGCCAAACAAGTTACAGTTTCATCACTAACATCTTCAGCAAGATTACGAGAAGACATAGGCAAACTAAAGCCTCGCTTTTCATCATCAATAGCCTTATCTTTCATAATCATGTTATAAGCATAACCAATCATAAAAGAATTTTCTTTAGTAACTTTGTTCATTTCTTTACCAGCTTTAGCCCTAACTTTAGGGTTTACATCTGTAAGAAGTCTGCCAATTTCTGCATCGTTATATTTTTTACCATCAACAACATAGTCAAGACGAGCCATACTCTCTTCATAAAATCTAACCCACGCAGAACCAGATGTAATTTCTTTTTCCATCAAAGTTTTTTCAACTTCTTCTGTAAGCTCATACTTTTTGAACTTTCTCAAACGATTGATAAAAGGAGCATATGCTTTCAACTTTTTATCTTGTAATAATTCATCGATTCGCTTGTTAGAAAGTTTGTTAAACTCAATAGAAAAGAACACTAAATCTTTACTAGAATTAGTCAAACTCTCTTCAACCTTTTGATAAAGAGCAGTTGCTTTATTATCAAGCATATTAGTTGTAGAATTAAGATGAGCAAAACCACCTAATTTACCAGAGATGCGCCTCATATCTTCTTTAGCTTTAAATAGTTTCAAAAGCTCAGATGCATCTAAATCACGCACTCTACCTTTATATTTTTTCACAAAGTCTTTGGCTTTTTTATCAAAAAGATCCAAATCTTTTTGTATTTGTGGATCATCTACCCCATTATAATATTCAGATAAATCCCACTCAGGAAGTTTTTTACATTTGCTCATTGCTACCCTCACCTGCTACTTTAACATTAACACTTTCACTAACAGAAGAATCTTTTTCTTCCATTAAATGTTCCTCCACTATTTCCATAGTTTTATCTTTTTCATCATCTAAAAGATTTGATTCTAGTAATTCTTTAGATATTGGCTCAATATTTCCATCTTCATAAAAAGGTTCTGGCTCATACATATAATTAGCCCATGGTGTTGGTTGCTTACCTTTTACCCAAAGCTCAACACCATTGCGCATAACACCAATATAGCACAAATTAGCTTGAGTAACAGCACCAGCAACACCCCAAACTTTACTCTGTCCTCCTTGCTGACTAAGATTTATCGCCAACTCATAAGTACAAGGAGCAAAACCGCGCATTTGCCCATCGCTATGCGGAGACATAACCACAATTACGCTATATATCAAACAAACAATAACGATAAAGCACATTAATATGCCAAACCAATATTCCTTTAATCTATTTACCAATTTTCTCTTTCCTTATAAAACTCTTCCAACTCTTTAAGTTCAGCACGAGTATTTGCACTAGCTACTTCTTTAGGATTTCCTTCAATAGCAGTACATTTTAACCCCATCTTACGAGCAATTTCTACAGCATCTGTAAGATAATACTCTTTAGCTGCATTTTCATTACCGATTCTATCTAAAATATCGAATAAATACTTACCATCAAAGCCCATACAACCAGAGTTACAAAAATCAATTTGTCTTTCTTCTTCTGTTGCATCTTTATATTCTACAATTCCCATAAGCTCAGAGCCGTTCATCTTTAGTCTACCATAACGTCCAGCATCTTCTGGTCTAAAACCTAAAACACAAACAGCATAACCACTTTTTATAACG
>JAZQTW010000006.1:0-9039 GCA_045630985.1 Alphaproteobacteria bacterium
ACCATATTATCCTCAACTATTCAATATCTATAGATAGCCATTTATCTTTAGTTTCTTTATATTTAGCATCTGCATCATATAAATCAACATTTAAATTTAGGTCTTTTGCGGTTAATTTACCCATAGATTGCAGTAAATTTAATCCTGACACATAATATTGATGTCTTGTTGTAACCTCTTCAACCTCTGAGTTTAATAGATATTGATACTGATTTAATACATCTAATACAGTTCTATTACCTAAAGCTTCTTCTTCACGCACACCATCTAAAGCAACTTGATAAGCTTTTATTTGCGCCTTTACTGATTTTATTTTTGCTTTATTTGCGCTTAAATATTCCCAGTTACTTGTAATATTTGATTGCAACATATCTTGTACGTTAAGTAGGTCTTCTTGTGCTTGCCAGCGATAGTATTTACTTTGACGTATTTTTGCACGTGTTGAACCTGCACTATATATTGGCATACTAAAGTTTACGCCCAACTCTACCGCATCGTTTGTTGGGTTTTTATCATACATCCAGTTTTCACTTTTAATACGACCAGCCGTTGCATATGCATTAATAGATGGCAACAAATCACCTTTTGAGGTACTAACATCGTATTTTTTTGCCTTCAAATTATGTTGTGCTGCGTGTAATGAGTAATTGTGTTCATTAGCGTATGCTAAAGCTTCTTCAATATTTGCTGGGAATAATTTTTCTATCTCTTTAGGATCTTTAATATCTTTAGCTTCTTCACCTATAACCTTTTTATAGATAGCTCTAGATGCCTCTAAATTACCTTCAGCAGAAATTCTTTGTGACTGTGCTGATGCATAGCTTGCTTCTGCTTGAGAAACATCTGTTGTTGTTGTTTCACCAACATTAAATCTTTCTTTAGTTTCTTCTAACTCTTTTTTTAGTAAATTTTCATTATTTTTTTGCAATTTTACAATTGCTTCATCACGTAGAACATCTAAATATGCAACAGCTGCACTTAATAGAACTTGTTGTTCTGTTGCCATTAAAGCGGCCTTAGAAGCTTTTCTATAGCTTTTTGCAGAACTAACAGAATTGATTGTTTTAAATCCATTAAAGATTGGTTGGGATATTGTTGCTGTTAGAGTTCTTGTATATCCATCAACCGGCTTAGTCGGAGCATTAGTATTAATTTTAGAATCAGAATATCCACCATCGACTTTTAATGTTGGTCTGTATCCTGACTTTGCAATAGCTACATTTTCATCAATAGCCATAGCCTCTGCTCTAGCTGCTTTTAATGAAGGGTTATATTCATAAGCTTTAGCCAAAGCGGTTTCTAATGTATCTGCATTTGCGGCAGTAGTTGCTGCAAGCAAAAATAATAGTGACATAACACCTTGTTTTTTCATATTTTCAATACCTCATTCCTGTTTTATTAAAATATTTCTATTACTTATATAAATGTAAAATTGTTAAAAAAGTGCCAATCTTGGTTTATATTTTTAAAAATAATCTTATATTATTAACGAAAATTCAAACTATTTTGTTATACGTTTGTGAATAGTAAAGTATGTTTATTATGGGAGATTGTGCTTTGAAAAAAGGTAAACTTGAAATCAGTGATGAAATTAAAAGAGCTCATTTAAAACTTTCTATTGAGCATTATATTAAATATTTTATCGGAAAAAGGGCCTGTGAGCTAACAAAAGAAGAAGCATTATATGCTATTTCTTTGGCAGTACGTGAATTTGCAATGGATGAAATGTATAGCACAATCGCTCGTTATAATGAAAATTCTTCTAAAAGAGTATACTACCTATCTATTGAATATCTAATAGGTCGTTCATTAGAAAACAATCTCCATAACTTGGGGTTGTTTGATTTATTGAAAGATATTAAAATTGATGGGTTTCCAGATATTTCTTTGGAAGAGATTTTTGATGCTGAATATGATCCTGCGCTCGGAAACGGTGGTTTAGGTCGTTTAGCAGCATGTTATTTAGACTCTTTAGCATCTTTAGGTTTGCCTGGATTTGGTTATGGAATAAATTACCAATTTGGATTATTTAAGCAAAAATTTGAAAATGGTTGGCAAGTTGAACAAGCAGATAATTGGGTTTCTGACTTTTCACCATGGGAACTTCCAAGACCTGAAAGGACAGTAACAATCCCTATGTTTGGTAACGTTGAAACGTTTAAAGATGCCAATGGAAAAGATACATATGTTTGGGCTAACACACATACTTTATATGGGGTTCCCTATGATTTTCCAATTGTTGGCTACAATGGTAAATCTGTTAACTATTTACGTTTATTCTCTGCTAAAACTGACGATGAGTTCGATTTAGATATCTTTAATAATGGTGGTTATATCGAAGCTGTTGAAGATAAAATTAAAACAGAATCCATATCAAAAGTTTTATATCCATCTGATGCTATAGAATCAGGTAAAGCATTACGACTTTCTCAACAATATTTCTTTGTATCTTGCGCCATTCAAGATATTTTTAGAAGATTTTTAGAAAAAAGCAACGACTTTGTTAAATTACCAGATTCAGTTTGTATTCAATTAAACGACACACACCCCGCTTTAGCTATTGCTGAAATGATGAGATTATTGATTGATGTTTACGGTCAGGAGTGGAGTGATGCTTGGGATATTGTAACAAGAACTTTTGCTTATACCAACCATACATTATTACCTGAAGCATTAGAAACATGGCCTTCTAAATACTTTGCTCACATGTTACCAAGGCACTTACAAATTATTTATGAAATTAATAGACGTTTCATGGAATTTGCAAGAGAACGCTTTGGTGAAAACGAAGCAAAGCTTTCAAAGGTTTCTATTGTATCTGGGGAAGGTGATAGCCAAATAATCAGAATGGCAAATTTATCAATTGTCGGCTCTTTCTCTGTCAATGGCGTAGCAAAAATTCACTCTGAACTAATCAAAACTTCTTTAGTTCCAGAATTTTATGAATTGTGGCCAGAAAAATTTACCAATATTACAAATGGTATAACTCCTCGCCGTTGGTTATTACATGCTAATACAAGTCTCGCAACATTAATTTCTGATAAAATTGGTAAAGATTGGATAGTGAACTTAGGTTTGTTAGAAAAAATTTCTGATTTTGCAGATGATGAAGAGTTTGTTAAAAAATTTACTAAAATTAAAAAACAGAATAAAGAACTTTTGCGTAATGAAATATTTAAACGCACAAATGTTGCTCTAACTACAAATAGCATGTTTGTAGTTCAAGCAAAACGCATTCATGAGTACAAAAGACAACTAATGGCAATTTTACAAGTTATAGGAGACTACTTGGCAATTGTTAGAGATAACATACGCCCAATCTGCCCTAAAACTTACATTTTTGCAGGAAAAGCAGCTCCTTCTTATAACTTTGCTAAGCTTGTTATCAAATTAATAAACAATGTTGCAAATGTTGTGAATAATGACTCTCGTGTAGGAGATGCTTTAAAAGTTGTGTTTATTCCTGACTATAAAGTATCTGTTGCTGAAGTATTAATTCCTGCTGCAGATGTTAGTCTACAAATTTCAACAGCCGGATTTGAAGCTTCAGGTACTGGTAATATGAAATTTGCATTAAACGGAGCTCTTACAGTTGGCACATACGATGGCGCAAACATTGAGATTAGAGAAAATGTTGGTGAAGAAAACTTCTTCTTATTCGGTCTTAAAGAGAATGAAATTCAAGAAATGAGACCTACATATAATCCAAGAAAGATATATGAAGAGTCAGAGTATATTAAACGTATATTAAATGCCATTAACTCCAACTTGTTCTGTGAAAAAGACTCTCCAACATTGTTCAAGCCCATTTTTGATGAGCTATTAAATAGAGACTACTTCTTTGTTCTTGCAGATTTAGAAGCATTCAATCATGCAATGAGAGAAGCTGAAACAGCTTACAACAATAAGCAAGATTGGGCTAAAAAATCTATCTATAATGTTGCTAAGGTTGGTTATTTCTCAAGTGACAGATCTATTTCTGAATATGCTGAAAAGATTTGGCACATTTCGGCACCATCTAATAAAAAGTAGAGCGTATATATAAAAATAAAGCTCAGATATTTCTGAGCTTTATTTTTATTATTGTTTACACTACTATTCTTTTTCTAAAATAACATCACCTGTTTTATGTAAAAGAATTTTATCTAAAACCCACTTATTAATTTGTTTGATTTTATCGCTTTCTACATTTAGTCTTTCAGCTATATCAATAATAAAATCAATCTCATTATCATCTAGACCACTATCAGTATTAGCAAGATAACATAACTCCTTAATTAAATGAAGAGATTTACTTCTGTTTGATATGTTGGTTACATTATTCAATACATGTTCTTTGTTTATAGATTTCATAATCATTACGATATCTTTTTCAGCGATATCATACATCTTTCCTATTTTTTTCAAAAAATCTATTTCTTCTTTAACTACATTTTTATCTGAACAAATCATACAACAAAAACACTCAACAAAAATTTGTTTTTCTTCTGCATTTAGTGTTGAAATATATTCATATTCTCGATTCATATTTTATCTCCCAAATAATCATTTTATAAAGTATAATAAAACTTATTTAAAATGTAGTAAATAACTTTTTTAATAATATTTTACATAAAAATAAATTAAATAAAAAAAACTATTGACGTGTAAAAAAACTTAATGTAAAACAACCTCTGTTACGGAGCGTTGGCAGAGTGGTAATGCAGCGGATTGCTAATCCGTCATCCCGAATAAGGATGCATAGGTTCGAGTCCTATACGCTCCGCCACTTTAAAAGACTGGCAAAAGCTAGTCTTTTTTTTATTTCCATATAGTTAGACAAAACATTCTTTTTCATTTACTTTAATTTAATTATTTTGATGTTATATAGTGTAATGATGTTGTATTTGAAGATTTTTAAAATAATTGTTGACAAAAAATATTTAGTCTGCCATTAATTATGTCAACAACAAGAAAGGAAAAGATATTATGATTAAATCAAACACTAACGAAACAAAAAGAAATATTTTTGCCAAAGCAAACCCTAAAAAACTTTCATCTGGGGTTTGCAAATCAAGAAAAACTGTTCGCGGTTTAGTTTTAGAGAACTATAAACATCTTGCAACAGGTACTTGCGTTGATAGAAAAATTAACAACGAATTAAACAACATAATAATTTTTAATAATCAGAAAGAAGTTGCTTAATATATTTACCCGCCACGGCGGGTTTTTTTATGCATATTTTGTGCTATATATATAAAAATTGCTTGCAAATCTAGTGTTTTTAGATAATCTTTGTGCAGAATTAAACTTTATAAATTAAGGAGAATATAATGCCTTTAGTTTCTATGCGTCAAATTTTAGACCATGCTGCTGAGAACAATTATGGTGTTCCAGCATTTAATATTAACGATATGGAGCAAGTTCTTGCAGTTTGCGAAGCTGCTAGAGAAGTTAACGCTCCAGTTATCCTTCAAACATCAACTGGTGCAAGAAAATTTGCTGGAGACCCAATGATTCGTCATATGGTTGCTGCTGCTATTGAAATGTACCCAGAATTACCAATATGTTTACACCAAGATCACGGTTCTTCTATTGATATTTGTCAATCAGCAATTGTTAATGGCTACTCTTCTGTAATGATGGATGGTTCATTAGAAGCTGATGGTAAAACTCCATCTTCATTTGAATATAATGTAAAAGTTACTAAAGAAGTTGTTGCTAGAGCACACGCTGTTGGCGCTTCTGTAGAAGGTGAATTAGGTGTTATCGGTTCTTTAGAAACAGGTAAAGGCGATAAAGAAGATGGACATGGTGCTGAAGGTGTTATTGATAAGAATCGCCTTGTAACAGATCCTGATGAAGCAGAAAGATTTGTGGCAGAAACAAACATTGATGCTTTGGCTGTTGCTGTTGGTACATCTCATGGTGCTTATAAATTTACACGCAAACCTACAGGCGACATTCTTGCTATTGATGTAATTGAAAAAATTCATGCAAAATTACCAAATACTCACATGGTTATGCATGGTTCTTCTTCTGTTCCACAAGAATTACAAGATATCATTAATGCATATGGTGGTGCTATTCCTCAAACATTTGGTGTACCAGTTGAAGAAATCGTTCGCGGTATTAAGTCAGGTGTTAGAAAAGTAAACGTTGATACAGACTGCAGAATGGCTATAACTGGTGCTATTAGAAAAGTATTTGCTGAGAATCCAAAAGAATTTGACCCTCGCAAATATTTGAAACCAGCATTAGAAGATATGAAAAAGGTTTGTATTGACCGTTATGTAGCTTTTGGCGCTGCTGGTCAAGCTGATAAGATTAAGCCTGTTCCATTATCTGTAATGGCAAAAAGATACGCTTAATTTACACATTAAGTAAAAAGATAGGCTCTAGAATTTCTAGAGCCTTTTTTGTTAAGCAATTTTAGAAAACAGTTTTTGTTTACTTAAGATATCTTGTTTTGTTAGACTTGATTTTAAGAATGGAGATGTTTCTATTAAATCAAGTGGTGTACCATCGCTTTCTATTTGACCATCTTTTATAACAATTACCCTATCAGCAAGAGCTATTTCTGTTGGATTATGTGTTACAAGCAACACTGTTTTATTTTTAGCTTTTTCTTTTAGGGTTTTCATTACCTTGAAGCTTAACACTTGGTCTAACCCGGTTGTTGGCTCATCTAGTATCATTATTGGTCGGTCCGTTAAGAATATACGAGCCAAAGCCAAGCGTTGACGTTGACCTCCTGATAGAGCGCTACCATTTCTACCAAGTTTATGATAAACTCCATCTTTCAAGCTTGATACATCCTTAGTTAAGCCCGCAGAATCTAAAGCTTTTTTAACCTCATCATCAGTTGCTTTCTCATTAAAATATTTCAAATTATACAATAAAGTTTGATCAAAAAATTGAACACGCTGATCTATAAATGATATTTGTTTATTTATTTCATCATCAGAAAGAGAGGTAATATCTTTACTTCCTAACTTTATAGAACCAGAAATAAGATCATAGTCATGACGAATAAGATTCAACATAGTTGTTTTACCTTGTCCTGAAGATCCAATGATAGCTGTTATTTCTCCTGGTTTAATTTGAGTTGATATACCCTTTATCACGTCAGCTCCTCGCTCTATTTTTTCATCTCCAAATATTGTAATGTCTTTGATTTCAGGATAAGAAAACTTAGCATTTTCAATTGATATTATATTATCTGATGGCTGCAAAATCTCATTACCTGTTTTACGATTTAGAGCTTTTGGTGTTGCTAATTTTTTCTCAAAATCAACGACCATGTTTCTAGATGAAGACATCTGAGTGTATATGTTTGACAAAGATTCAGTACTCCATCTAAATTGAGTTACTGCACTTGTTATTAATGCAAAACGACCAATATCTTTTGTATTTATTACATCATATACAATATATCCAATAAGTATTACTGTATATAATAGTTCTCCTATACCTCTTTGTGAAAGACTATTTCTTGTATCAATAAATCTTATTTTATTGAAAATATTTTCTCGATATTTACTGCGTTCAAAAATCTTGTTACACTCTATTTCTTTGTTTAAAGATTCTTGAATAAGAGGAATATTGGATATTATATCTGAATCTCTTTTAGAAATATGCATATCTAACATGTTAACCTTATTAAAAATTTTTCTTTTTATCTCTTCAATGTATAACATACTTTCAATATTGAATATTGCTATAACTAAAAAAAGAAAAAACAAACAAGGAGATATATACATAACACTCATTGTGCTCATCAGAACAACTATAGCGTGATTCAATAAATCGTAAATTTTTGATAGATTACTGTACTTACCCATTCTTATCTGACGAGTAATATTTAGTAAAGAGCCAGGAGTATTAATTATAAAAAAAGCTCTAGGTTTTGCTATTACTTCTTTATATTCAGAAATTCTACTATATCTACTATATAATTCTTTCATTTTTTCTGAATTAAAACTAAGAACACGACGCAAAATTATAACTACATTACTTTGAAAAGCATTCAACAACATACAGCTAACAAATATTATAATTGCATCTTTAGCCCCTGTTGCAAGACCTGGAAGAGAACTATATAAAAACATGTTAATAGTAGGGTATAAACCTGAAACTACTGCTGTTATTATGCTAATTAACAAAATTTTATGATATAAAGACTTACATCTTTTATTCATCTCTCTGTATGTTTTATAAGCCAATGTAAATGGCTCTATATTCTGGTCTTGATTATTATCTTTATCACAAAAAAGTTTATAAAGCTTTTTTATTCTATTTTTTTCAAATTCCCAAAAACTAATAACTTTATTTTTTTGCTTTAAGTCAGATGCATTTATATCTGTCATAAAAAAAGTCCTTTCACAAATTGGAAGTTAAACAAAAATAAATAATAGGAATTTTATATTTTCTTCATATTGGAAGGATTGTATATCTATCTATTTGATATAGCGCAATATTTATTTTTATATTTTTGTCTAATTGTTTGCTTGACTTTTTATTTGAATACTATATAATAAGTGTATCAAGAGGAGATAGCTCCTCTTTTTTTGTTTTAAAAGGCCCTAGAAAACCTAGAGCCTTTTGTTTTGCTTTAAGCTATTTTAGAAAATAGTTTTTGTTTACTTAAGACATCTTGTTTGGTTAGACTTGATTTTAAGAAAGGAGATGTTTCTATTAAATCAAGTGGTGTTCCATCACTTTCTATTTGACCATCTTTTATAACAATTACCCTATCAGCAAGAGCTATTTCTGTTGGATTATGTGTTACAAGCAATACCGTTTTATTTTTAGCTTTTTCTTTTAGGGTTTTCATTACCTTGAAGCTTAACACTTGGTCTAACCCTGTTGTTGGCTCATCTAATATCATTATTGGACGGTCCGTTAAGAATATACGAGCTAAAGCTAAACGTTGACGCTGACCACCAGATAGGGCCCTACCATCTTGTCCAATTCTGTGATATACACCATCTTTTAGATTTAATATATCCTCTGTTAAGCCAGCAGAATCTAAAGCTTTTTGCAGTTCTTCTTCTGATG
>JAZQTW010000007.1:0-2017 GCA_045630985.1 Alphaproteobacteria bacterium
ATCAGAGGGTTTGAAACCTCACATCAGTAATCAACTGATGCAAGCACAGAATATTTTATTTAATAAAAAGAGTCAAAAGATTTTTTAGAAATTGTTTCTAACAATTCATCAACTTTGGAGCACTAAGAAAAAACTCCCTGCGGGGAGATTTTTTTTGGTAACCTAAAAGGACTATAGCTTGGGCATCTAAACTCGCTGTGGTCGTTAAAACTCCCTTGCTCATTAAGATGTTACAAAGAACTTGCAGATAAAAAAGCAAGGTTGCTTGCTTTTTTACTTAGCGTTTCTTTTCAGAGCACCAAGTTTCTTAATCCTAGCAAAAAAACGAGGTTTTTTGTATCCGATTAATATGGTTTCATTATCTCTGTGGTTTTATTGACTGTATAATATTAGAAAGCATATAATTTTTATTAATCTGTGTTTCCTTGTAAATTTTTCTATATTCTTCAATTTGTGGAACAGCTTGTTCTGTTGCTTCCGTCAACATTTTATCTCTTAATGTTTTAGCTCCTAATCTGTGGTAAAAATTATGCAATCTTTTACTTTCATCTCGTTGATAAATTCTTTGAGCCTCAACAAAGTGATTAAATATTGTGCTATGAGGATGCTCTAAATTTGCTGACTGTTTTTCAACAGCATCTAAGAATTCTGCTTTATTATCGGGATGTTTAGTTCTGATATCTTTTAACATTTTAGCTGTTTCAAGCGAAGTCAACATATCTTCTTTGGAATACCCCATATTATCAATTTTTTCTTTGGTATATTTATAAAGTTCTTGCCAATTTAACAATCCTTTTTCATTCAATAAATGCGAACATTTACCAGCTTTTACTTCTTCGATGATTTGTTTTGTTGCCGGATATTCAAAATAAGCCAATCCCAATCTTTCATTCATTAATGCTCCGGACATTGCGGCAGATTCATTAAGCAAGCGTTTTTCTACCATATTTATTATATTTTCATCACCGGTTCTCATTGCTTGTAGCATCATATAACAAGTAGCTGCTGAGTTTGCCTGCATTTCAATAAAGCATCTTTCATAATGAGAATCTTTGGATGAGTTAGGATTTTTAGCTTTTTGAATTGTTTTAGCTTCATCTCTAGACAATCCTTTATACAATAATTCGTAGTGTTCTAATGTTGTTTTATCTGAATTTGATGAAGTAAAATATTTTGCCTGTGCTCCGTGCATTAACTCGTGTATTTCGGTATATACTGTATAAAAAGGGTCTGTTACTAAACCAAATGGTGTAATAGCTTCTTTTTTATTTTTATGCATTAATATAGAAAGCGGAGGTGCTTTTTGTTGTCCATATTTAGGATTTACAAAATAATTGTACCAAAACTCTCGTTTTTGTGGTTCAAATCCAAGTCTATCAAGCAAAGGAGTAATTTCTGCTGGTGTTTTCTTTAGGGAATCTTCACTCATTGAACCTTGATTAAATACATTTAGGTGGAAATTTTCATCATTTATACTTTGTGCACAATTTTGGATTTCTGAGCTTAAAAAAGCCCTTACAGCATCTTCATAGGCTGGTTTAAACTCTCCTGTTGTAAGTAAGTGTCTGATATCATTATCAACATTTTGTTCATCATATGGAAAATTAACAATATCAGAAAATGTAATCATTTTATAACTCCTCATAAATACATTGATTTTAGTCTATCATATATTTAGTAAAAAATAAATATCCAAAATTAATCTTTATTGTCATACCGTCGCTCATAACCATTGTTGATATCATAAGCATTTTCTATAATTGCTTCTAACAATTCATCAACTTTGGATCACCAAGTTTCTATCCTCGCATCTGCGGGGATTTTTTTATTGCAAAAATTGAAAAAAAGTGATAATGGTAAAGGCGCAAAATTAATTAGTATGTTTAACTTTTAAATTTTATAATTATGGATTTTTTAGATAAAGAAACGTGGCATAGGTTAGGTCCTCCATTTGCAAATATGGCAATGGTTTTTAAGATTAGAGTTACTGATGAGGATATTGAGTATATAAACAATA
>JAZQTW010000008.1:0-2503 GCA_045630985.1 Alphaproteobacteria bacterium
ATTTAGCGTATGGCGTATCTTCTTATGATCGTGTAAAACTATTTGGAATAATTACTATTATCGTAGGGCTTTTAGTTACAGCAAATTTACACGTTTTAATTCTATCGCTTTTTGTTAATCTGATATTTCATAATGGATAGATTATTTCCGGTTGGGGATTATTGTTTTGCAGTATTCTAGGATACCTCCCGTTTTTTGTTTTTTAAGAGTATGATACAATATAAGCATATGGATAATAATGTACCGATTTTCTCACAACCTGAAAATGGGATGAACAGTGTTCCGCAGCAGCCGTTGCCGCAACAACCATTGCCGCAACAGTCGTTACCACAGCAGCCTGCTGTTCAGGGTGATACTCCGTCGTCTTCCGAGCCTATGACTAAGAAACGTAAAATTTTGATTGTATTAGGGGGGATAGGATGCTTGGTAGTAATATGTTTGATTATCTTTGCCATTATTAATATTATTAAATCAGCTCAGGCTTCATCGCCTCAGGAATTCTTTAGTTATTTGATTTATGGCCCAAAAGAAAATTCTGACTCACTAGAAGAGGCGGATACTCATTCTATGTCTGAGATTAAGGCGTATTTGGCGGATTATGGAGCTGAAGAAAATAAAATATATCCTATGACGCTACTTGATAAAAGTGACACATCTTTCATAAGCAAGTATTATGAAAAATTAAATGAAAAATTAACTGGTTTAGAAGAGAAGTATCAGAATAATTCTAATGCGGCTGGACTTTTAGCTGAACTGGATAAAACTCTTTTCCTTTTTGAAAATCTAAATAATGCTAAATTTCAACTGATATTAATAGATAAAATAAAGCATAATGATACTAGCTTGGCTAAAGAGTATGTAGAGTCAGCTTATGAATCTGAGAAGCCTGAAGATGAAGGACTCTTAGAAATCTATGATTTAGAAAAAAATATGTATAATTCTTATGTTGATTATTTTGAAATACTTTCCAATGCGGGTTGTTTCTTAGAAAATAGTGTAGATACATTGTGTATTGAAAGACAGGATTTATTAGTTTCAGATGAAATTAATAAAAATCTTTATTATGAAGATTCTAAGATAAATGATGTATTTTCAACGCTTGAGAGTAAAATCGTTAGTTATAGCCAAGAAATAATTGCGGAGATAGAGAAATGAGAAGAATCTATAAGCAAATGGCGATTTTATTAGGGTTTATTGCGGTTTTTTCAATTGGGTTGGTTTTTTGCAATAATAATGTATCGGGCATACGTTTGACGAGAGATGACCTTTATGGGGAGGCACTAGACCTAGGGTTATATAATGTTGCTGAAGACATGAGGTGTGCTGGTCATAATATTGACACTTGTAACAATTTGCTTATCGCCAGACCACATTTTCCTGTTAAGATACAAAATGATTTGTCGTTTTTTGATGGTAATCAAGGCGCCTATAATGAATTTATGAATAGGACTTTTTATATACCAATTGGTATAGGCAATGATTCAAGTACCAATAAAATGACTTATAAGCAATTATTAACAGCTAAGGGTAAGAGTTTGCTTCAGATGGGTAGATATTATCATCTAAAAGATGGTAAGTATTTAGCACCATATATAGGAAGGTTTAATTTTCTTACTCCTGATATTGAGGGAGCTCTTTCTCCTAGATTATTAGGGTATGCTGCTTTTTATTATTATTTGGAGAATGCTATGGCAAAGTTTCCAGATCTTAAGGTTACGGATTGCCAAGAAGGGACACAGCCATCTTCTGGAATGTTTTTTGCAAATAGACAATTGGACGATTATGAAGAATTAGATAGTCATATCAAGGTTCCAAAGCATGAATGGTGTACAGTGGAATACCAAGGTTCTGATACTGCTGCCTTTAATGATTACATGAGTAAAACTGTCTATTTATGGTCTCTTTATAATGGTTACGATTCGGAGACAAAGACTCTATCACGTGGGTATCAGGATGAATCGCGTTACAAGGTTACAAATACTAATGCACAATGGAGTAATTATAACCGTGAAGATTTTACTATAACGGAAGAAGAAAAGCCCTATATGACTTTTACGGGTCTTGCAAGTATAAATGATATGTTTGAAGCGGTAGAAAACAAAATGTATTATGGTTATTGTAGAAGAGCGGATGGTACCGAGGCTGGGTGGCTATGCTATAACTTGATGCTGGAGGTAGATTATGCTAATAAGGACTGGGGAGTAGGTAGCTCTAGCGGTAGCGGCAGTAGCAGCGGTGGTAGTAGTGATAATGGTGGTACTGGTAGCGGTAGTGGTGGTAGTAGTGATAGTGGTAATGGAAGCGGTACTGGTAGCGGAGGTGGTAATAGTATGCTTGGCGAATGTACTTGTGCAGACGGAACTAAAGGTCTTGTGCCAGATACATTAATATTAACCGGCGTATGTGAATGTGGAAATGGTGAGAGCGTTGTAGCTATCATAAACACTGTCATTGATATAGCATCAATTGGAATTGGTATTTTAGGCGTTCTAGGATTAACTAT
>JAZQTW010000009.1:0-19699 GCA_045630985.1 Alphaproteobacteria bacterium
TTGTTAATCATTGCCATTTCTTCACCCAAATCACCATATGTGAAGTCTTGTTCTACACCACCAATGTATGGTTTTTGATCTCTTAAATCTTCAGGGCAAACCCAGTCAAAAGTAAAGTTTGTAAATGGTGTTTGAGAACCCCAACGAGAAGGAACATTCAAGTTATAAATCAACTCTTGCATACATTGCTCAACTTGTTCATAAGAAAGATTATCTTTTCTTACATAAGGAGCTAAATATGTATCAACAGAAGAGAAAGCTTGAGCGCCAGCCCATTCATTTTGAAGAGTGCCCATAAAGTTAACCATTTGACCAACAGCAGAGCTTAAGTGTTTAGGAGCGCCAGCTTCCACTTTACCTGGAACGCCGTTAAAACCTTCACGCAATAAGTTCTTTAATGACCAACCCGCACAATATGCAGCCAACATACTCAAGTCATGAATATGCACATCACCATTTCTATGAGCTTCACCAACTTCATGTGGATATACGTGAGATAACCAATAGTTAGCTGTAACCTTACCAGAAACGTTCAAAATTAAACCACCATTAGAGTAACCTTGGTTTGCATTTTCTTTAATACGCCAGTCAAGATTCTCTAGATATTCATTAACTGAACTCTCCACATCAACAACAGTCTTACCATCACCACGCAATCTGTTTCTTTTATCACGATATAAAATATATGATTTCGCTGTTCTAAAGTAGTTATCAGAAATTAAAACTTGTTCTACAACATCTTGTATATCTTCTACAGAAGGAAGAGATTCATCAAACTTATGAGATAAAATCTTCATAACCTTTGCGGTCAACAACCAAGCATCATCAGCTTCAAATTCAGAAGTAATCTCACCTGCTCTTAAAATCGCATTATAAATTTTTTCACCATCAAAGTCAACAAGTGTACCGTCTCTTTTTGTTATACTTTTAAACGGCATTTTATATTTTTTCGCCGTCGGCATTTGCAACTCATTACCAGCCATTTTTTTTACTCTTCCCTTCTCTTTTGTTTAACAAGTTAATTTTTTACATTTCGTCGCCAGACTACTACATATTGTGTTAAAATTTAATTAAGATAACAAGATATAGTAGAAAAAATTTTTGAAACCAAAAATCTTGGCTGTTCTTATATTGAAAAAAAAGACTCTTTTTTACAATATTTTTCCCCTATTTTTTTTAAACTTTTTTATATCATATTAATATTAATACGATTTTTTTTTTAAAACTAGTCCATAACCCCTTCCGCAACACTTTTAAATGGGTTACTCACAGCTTTTAAAAAAATATTATACATTTTCTCTAAACATAAAGGTTGACCTCTAATTTATACTTATATATACTCCACAATGGATTAAAATATTAACAAACGAGGTATAAATTGAATAAAACCATAATCTGGGATTTAGACAACACCCTATATGTAGAAACACAAGAATTCAAAAACATGCTAAATGAAGCAACCGCTTTAGCTGCTATAAAAGAATTCAATGTTCCTTTAGATTTTCAAACCGCTACTGATAAAGTAAAAGAATCATATTCTATCTACAGAGATGGATTAGAATTCTTTGCTCAAGAATATAAAATTCCTCACAAGGACCTATATATAGCTTATCATAAATATAAAGCAGAAGTTGTCCCTACAATCGAACCTCATAAAAATCTTTTAGAACAACTTAAATCTCTAAATTGCCCTCAATATGTTTTTTCAACCTCTTCCAAAGATATCTGTGAACAGATATTAAAACATATTGGTCTATATGAATTCTTCAAAGATAGATTCTATTCTGTAGAAGATTTTGATGTATACAAAAAGAATGAAAGTTCTGATGTTTATTCAAAATTATGCGAAAAAATAGGAGTCTCACCCAAAGATTGTATATTTGTTGATGATAGTTATTCCAATCTAGATTATGGGAAACAGATAGGAATGACAACTATTCGCATATATTATAAAAACAATTCAGCAAAAGATATGAATTTTATCGATTCAGCCTATAAAGGAATTGAAGAGTGTATAGAAGGATTAAAAAACGACTATAACTGCTAATAAAATAAGCCAGATTCTCTGGCTTATTTTTTATCTATTTCATTACAAATTCGATTCTCCAATATATAGTTATTCATTGAATCTAATTTCATCTGTTCATCTTCTACTGTTTTTCTCCAAGCATCAACCTCATATTTTATCTGATTAACATATGCCTCATTTAATGCTTTTGCAACATTTTCAGTATCATTTACATTATCAGCAATTTTAACACCTACTTTATTTAAAAGTCCTTCCACAGATTTTTTAAATATTGGCATAAAGTAATCTAACGCAAGAATATATATTTCCATATGAGTTTTTTCATGCCTTAAAGCAACATCATATACACACGTTTCTTTCTGTAATCCTTTTAAAATATAAATTGTAGGTACATAATAACCTATATAAGCTTCAATCTTCTTTGGATATACACAATATTTGCCATCACTTATACTTATAACACCTACTTCCATATCAAAATCAAAACCCTGTCTTACTTTTGTTAAACCAATTGGTTTATATTCTACAGGAAATTCTTGTCCCTGCTCAGCATATTTTTTAGCTGTTTCGCTCCTCAAAAACTCCTCATCCTTACTAAAATTATACTTTAAATTACCATATGACGATGTTGTTTTTATCTCTGGCTTATCTATAACAGCTAAACAGTCTTCAATATAACGAGACAAGTTATTAGCAAATGCATTATTTACAAAACCTATAACAAAAATTAATGTAAAAAAAACTTTTTTCATATAAACTAACCCAAAATAAGATTTCATTCAATGGAGAACCTATGAAGCATATTTATATTATAACTACAATATTGTCCAGCCTTTTTATATATACTCCGCTATACGCAAAAGACCGTTCACTGCAATATGCTTTTTATATACCTCAAGATGCCTTTCAATATAACACTTTTAACAACACTCAACAGCCAATTGAACAAAACTATACATTAAATAAAAATAAAACAACATCTAATCCCAAAACAACAAAAAACAAACAAACAGATTCCATAAACCAGAATAAAAATAAAAAAATAAAAAAACAAAAGCCTAAAACCATATCATTAAAAAATGAAAATACAAGTCCTTCTCCTGAAAAAAAAGCCCCTATAAAAAATATCGTTATTTCAAAAGTCACAAACACAAAAACGACACCAAAAGAAAAGAGTATTTCTGAAATATTTTCAGAAATACCCTATCCTAACAAAAATAACCTTAAGCATCAAAACGCATACTTAGACTATATAATGTCATTACGTGTTCTTCATCGAATTAAAAAACTACAACCTAACACAAAATTAGAAAAAACTTTATCTAAAGCTAACACAATTAGACGATTCGATATTTAATTACTCATCTCCAATACGTAGAGCTTCGATAAATGCTGATTGAGGAACCTCAACTTTACCAAATTGACGCATACGTTGTTTACCTTTTTTCTGCTTATCTAAAAGTTTACGTTTACGAGTAACGTCACCACCATAACACTTCGCTGTAACATCCTTCCTCATTGCAGAAATAGTTTCTCTTGCAACAACTCTACCACCAATAGCCGCTTGAATTGGAATCTTAAACAAATGTCTTGGTATTAAATCTTTTAATCTTTCACAAATTTGACGACCTCTAGATTCTGCTTGACTTCTATGACACAAAAATGCAAGTGCATCAACAGGTTCTTCATTAATCAAAATTTGCACCTTAACCAAATCTGATTGCTCATAATCTGTTAATTCATAGTCAAAACTAGCATAACCACTAGTAATAGATTTCAACCTATCATAAAAATCAAAAACAATCTCATTCAGTGGAATCTGATAAACCACCATTGCTCTTGAACCAACATAGGTCAATTCTTTCTGAATACCTCTTCTTTCTGTGCAGAGTTTCAACACTGATCCCAAATAAGTATCAGGAACCATTATTGTCGCTCTAACCATTGGTTCCTCAATAGATGATACTGTAGATAAATCAGGCATATCTGCAGGGTTATGCAGCATAATAGTTTCACCCTTTGTAAGATTTATCTTGTATGCCACAGATGGTGCAGTTGTAATAATATCCAAATCAAATTCTCTACCAATTCTTTCTTGGATAATCTCCATATGCAACAAGCCTAAAAATCCGCATCTAAAACCTAAACCTAAAGCTGCAGAGTTTTCATTCTGATAATCAATACTAGCATCGTTTAATTTCAATTTTGCCAAAGCATCTTTTAGTGCTTCATATTGACTACTATCTACAGGAAACATAGAGCAAAATACAACTGGAATAGATGGTTTAAAACCTGATAAAGCTTTGTCACAAGGACGCTTATTGTCTGTAATTGTATCACCTACACTACAATCTCCCACGCTCTTAATACTAGCTGTAATAAAACCTACTTCACCGGCAGATAATTCTTCAACATCTTGCATCTTTGGTGTAAACACACCGATTCTATCTACTGTATAAGTAGCATTATTACTCATCATTCGAATAATCTGTTTTTTCTTTAAACTACCATCCATGATTCTTACAAGAATAACCACTCCCAAATAAGTATCATACCAACTATCAATCAACAATGCTTTCAATGGAGCATCATAATCACCTTGAGGAGCTGGCAGATTCTTAACAATAGCTTCCAATAGATTATCAACGCCAATTCCTGTTTTACCAGATGTTTCAACAGCTCCACTTGCATCAATTCCTATAACGTCTTCAATTTGACTTTTTACTTTTTCAATATCCGCAGAAGGCAAATCAACTTTATTCAATGCAGGCACAATTTCATGATTATTTTCAATAGCCAAATACACATTTGCTAAGGTTTGAGCTTCAACTCCTTGTGTTGCGTCCACCACCAATACAGAACCTTCGCAAGCTGCTAAAGAACGAGATACTTCATAAGAAAAGTCTACGTGTCCGGGAGTATCAATCATATTCAATAAATATTCTTCGCCATCATTAGCCTTATACTTCAAACGCACTGTTTGAGCCTTAATTGTAATACCTCTTTCTCTTTCAATATCCATAGAATCAAGAACTTGCTCAGTCATTTCACGACGTTCTAAACCACCACAAGTTTCTATAATTCTATCAGCAATGGTTGATTTACCATGGTCAATGTGTGCCACAATAGCAAAATTTCTAATTTTAGCTAAATCCTGCATTTAAAATTTTCCTTTATTATTTAAACTTACAATGTTCATACAGTATATTTTTATTGAACGCAACAGATTTTACATTTTCTTATTGCATATACATTAAAAGTGTGGTTTAATAACAAAAAAGGTAAAAAATGGAGACGGAAATGATTAAATTTATTGAGGTAGAATTTGGTTCAAGTCGTTATCAAGAACTATTAGACTTGAGATATAAGGTATTATTACAACCTTTAGGATTAAAATTTCTCGATTCTTATCGCGAAGAAGAAGCAAGTTTCTTGCACATAGGTTGCATCGAAGGTAGCACAGATGAATTAATCGGTGGATTAATTCTAGTTCCTCTAAATAACGATGAAATACGTGTTATGCAGGTTGCAGTTGATGTTGTACACCAAGGCGAAGGCATTGGCCGTAAATTAATTAAATATGCAGAAGATGTTGCTAAAGAAATTGGTTATGAAACAATCGTTATGCACGCAATGCTCTCTGTTGTTGGTTTTTATGAAAAGCTTGGTTTCAAGCAAGAAGGTGATCTATTTGAAGAAAAAGGTATAAACTTCGTAAAAATGGTAAAACAATTATAATAAATACCCCAACAAATTAAATCCCGTAGTTTATAGCTACGGGATTTTTTATTAGTCTAAATATAAAGAACTCTGTTTATATCTTTTTATTCCATATCTAACTAAAACACCTATAATTGCAGCAAGTGGAACAGCTAGCATCAAACCTAAAAATCCTAACAACACACCTCCAGCAAGCAAAGCAAACATAACCCAAACAGGATGTAGTCCAACACTTTCTCCAACCAATTTTGGTGTTAAGAAGTTACCTTCTATAAACTGCCCCAACATAAATACTGCAACAACATATAAAACGTGAGCAATATCACCATATTGAGCAAACGCCAAAACACAGCCTAAAACAAAACCAGTAATAGATCCTACATAAGGAATAAATGAAATAATACCCGCAATAAAACCTATCAATAATCCCAACTCTAAGCCAACAAGTTTAAGCCCAATAGAATAAAACAATCCCAAAATCAAACAAACACTCAATTGACCACGAATAAAGCCTGCTATAATTTTATCTATTTCTTTTAAACCTTCCATTATACCTTTTTTAGATTTTTTAGGTAAAAGAGCTTCAAATTTTTCAACAAAATCATCCCAATCTCTCAACATATAAAAAGTAACAACAGGCATAATCAATAACAACGAAATTAGGTTAATTAAAGCAAAACCATTAGACATCAAACCTTTTAAAATTTTACCAGCAATCTTCATTCCATTACCAATATTAGCCTTTATTAATCCTTCTAAATTAGCACCTTTTAAATCAGGAAAACGCTCTGTCATATCTTGTAATACAGGCTTCAATTTTTCCATAATCAAACTCAAATATGTTGGAGTTGCTTGTAATAATAAAGAAATTTGATTTTCAATCATACCAACAAAAAGGCTAATACACGGCATAACAATTAACACAGTCATAATGCAAACAATCAATGTTGACCATGTTCTAGATATTTTTAGCTTTTGGAGTCTATCTACCATCGGGTCTAATAAGTAAGCCAACAAAATACCTGCCACAAAAGGCATCAATACTGAACGCAAAACATACAACATATAAAAAAAGATAAAAAATATTACAAACCACATATATGGATTAACATTAATCTTCTTTTGATTTTTACTATTAATTAATGGCATAAAAATCTCCTTCTTTATTTAGATTATATCCTCTCAAACTCAATGCTGTTTGCAATTTTTCAATTATACCAATATACTTAAAACTAAAATGTACTTTTCCTTTAGCTAAAGAAATAACTTTTATATCTTGAACTTGAGGAATACTTTCTAATAGTTGCTTCAATTCCATCCATTTACCAAGTTTAGGATAGTTGTATACAATCTCAAGAACATCTTCTACAACCACACTATTTTCTACATTATTAGATACTTTTTTTGTATCCTTAAAAAACGGCAAAACTTTATTTATCACTTCTACCATTGGAGTATCTTCAATCATAACTTCAGATAACTCACCTTTAGGAAAAGATTTAACATAAACCTTACCATCTTTTATAGAATATTTCAGAACATAAATATCTTCTACATTATTAAAAGAAGCCATCTCATTATATTCTTTTTCATTCATCTCAAAAATACGATTCGCTTCAACAATAGAAATATTTCCTAAATTTTTTTGAATCGCAATTAAATTCAAATTACCTTTTTTCAAATTTTTACGATTTAAGAAAACTTCCCTCCAACTATTTTCTGCTCCCCACAAATCCAAAGACCCATCTTCATTTTCTAACAAAGGAACAACCAAAACATCTTGCTCTTCCCCTACAACTAAAGGCAAATCATTTTCATTCAAATATGATTTTAAAACATCTTCATTTACACTAACACGTAAATCTGCAATATATCTAACATCTGAACTCTTTTCCATCAAAACCATAACTTCAGATATAAAATGCTGTATTTGATTATCATTTAACTTATTTAATTCATCAACACTAGCTTGTGTGCTAATACTAAGAACCACATTGTCTAATCCATCTCTTATTGCTTTTAACATCGCTTGCTTTTTAGCCTCAGCAACATTTGAAGCTGTAACATCAACACTAACATCAGCTTCAAATTGAGGTGTAGCCAAAACATCAAAAGACCAAAGCAAACTAAAAAAACAGCATAAAATAAACTTTTTCACGTCAATTTACTCCTAAATAGCAACATTTTAACGCTTATTTACACTACAAAAGCATAAAAATCAAACTTTTTTATTGCCTTTTAAATGCTGATGATATTTACTAGAGAAAAATTTATTTTTTCATTTATATAAAAGGAACATACAATGGAGATAAGTAAATTCTTAAACAATCTTTTGGATAGAGCATCCAAAAATTTGCAAACAATTGTTTTACCTGAAGGTGAAGACGAACGCATCTTGCAAGCAGCTCATATTATAGCTGAACGCAAAGCTGCTAAAATAATCATTCTTGGTAATCCTGAAGAAATCAAAGATTATTATGCTAAAAACGCTTGGAGCTTAGAAGGAATAGAAATTCTTCATCCTGAAACTTCAGAAAAACTAGAAGAATATGCAAACCTTTTATATGAATTAAGAAAATCAAAAGGTATGACTCCTGAAGATGCTAAAAAGTTAGCATTAAACTATAACTACTTTGGAACTTTAATGGTAAAATCTGGACATGCTGATGGTCTTGTTTCCGGTGCAAACCACTCAACTGCAGACACTGTACGTCCTGCATTGCAAATCATTAAATCTAAAAACCCTGCTCGTAGCGTATCTTCTTCATTAATCTTGGTTACAAATGATACACCATACCTCATGGCTGACTGCGCAATCATTATTAATCCATCAGAACAAGAATTAGCTGATATGGCTATCGCAACTGCAGAAACAGCTATAAAATTTGGTTTAGATCCTAAAGTTGCTATGTTATCATATTCTACAAAAGGTTCTGGTTCTGGCGGAATGGTTGATAAAGTTAAAAACGCTACAACAATCGCTAAAGAAATGTTGGATTCAGATGAATTTAAACATCTACCTATCGAATTAGACGGTGAATTACAAGCAGACGCTGCTTTAGATCCTGTTGTTGGTAAAAAGAAAGCTCCAGATTCTAAAGTTGCCGGACAAGCAAACGTACTTATCTTCCCTTGTCTTGAAGTAGGTAACATTAGCTACAAACTATTACAACGCTTATGCGGTTGTGAAGCATATGGCCCAATTATGCAAGGTTTAAACGCTCCTGTTAATGACCTTTCTCGTGGTGCTTTAACAGAAGATATCGTTGGTATGATTGCTATTACAGCAATTCAAGCTATGAAATAAAATAAAGGACTTAGGTAAAATGAAAAAAATTCTCGTATTAAACTCTGGTTCTTCTTCATTAAAATATCAATTATTTGATGTTGAAGGTGATAACTATAACGTTTTAGCAAAAGGTGTTGCAGACCGTATTGGTATTAATGGCTCTTTTATTGAAATTCGATTAACAGGTCAAGACAAACGCAAACGTGAAGTAGCTCTACCTACTCACAACGAAGCAATCGTTGAAGTAATAAAAGAACTACTAAATGGTGCATTAAACTCTATGGAAGAAATTGATGCCGTAGGACACCGTGTTGTACAAGGTGGTGACTACTTCAAAAATTCTGTATTAGTAACAGATGAGGTTATAGAAAAAATTGAAGAACTTTCAGAATTAGCTCCACTTCACAACCACGCACACGTTTTAGGAATTAATGCTGTAAAAAATCTTTTACCAAATGTTCCTCAAACTGTTGTGTTTGATACAGCTTTCCACCAAACAATGCCTAAAGAAGCATTCTTATATGCAATTCCACTAGAACAATATACAAAACATAAAATTCGCCGTTATGGCTTCCATGGAACATCTCATGCATATGTTTCTCAAAAAGCTGCAGAATTACTTGGCAAAAAAGGCAAAATCATTACTTGCCACTTAGGAAATGGTGCTTCTATCTCTGCTATTGAAGATGGTAAATGCGTAGACACTTCTATGGGTTTCACACCTCTTGCAGGTCTTATAATGGGAACACGTTGTGGAGATATCGATCCATATATTCCACTATATATTTGCAAATCTCAAAACAAAACTCCTGATGAAGTAAATGAAATACTTAACAAGAAGAGCGGCATGTATGGTATGTGCGGATATTCTGATAACCGCGACGTAGAAACATTATACGGCGTTGAAGAGAACGCAACAAACGCTCTTAACGCTTATGTTCATAGCATCATTCGTTTCATCGGTTCATATATCGCTGTATTAGGTGGTGTAGACGCTCTTGTATTTACAGCTGGTATTGGTGAAAATGGTTCTTTATTAAGAAGCTTAGTATTAAAACGCTTAAGCTACTTAGGTATTACTGTTGATGAAGAAGCAAATAGCAGACGTGGTAGCATAACAGAAATTTCAACACCAGATTCTAAGGTTAGAGTTTATGTTATCCCAACAGATGAAGAATATATGATTGCTAAAGATACAATGAATATTGTATTCGGCGCATAAATCTTATCAACTTACAAAAAGGCTCCAAATTAGGAGCCTTTTTTATTTATCTAAAGATTTTGCCACTAATTCCCGATGTCTATAAAAATCACTTTCATCCAAAACAGCTAAAATATATTTATCATCAATATAAACCTCTCCCAATTTTGCTTGAGTATATAACCACATTCTTATATTTTTCATATTTTCAGGATTATTATTCCAATATTCCCTATTATCCCAATATTCACCACCTTCTCTATTTACAAGAAGTAAAGATGCACTATTAAGAACACCTGCCCCTACAGCAACAGGAGTAAAGTTTTCTTCCCAAAACAATTGATTAATTGTATCGAAATAGAAAACCATTGCATGTTCATTCATTTCACTAGATAGACCACGCCCATTATAAAACTTATTTCTAAAATTTGGATAGCCAAATGTAAAAGATATATATTTTTTCTCATATTTAAAATTTTCATTTGTAACAACTTTATCTAATAGATTCTTTTGATATCTACGTCCTGCATCAAATCCCAAATATTGAACTTTATGAATATCAAAATTTGTAAGCACAAACAAAGAAATAGATAACACGCCCCAAATAAACAAAAAGTTCTTAACATATTTTTGCTTAAGTCTCATTAAAACACTCAAAGAAAAGGCAATTATACCAATTTTACCAAAATATACTAACCTAAAAGCACCTATATCACTTCTTAATGCGATTAAAAAAACAAATCTAGATACAAAAAACAGAAATAGCAAAAATAAAAACTTAATCCACCTATTTTTATCATCTTTTAAAACAAAAAACACGGCAAAAATAACAGGAGCGGCTATTAAAGCACAATACTCAATTTCCATAAAACTATATGTTTCAAATAGCTGAGTAAATGATTTTATAAATTCACTAGGAACATCTTTTAGCATCAAAGAAAAGCTTCTCATTGAAATATTATACATATCAAGATTTATTAAATGATAATATTCAAGAATTGCATATATACATTTAAAACCAATATACCCTAAAATTACCTCAACTGCAAAAAGAATCCCTTTTATTACAACATCAATAAAACCCTCTTTACCGCTACAATATGCAATCATCCTTTTTGCTACAAACAAAACAAAAAATAACGCCATGTTTGGTGGGTAACTACCTAAAAGCAATACAAACAAAAAAGCACCTAATAAAAAAGAAGCTTTTGTTTGCTTTTCAAATAAAATTAGCGCCACAATACCTATAACACACCATGCAATAAAAGGAAAAATCAAATAAACATAATAAAAAAATACATATAAATGAGGATTTAAAGAAAAAAACAAACAAAAGATAATATAGTTAAATTCTGTTTTAGGAAGTTCCAAATAATCTGCAATTAAAATATTTAAAACTACCAATGCTACTATGCTTAGCATGAAAGTTAAAACAGGCAAAACATGACCATCTAAAAATAATAATGTCAACAAATGCTGAGTATATCTTGCCTCAAAAAAACCACTCTCTAGGGATACTCCATCTTTAATATACCCCCAATCATGATTTCCCCACAAAAATTTAAAAAACAAAAAAGAATATACCAATAAGCATGGAAAAAAACTTTTCCAAAAAACATTTAAATAAAAACTATCCTTAAACTTACTAAACATGTTATATCAGGACAGAGCTACCATTAAAGTAGCCCTGCCCTCTCTCTAATTATCTATTAATTAAAACAATTTCAACTCTACGATTTTGTTCGCGACCACTTGCTGTAGCATTAGAGGCAATTGGATTAGATGAACCATAACCATTAGACACGATTCTATTACCGTCTACACCTTGAATTCTCAAATAGTTAGAAACAGAATTAGCTCTCATCAAAGAAAGAGTATTGTTTGTTGCCACACTACCGGTACTATCTGTATATCCATTCACTTGAACCATTGTTTTATTATATTCTTTCAAAACCTTAGCAATAGATGTCAAAACAGGTTGAAAACCTTGCTTAATAGTAGCTTGATTTGTATCAAAAGTAATATTTCCTGGCATAATCAAATACACTTGACCATTAATTTCTTTAACTTGCACACCTGTATTTAATAATTCTCTACGAAGTTTTTGTGCTTGTAAATCCATATAACCACCAGCACCTGCACCAGCAACAACACCAACACCTGCACCAATTAATGCACCCTTTTCGCCTCCTGCAAGAGCACCAATTCCAGCCCCTGCCAAAGCACCAAGACCACTACCCCATGCAGTATTAGATACCTTTCTCTCTCCAGTATATGGATCTGTTGCACAAGCACTTAAAAATAAAACCATCAACAAACTACAAATAAAAGATTTTCTCATAATTTTATCCTTACAAAAAATTTCAATACTAATAAAAAATATAAAAGAAAATCCTTTAAATAATTTTAATTTATCTCAAATTATTCAACTTATATTCCCAATAAAAAAGCCTGTCATTCAAAACAGGCTTTATACAACAATTCAATCAATTATATCTCTGCATCATTTCTTGAGCGTTTTCTCAAAATCGGATCTAATATTTTCTTACGCAAACGCAAAGACTTAGGAGTAACCTCTAACAACTCATCTTGTTGAATATATGAAAGAGCTTGCTCCAAAGAAAGTCTTCTTGGTGGAATAAGATCAATCGCATCATCCTTACCTGCTGCACGAATATTTGTTAATTGTTTAGACTTAGTTGGATTAACCTCTAAATCATTAGACTTAGTATGTTCACCAATAATCATACCAACATAAACAGGAGTATTGTGCTCAATAAACATTGGCCCCCTATCTTGCAACTTCCATAAAGAATATGCAATAGCTGTACCTGCTTCACTTGATATTAAAACACCATTTCTATGACTATCAATCTCTCCTTTAAAAGGTTCATAACCAGAGAACACTCTATTCATAACACCTGTACCACGAGTATCTGTTAAGAAATCTGAGTGATAACCAATCAAACCACGTGCAGGAGCCTTAAATATAAGTCTTGTCTTATTACCAATTTGAGAAGGAATCATTTCTAATAACTCAGCTTTACGTTGACTTAATTTTTCAACTACAGTACCAGAAAACTCTTCATCAACATCAACAACAACTTCTTCCATTGGTTCCAAAGAATTACCATTTTCATCTTTTTGTAATAATACTCTTGGACGAGAAATTGATAACTCAAAACCTTCACGACGCATTGTTTCAATCAAAACACCTAGTTGCAATTCACCACGACCAGCTACCTCAAAAGACTCAGCGGTTTCTGAACGAGAAATCTTTAATGCAATATTGCACTCAGCTTCTTTCTGCAATCTATCCCAAATCATTCGAGAAGTAACTTTATCACCTTCACGACCTGCCAAAGGAGAATCATTAACAGAGAAAGTCATAGATAATGTTGGTGGATCAATTGGTTGTGCTTCAATAGCATCTGTTACATCCATTGCACAAATTGTATCAGCCACAGTTCCTTTAACCACACCCGCAACAGCAACAATATCACCAGCGCTAGCTTCATTTAATGCCACACGTTCTAACCCTTTATAAGCCATAATTTTAGTGATACGTGTACGTTCAATTTCACCATTTTTATTGATTACTTTAACAGCATCATTAACCTTTAAGCTGCCACTATGGATTTTACCTGTTAAAATACGACCAACAAACTTATCAGCTTCCAAAGTTGTAGCCAACATAGAAAATGGCTTATCTTTCTCACATACTGGCTCTGGAACATAGGATAAAATAAGTTCAAACAAAGGTTTCAAATCAACTTTTTCATCTTCTAACTCTTTAACAGCCCAGCCATTACGACCTGATGCATATAAAACAGGAAAATCTAATTGTTCATCATTTGCATCTAAACTTACAAACAAATCAAAAATTTCATCCAAAACTTCATCTGGTCTAGCATCTGCTTTATCAGCTTTATTGATAACAACAATTGGTTTAAGACCTATCTTTAGAGCCTTACCCAACACAAATTTTGTTTGAGGCATTGGACCTTCAGATGAATCCACCAACAAAACAACACCATCTACCATAGATAAAATACGCTCTACTTCGCCACCAAAGTCAGCGTGTCCTGGAGTATCTACAATGTTAATATTTGTGCCATTCCATTCAACAGATGTGCATTTTGATAAAATAGTAATACCACGCTCACGCTCAAGATCATTACTATCCATAACACATGTTTCAACTCTCTGATTATCTCTAAATGTACCACTTTGACGAAGCAAACCATCTACCAATGTTGTTTTACCATGGTCAACGTGTGCAATAATCGCAATATTTCTAATACTCATAATTTTGTTTTTTCCTCAAAAAATGCCTTCTAAGTCAAACTTAAAGGCAAGTAATAAAATAAATTTACCCTCTTTTATAGCAAAAAAAATTAAATAGCAAGTATTTAGTAATAAAAAATTTTATCTACAATTTTAAAACCACACCTAAAATCGCTGATAATATAATATAAAAAATCGGTCCTTTTTTGTAAAAATATACTAAAACAAAGAATAAAATAGCAAAAATTCCAGAAAACCAATCTATTACACTAATTTTTAATAAATCTATACCTGCCATCAAAATTAACGCAATAACAACCGGACGAATAGACAACATAACATCATTCAAAAGTGGATTGTTTCCGCATTTTCTCAAAAACTTTGATACCCTAATTACAATTATCAACGAAGGCAAAACCAATCCAAATGTAGCTACTAGCCCACCTAAAATACCCGCGGTTTGAAAACCAGCATATGTTGCCATATTAACACCAATTGGACCTGGGGTTGATTGTGAAACAGCAATCATATTTGTTAATTCTTGTGCCGTAAACCAATCATACTTTTCGGTTAAATCAAATAAGAACGGGATTGTAACAGGCCCACCACCAATTGCAAACAACCCTATTTTAAAAAACTCCCAAAACAATGTTGCTAAAATCATTTTAACCTCCAATATCTAACAGCACCAACACTTGCTGCCAACAAAACCGCCAATATTGAAGATAAATTAAACAATAACAACAAAGCCACCGCACAAACAAAAAGAACTATTTGATATTTATTTTTTACATTCTTTTTCATCAAATTTACTAATTCATTAAAAATTAATACGGTAACACCAATTCTAATACCCGAAAAAGCATGATTTACTATTTCATTATCTGAAACTACTCCTAAAATTCCCGCCAACAACATTATTATTAAAAGAGACGGAACAACTATAGCAAAAGTTGCCAAACACGCACCTTTTGTTCTTTTTATCTTATATCCTGTAAATGTAGCAACATTAATAGCTATAATACCTGGAGTACACTGCCCTATTGAATAATAATCCATTAATTCTTCTTCAGTAATATACTTATGTTTTTCTATTAACTCTCTACGAAACATAGGAAACATAGCATATCCACCACCAAAGGTAAATAACCCTATTTTAAAAAATGAACTAAAAATTTTTAAATATTCAGACATTGATATTCTTCTTTTACTAGTTATATACGACACACATATACACAACAATTCTTAATATAAAGTTTTCACAAATGATAATTGGTGCTATAAAAGAACATAATAAATCTGAAACAAGATGTGCTTTAACTCCTAATGTCGTTAAAAAACTATCACAATTAGGACATAACGTACTTTTACAAGAAGACATTGGCTTAAATTCAAGTTTTAATAATATTGAATACATAGAAGCAGGTGCATCTATACATAAATCATCAAACCCAATTTACACCAAAAGCCAAATACTTTTGCAAATAACCCCGCCAGAACCCCAAACATTTAATTTATTAAACGAAAAACAATTACTTATCTCTGATTTTAGCAACTTTGATTTTACACTTATTACATCTAAACCACAAATTTTAAGACTAGAAAAAGTACCACGTACATCCGTTGCTCAATCTATAGATATTTTAAGCTCACAACATACCATACGCGGATACATGGGAGCTATGTATGCATTATATCACTCAAAACGCATTGCCCCACAACTAATAACCGCTTCAACATCAATAAAATCAACATCAGCTCTAGTTATTGGCACTAGTATAACAGGATTACAAGCAACATCTATATTCAAAAAGCAAGGTTGCAAAGTAACAATACTAGATATTGATGAAAAAAATAAAGAATTAGCTCAATCAGTTGGCGCAAATTTTATTATAACAAAAACAGAACAAGAATTAATAAGTTTAATTGAAAACCAAAATTTCATTTTTGCTTCTGCTGGTAATCTTGATAATTCACCCAAAATCATACATAAACATTTATTAAAATACTTAAAATCAGCCCCGGTAATTGTAGACACAACAAAAAACAATATAGAAATTAGTAAAAACAACGAAAAAACTAATACCTATATCTTCCATCGTAATCTTATTTTTGAAACATTAGCCCCAATAACAGCCTCAGAATTATGGGCTAACAACATGCTAAACTTATTAAACCTAATAATCTCTCCAGATAATCACTTAGATCTATCTACAGACTATATTTCAACAATGCTATATAAAGGATAATAAAATGCTTTTGCTGGATATTTTAGTTTTATCATGTTTTATCGGATATTTCGCCATTTGGCATGTAACACCAACACTACATTCACCTTTAATGAGTGTTACAAACGCTATTTCTGGCATTATAATACTAGGAGGTATTCAAACAATAAATTCTGCAACAACTACTCTAGAATACATACTACTATATTTTGCTATATTTTTAGCATCCATAAATATTTTTGGTGGCTTTTATATATCAAATAGAATGTTAAATATGTTCAAACCGAAAGATAAAAAAGATGATTAACTATGCAAATATTTTAATATACTCTCTTTTCATTACATCAATAAACAAACTCTCTACATCTAAAACAGCATATAAAGGTAATTTCTATGCTATTATAGGTACGATACTAGCCTTATCAATTGCTATAAAAGATGTAACATCATCAAACATTCCATATTTACTAATAAGCATATCACTCGGAGCATTATTTGGAATACTATATGCAAAAAAAATTCAAATGCAAAATCTCCCTCAAATGATTGCACTGTTAAATGGTTTTGGTGGACTAAGCGCTGGTCTAATTGGTATTGGAGAAACAGTAACAACCACACAAAATACCTTACTTCAATTATTTATCATAATTTTAGGTTTTATAACTTTCAGTGGCTCTTTTGCCTCATACATTAGACTATGTACTACATTTAAACTAATTGATGAAAAAATAATTAGAACAACCAACTTTTTCATTTTCATATTAGCTATTACAAGCGCTTATTATACATATAAAATAGGTGATTACTACCTAATAGCTCTAATATCTTTATTCTCTATATGGGGCTTTTTATTCGTACTACCTATTGGTGGCGCAGACGCTCCCATAGTAATATCTATACTAAATGCTTTATCAGGATGGTCAACAGTTCTTGTTGGCTTTAGTTTATACAATCCTCTTTTAATAATAACCGGCTCAATTATAGGTGCTAGTGGCATGATTTTATCTTATATAATGACAAAATCCATGAATAGATCTCTATTTACAGTAATTTTTCCGCAAACATCAAAAAACACCTCAAACACCAACAATCCTCAAAATATTCATATAGGCACACCAGAGGACGCATCTTTTCTTATGGAAAATGCTAATAAAGTTATCATTGTTCCCGGATATGGAATGGCTGTATCATCAGCTCAACACGAAATCGCTAATATGGCAAAAATTCTACAAACAAAATACCATGTGGAGGTAAAATTTGCTATACACCCTGTTGCAGGAAGAATGCCTGGTCACATGAATGTGCTATTGGCCGAAGCTAATATTGATAGCGATGACATATATGAACTAAAAGATATCAATCAAGAATTTCAAACTACCGATGTTGTTTATGTAATTGGTGCAAATGATATAACCAATCCTCTAGCTAAAACTCAAAAAAATAGCTCTATTTACAAAATGCCAATTTTAGAAGTTGAACAAGCCAAACGAATATTATTTGTTAAACGCTCATTATCATCAGGATATTCTGGTATAGACAACCCATTGTTTTATAACGACAAAACACTAATGTTATTAGGAGATGCAAAAGATGTTACTAAAAAAATTATTACAGAACTAGAAGAAGATTAATCAGCCAAATATGACATACCAGCTAAATATGTATTAAATAAAACTCTAACTACATACCTCTTTTCTAAACGCACAAACTCTTTTTCTGTTGTTAATAAAGAGCTCAATGCAAATAGTGTAACAAACAACACCTCTGTAGAAACTTTTCTTTCATTGGCTTTAACTTTATCAAACAATTTATGAACATTATTTTCTAAAAGCTCAACAATTTTTATAATTCTCTTCAAATAAAATAAGTCATAATTTGTCTCTGTATTCGTAAAATGAAAGTGATATAAGGTAAACCATAAATTTTTATTAGCTAAAACAAACTCAACAAACTTTTCTAATAAAGAATTTAGATTTTTATATGCATCAGAGCCCAATTCTGCTGTTTTCAAATCTTCATACAATTCATCTAAAGTATAGCAATTCTCCCAAATCACTAAATTATCCATACTTTTATACTGATTATATATCGTTCCAACAGAATAACCTGAATATTCAGCAAGTTTTCTTGCTGTTAAAAATTCCAAACCTTTATCTTTTAAGATTTCTCTTGCTTTAAGAATTAAATCAACTCTAATTTCTTCTTTTGTTTTAGTCATATATAATCTCTCACTAATGGACTTTACAAGCACACAATAACCCAATTTAAAACAGTGTTCAAGTATTTTTTTATAAAAAATTTAACTATTATACATTAGAATAACCACACATATAAACTATAGGGACGAAAGATATGAAAAAAATAGGTTTTTGCGCCATTGCTGGCAGTGGAATGAGTGCTCTTGCTCAAATCTTAAATTATAAAAAAAACGACATACATGGAACAGATAGAAGTTTTGACCAAGGCAAAGAGCAAAAAGCCAAGCAAAAATTAACAGACCTTGGAATAAAATTATATCCACAAGATGGCTCTATGCTAGATGAAACCTTTGATATACTTTATGCTTCAACCGCTGTAGAAGATACAATACCAGATATCAAGCGAGCAAAAGAACTTAATATTCCTATCAAACATCGCTCTGACTTATTAGAAGAAATTTTCTCTTCTTACAAGTATAATATAGCAATCGGTGGAACAAGTGGAAAATCAACAGTAACCGCTATGATTGGATATATTCTAGATAAAGCCTCCCAAAAACCGCTTGTAATAAACGGAGCTTTACTAAAAAACTACGAAAATCAACAAGGTATTCCTAATATAATCTTAAACGATGGAGATTATTGTGTAATAGAAGCAGATGAAAGCGATGGATCAATTGAAAAATATTATCCGTATATTGCGGTTGTCAATAATATCAGTATTGATCATAAGCCGATTGCCGAATT
>JAZQTW010000010.1:0-32074 GCA_045630985.1 Alphaproteobacteria bacterium
ATTTGCCCAACACCACGTAGTGTCATAACAGTAACATCGTAAATCTCTTTTGCAGATTTGTATACTGCGGTAGAGAAATTGTAATTGTCTTTTGTAACTTTGAATCTTTTTGCTTCACCTTTAATGCCAACCATTTTTCTCTTTAATGGTTTTTCTGTTTCATCAAAAGCATATTCCATTTCTTTTAGAGGAATAACAAAATCCAATATCTCTCCAGATCTGTCGATTTTTAATGCAACATTATCAATTGCAAGACTAACCTCTTGATGGATGTCATTCCATTGATTTATTTTCTTTCCATTTACTTCTAGAATTTTATCTTGAGGTAAGATGCCAGCCTTTTCTGCAGGGCTATCTTCGATTACTCCAGATACAATTGGTGGAATATCGTAACTACCAACAAAGAAAAACAATCCGAAAAAAACTACAAAGGCAAATAAGTAGTTAAACAAAGGACCTGCAACACAAATAGCCAATTTTTTTAATGGAGTTTGAGTGACAAAAAGTTGTTTTTTTTCTTCCTCAGAGTAGATGCTTAAATCAACTTCTGAAGTTGATGAAGACGCATCTGCATCACCTAAAAACTGACAATATCCTCCTAAAGGAATTGCTGATAATTTCCACTCTGTACCTTGTTTATCTGTTTTACTAAGCAATACCCTACCAAAACCTATAGAAAAGGCGCTAACCTTAACTTTGAATAGTCTAGCAATAATAAAGTGTCCAAATTCATGAACAAAAACCAAAATTCCTAATAATAAAAGAAAAGGTACAACATAATGAATTATATTAATTATTAATTCCATTTCATTCCTCTCGATAAACCCAATTAATTAAAAGATACCAAAGCAAAAAAACAATATACAACAGGTGCTGCAAAAATTAAGCCGTCGATTCTATCGAAAACGCCGCCGTGTCCAGGTATTAAAGAGCTACTATCTTTTATACCAAGATGTCTCTTTATGGCAGATTCTGCAAGGTCACCTATCTGAGCAATTACCGCGATACACATTGCAAGTTGAGCAAATTTAAATTGTTCAGATAAAGGCATTGTTAAATTGAATATATTTTTTGTTGCATACATGTATATAAAACTTACTGCTGCAGCTAAAATAACTCCACCAATCAAGCCTGACCATGTTTTGTTTGGGCTAATTTTGGGTGCGAGTTTTGGTCCTCTTAATGATGAACCAACAACATATCCGCCAATATCAACGCTCCACACCATTAGCATAAACCAAAGTGTCATAACAAAGCTACCTTTTTCCCCTGGTATACTACCAAATGTATCAAATATATAATATAACCAATATAAAGCACCAATACCAATAGATATATAAGGAACGCCTAATGTAAGAAGTTTTCTGTGTTTTTCTCCTTTAGCTTTTAAGTATAAAAAGAGAGTTGTCGCAGCTATTACAGAAAAAAGAACTATTCTATTAAAAACAAGAAGCGAGCAACCAAGTGCGAAAACATAGCATATAGCGTATGTGCCTTGATTTTTGTTGGGAATCATTGTAGACCATTCCCAAGAAAGCAGTGCTCCTACAGTAAAAATCAAAATATCTACATATGGATGACCAGAGCGCAAAGCTCCAATTGCTACAGGTATCATCACTAATGATGTAAGTATTCTCTTTTGCAAAGAATTAAGCTCAGTTTTTGCCATATCTTCTCTCCCTATTACTATATTTTTTAATAATTTCATCTAGTTCATCTTTGTTGAAATCTGGCCAAAGAGTATCAGTAAAAAACAATTCTGTATACGCTATTTGCCATAAAAGATAATTGCTGATTCTTTGTTCGCCACTCGTTCTGATTAAAATATCTGGATCAGGAATATCGCTAGTGTAAAGCAATGACGATATTGTATCTAATGATATTTCATTTTCTGACATATCGCCATTTTTTACAAGCTTTGAAATCTTTTTAACGGTAGCTAAAATTTCTTGTCTAGAACCGTATGATAATGCTATACACAATGTTAAGCTTTTATTGTTCTTAGATTTTTCTTCAACAAACTGAATTTTTTGTTGGATAACGCTAGAAAGCATATTTCTTTCGCCTATAAAAACAATTTTAACATCATTATCCATAATCTCCTGAAATTCATGATCTAGATAATCATTAAGTAATTGCATTAATGACTGAACCTCATCCTCAGATCTTTGCCAGTTTTCAGTAGAAAATGCATATAATGTTAAATACTTAACACCAGAGTCTTTCATTGCTCTAGTTATGTTTACAACATTTTCAGCACCTTTTTTATGACCAAAAGTTCTAGGCATTCCTCTTTTCTTAGCCCAGCGACCATTTCCATCCATAATAATGGCTATATGATTACATGTATTATCAGTACTCATAGTATTATACTTGTAAAATATCTTTCTCTTTTTGGTCTAATAGATCATCAATCTTTTTAGTAGCGTCATCTGTTAATTTTTGGATTTCGTTGCTATATCTTTTTTCGTCATCCTCAGAGATTAAATTATCTTTCTTAAGTTTTTTTACTTCATCCAAAGCGTCTCTACGAATATTTCTGATTGCAACTTTGTTTTGCTCAGCATATTTACCTGCAATTTTTACTAATTCTTTTCTTCTTTCTTCAGACAATGGAGGGATAGGGATGCGAATTAGTTGACCATCAGAAACAGGGTTTAATCCTAAATCAGATTCTCTTAATGCTTTTTCAACAGATTTAGCTAAACCTCTGTCCCAAACGCTAACAGATAATGTACGAGCATCTGGTACACTAATTGTGCCTACTTGTGAAATAGGTGATAGGCTACCATAAGCTTCTACCATAATATTATCTAAAAGGCTAGCGTGAGCTCTGCCGGCTCTTAACCCACCAAAATCATTTTTTAGAGTATCTAAAGTTTTTTCCATACGTGCAGATGTGTCTGCTTTTATTTGATTAAAATCTGTCATGTTACCTCACTTAATTATTGTAAATTTACCTTTACCTTCTAATGCATTAGAAAGTGATTTTTTATCTGTTTGCTTGAATACAACTATTGGTAGATTATTATCTTTTGCCATGGATATAGCTGTTAAGTCCATAACTCTTAATTCTTTTTCTATAACATCGTTATATGATATTGTTGAAAAGTGTTTCGCCTTAGGATTCTTTTTAGGGTCGCTATCATATACCCCGTCTACTTGAGTTGCTTTAAATAAAGCATCGCAGTTAGCTTCTAGAGCTCTAAGTGTTGCTCCTGTATCAGTTGTGAAATAAGGGTTGCCAGTTCCACCAGCAAAAATTACAACATTTTTTTTCTGTAGTAATTTTTGTAGAGCTCTATAAGAGTAAGATTCCGCAACTTGAGGAACCGCTAAACCTGATAGAATTTCAGCATCAACACCCTTGCTGTTTAATACACTTTTGAGAAAGATGGCGTTTAATACAGTAGCAAGCATTCCTGCTTGATCAGCAACACTTCTGCTAATCGCTGTGTTTTTATTGTTTACGCCTCTGTAGAAATTACCACCACCAATAACAACACAGATCTCTGTGTTTTTATTATATACGCTTTTGATACTCTCTGCTACAGTATTAAGTACTTTTTCATCTATACCAAAAGCTTGGTCTCCTAATAAACCTTCGCCAGAAAGTTTTAAGAGTATTCTTTTAAAAGACTTACCCATGTAATCCTCATAACTTTGCAAAATTATTTTCCATCATAATAAACAAATAAATAACTTTGTCATTAGTTTTTTTGCGCTAATATACAAGATAAAATGCACAAGTAGTTTAAAATAGGTTGAAATTTTGGGTTTTTTATCTAACAATGCAAGCGTAATTTTAGGAGATTAACGATGTCTATAGAAATAATTTATGGTTTAAGTGCTTTGCTTGGATATATCGCGGGATCAATTCCTTTTGGCTTGATACTTACTAAGATGGCAGGATACGGTGATATTAGAAAAATCGGTTCTGGAAATATTGGGGCTACTAATGTTTTGCGTACTGGTAATAAAACTTTAGCTTTAGCTACAGTGCTTTGTGATGCATTTAAGGCGGGTATAGCAGCTGTTATTGCAAAAAGTATTGTTGGAAATATAATGCCAGATATTGCTGTTTCAGCATCGTTAGTTGCAGGTTTTTTTGGTGTTATAGGACACAATTTTCCTGTATGGCTAGGTTTTAGAGGAGGTAAAGGTGTTGCCTCAACATTTGGCTTTATATTAGTTACATGTTGGCCAGTAGCGGTTGCTGCTTTAGTTATATGGTTGGTTATGGCTTTTACATTTAAATACTCTTCATTGTCAGCTTTAACTGCGGCTGTTTTGGTTCCAGTTGTATCATATTATTTGGCGCCATCAATAGATTACACATACGCATATGGGGCAATTGCTATACTTGTTATTGCAAGACATCATGCAAATATAAGACGTTTGCTTAAAGGTGAAGAAAGTAAAATAAAACTAAAAAAACAAGAGAAGTAAAATAAAGTGGTAGATAAAAATAAACTAATATCTTATATACAGCTAATAAATACTCCGGGGATTGGTCCTATTGGTTTTAAAAGAGCAATAGCAAAATACGGAAGCGTTGAAAATGCATTAAAAAATATTTCTAACAAAAAAGAGTTATTTCCTCGTCGTAAAGCTGAAGAGGAGGTTATGATTGCAGAAATTAAACATGCACATATTATAACCTTAGAAGATGATATATATCCTTATAATTTGAAACAGGTAGAAGATTGTCCACCTGTTCTTTATGCTTTGGGAAATATAGATTTGCTAAAAAGCGAAAATATGCTTGCTGTGGTAGGATCAAGGGATGCATCATTAAGTGCGCTAAAATGTGCAGAAGTTTTATCTTCAAAATTAGCGGAAAATGGAATAACAATCATTTCTGGAATGGCTAAAGGTATAGATTCGTCAGCTCATAACGGAGCGTTATCTGTTAATGGAAAAACAATTGCTGTATTGGGAACAGGTGTTGATATTATATACCCAAAAGAAAAAGAAACTTTATATAAAAATCTAATCAAAAATGGACTAATTCTTTCTGAATATCCATTTAAAACTCAACCTCAAGCATCTAATTTTCCAAGAAGAAATCGTATAGTTTCAGGTTTGAGTAAGGGGGTAATTGTTATAGAGGCTAGCTTAAAATCTGGTTCAATTATTACAGCTAATATGGCATTGGAGCAGGGTAGAGATGTTTATGCTGTTCCAGGTGCTCCATATGATGGTAGGGCATTAGGTTGTAATAAACTAATAAAGGATGGCGCTATACTTGTAGACAGTGTAGATGACGTTTTAGCTAATTTTAAGTTTTCAACACAAACATTTATTTCTAAAAAAACAAAAAAAGAAGATAAAATAGATTTGTTTGAATATTCGCTTGACAATAACAAAAATAATTTAGATATTGCAGAGCAATGTAACGAACATGCAAAGTTACTATCTCTTATTTCTGCAAGCGGAGAAGATATTGATGAGTTGATTCGTGCAAGCGGATTAGCTGCTGATAAGGTTCTAACGATGATTGTGGAATTAGAACTTGAAGATAAGGTTGTTCGTGTTCCAGGTAACAAGGTGGCTAAAGCTTAGGGAGTTTGTTTGATATGAAGTTAGTTGTAGTAGAGTCTCCAGCAAAGGCAAAAACTATTAATAAATATCTAGGTAAAGATTATAAAGTTTTAGCAAGTTATGGTCATATTAGAGACTTGCCAAGCAAAGACGGTTCGGTTAATCCTGAAGAAGATTTTAAGATGATTTGGGAATTAAGCACCGGTGGAAAAAAACGTCTTAATGATATTGTGACAGCATTAAAAGAATGTGATACGTTAGTCCTCGCATCCGACCCGGATAGAGAAGGAGAAGCTATTGCATGGCATATATTAGAAGAATTATCAGCCAAAAAGAAATTAAAAGATAAAAAAATAGAAAGAGTGGTTTTTCACGAAATTACAAAAAATGCAGTTACAGATGCTATTCAAAATCCAAGACAAATTGATGATAACTTAGTATCAGCATATATGGCTAGGCGTGCGCTAGATTATCTTGTGGGATTTACATTGTCTCCTGTTTTATGGCGCAAACTACCAGGTTCAAAATCTGCAGGTCGCGTACAATCTGTTGCTCTACGCTTAATCTGCGAAAGAGAAATGGAGATTGAGAAATTTAAGCCAGAAGAATATTGGACAATTGATGTAGATTTAGGCGCAAAAGAAAATGCTTTGATACCATCTCATCTTGTAAACTTAGATGGTAAAAAGTTAGAAAAATTTGATATAAATACAAAAGAAAAAGCTGACGAAGCTAAGGCCAAAATTGAAGCACAAGATTTTAAAATTGCTAAGATTGAAAGCAAAAAAGCAAATCGTTATCCAGCACCTCCATTTACTACATCTACATTGCAACAAGAGGCTGCTAGAAAACTAAGATTCTCTGCTAAAAAAACCATGCAAGTTGCTCAAAAGTTATATGAATCAGGATATATAACATATATGAGAACAGATGCTGTAAACCTTTCTGCAGAAGCTATATCTGCTTGTAGAGAAGCTATTTTAAAATACTTTGGTGAAAATTATTTACCTAAACAGGCAAAAGAATATAAAACAAAGTCCAAAAATGCACAAGAAGCACACGAGGCGATTCGTCCTGCAGATATAATGAATACTCCAAAGAAAATGGAAGAAAAGTTAGATGCAGATTCGCATAAATTATATGAGCTAATTTGGAAGAGAACAATAGCTTGCCAAATGGAACCAGCTGTTTTAGATAAAGTTGTAATCGATTCCATTTCTCTAGATGGAAATATATTGCTAAGAGCAAACGGACAAGTTATCGCATTTGATGGTTTCTTGAAGTTGTATCAAGAAGGTAAAGATGATGATAATGATGATGATGAAAACAGACTTTTACCAAATGTAGAAGAAGGTGAAGAGGTATCTAAAAAATCAATAAAACCAGAACAACATTTCACAACTCCTCCACCTCGTTTTACAGAAGCTAGCTTAGTTAAAAAGTTAGAGGAGTTGGGTATTGGTCGTCCATCAACTTATGCTTCTATTATTGCAGTATTACAAGAACGCAAATATGTTAAGGTAGAAAAGCTAAGATTTATCCCAGAGGATAGAGGTCGTATTGTAACAATATTCTTAGAAAACTTTTTTAGAAAATATGTTGAATATGATTTTACAGCGCAAATGGAAGAATTTTTAGATGATATATCAGCTGGCTCTATGCAATGGAAAAAACTTTTAACAGGTTTTTGGACTAAGTTTCATAACAATATAGAAGCAGTTCAACCTCTTCAAGTTAGTGAAGTGATTGATAAAATAGACGAAGTTTTAGCTTATCATTTATTCCCTGAAAAAGAAGATGGTTCAGACCCTCGTTTATGTCCAGATTGTGGTAAAGGTCATTTGAGCATAAAACTAGGTAAATTTGGTGCATTTTTAGGATGTTCTAATTACCCAGAGTGTAAGTACACAATGCCTCTAACAGATGTAAAAGACGAAGAGGAAAACTCAACAGAAAAGAAACCAAATCCTGAAGATAAAATTTTGGGTGAACATAATGGTCTGAATGTTTATCTTAAAAAAGGTCCTTATGGTTTTTATATTCAATTAGGTGAAGATGCTACAGCAACAACAGAAAAACCAAAACGCATAGCTTTACCAAAATTTGTAAATCCAGAAGAACTAACATTTGAACAGGCAGATAGATTGGCAAGCATTCCATTTGATTTAGGTGATGATATTTCTGTAAACATCGGTAAGTTTGGCCAATATATCAAGCAAGGCGCTAAGTCTTGTTCATTAACAGGTAATGATAATATCTTTAATATAACAAGAGAACGAGCTGAAGAGTTGTTAAGTGGTGTTGTTGCTAAAGCTGAAGCAAAAGTTTTAGGCCAACATCCTCGCCTAAAAGAAGATATACAATTGGCTGTAGGTAGATATGGCCAATATATTAAATGTGGTAAAAATAATTATCGAATACCAAACGCTCTTCGCGGTGGTGAAATTACTTTAGATGATGCAATCAAAGTAATAGATAACGGAAAGTAAAATAAAAGCACCTCTTGTAGGTGCTTTTATTTTATCCTACGCTTCCTTCAAGGGAAATCTCAATGAGCTTAGATGCTTCAATTGCAAATTCCATAGGTAGTTTTTGCATAACTTCTTTGCAGAAGCCATTAACAATAAGTCCTACTGCATCTTCTTCAGAAATACCTCTCTGTTTGCAATAGAATAATTGTTCATCGCTAATCTTAGAAGTGGTTGCTTCATGCTCTAAAATTGCAGATTTACAATCATTTTCAATATAAGGAACAGTATGAGAGCCACATGTTTTGCCAATAAGTAAGCTATCACATTGAGAATAATTTCTTGCCCCATCTGCGTTTTTAGAAACCTTAACAAGGCCTCTATATGTTTGATCAGAAAATCCTGCAGAAATTCCCTTTGAAATAATTTTAGAGCGAGTGTTTTTGCCTAAATGAATCATCTTTGTACCCGTATCTGCTTGTTGGCGATTGTTTGTAATTGCAACAGAGTAAAATTCCCCTTGAGAATTATCTCCTTTTAATATGCATGATGGGTACTTCCATGTAACAGCGGAACCTGTTTCAACTTGTGTCCAAGAAACTTTTGCATTTTCTCCATCACATAAGGCTCTTTTAGTAACAAAGTTATAAACTCCACCTTTTCCATCTTTATCACCAGGATACCAGTTCTGAACTGTAGAATATTTAACTTCTGCATCTTTATGAACTATAATCTCAACAATGGCTGCGTGAAGTTGATTTTCATCACGTTGAGGTGCCGTGCATCCTTCTAGGTAAGAAACATAGCTGCCTTCATCTGCAATAATAAGTGTGCGCTCAAACTGACCAGTGTTTTTAGCATTTATTCTAAAATATGTAGAAAGTTCCATAGGGCATTTTACACCTTTAGGAATATAAACAAAAGAACCATCTGTAAAAACAGCGGAATTTAATGCTGCAAAAAAGTTATCAGTATAAGGAACAACAGAACCAAGATATTTCTTAACAAGGTCTGGATGTTCTTTTATAGCTTCGGAAATCGAACAAAAAATAACACCATGTTTTTTTAGTTGGGCTTTGTATGTTGTTGCAACAGATACGCTATCAAACACCGCATCAACAGCAACAACTCCAGCCAAGACTTCTTGTTCTTTTAATGGTATACCAAGTTTGTTGTAAGTTTCTAATATTTTCGGATCAATTTCATCTAACGATTTTGGTGCTACTTTTTGTTTTGGGGCTGAATAGTAATACAAATCTTGATAATCGACTTTATCATAAATAACCTTAGCCCAAGTTGGCTCTTTCATTGTAAGCCATTTTTTGTAAGCTTTTAATCGAGATTCAAGAAGCCAATCTGGTTCATCTTTTTTTTGAGATATTAAACGAATAATATCTTCATTTAAACCTTTGGGAGCAACATCTGAAACAATATCTGTTTCAAATCCAAATTTGTATTTATCACCACTTGCATCAGCAATTTCAGGTAGTTTGTTCATTTTATACGCTCCTAAAACCAATATGAGGTCACTTATATCCGAAAGATACATAAAAATCAAGTCGATATATAAGCTAATTTAACGAAATATTTAGTTATTTTACTTTATAAAATCACTAAATAATAAAGGAAGAAACTATGAAAAAGGTTCTGTTTGTACTAATGTTTTTGCCAATGTTTACAGGTTGTTATGCTTGGAACAATGGTATTCCTTTGTTTAATAGTCATGGATATCATTATACACCTAAAAGCGTAGAGGTCCAAAAAGGTGATACGCTCTTTAGCTTATCTCAGAAATATAAGGTACCTTTACGAGGGATAATAGAAGAAAACAATCTATCTGCTCCATTTTCATTAAATGTCGGCCAGGTATTGCATTTTCCTATAAAGAAAACGTACGTTGTAGCAAAGGGAGATACTTTATATTCAATTGCTAAAAAGCATGATTTAGATGTTCATATATTGAGTAGGGCAAATAGTTTATCAGCACCTTATTCTCTTAATGTTGGGCAAGTTTTGGATGTTTCAGGTGGTATTGTAGGCGAAAAAGCAACAGTAAAATCAAAGGCAACAAATAAAAATACAAAATATACATCAAAAAATATAAATAAAACCACCTCAAGAAAAAATGTATCAACTTATCGGAAAAGTAAATTTATGTGGCCAGTAAATGGAACAGTTGTTTCTAATTTTGGTGCTGTAGGTAAGGGATTACGTAATGATGGAATCAATATAAAAGCAGCAATGGGTACAAATATAAAAGCTGCAGATAAAGGTGTTGTCGCTTATGCCGGTAATGAACTAAAAGGTTTTGGTAATTTAGTTCTTATAAAACATTCTGATGGATATATTACAGCCTACGCTCATGCTGATAAAATATACGTTAAAAAAGGGCAAAAAGTAATAAGAGGTGAAAAAATTGCAACAGTAGGAAATACAGGTAGTGTGAAAACTCCGCAGTTGCATTTTGAGGTGAGGGCCGGTAAAAAAGCTGTTAATCCTAAATCATATTTACCATAATTATTCAAAAAGTGTAAAATATCGTTGCAAATCTACAAGTTTTAGATTGTATAAGGATTTTTTTTACCTAAAATAAACGCACATAACAATTTTTTATGGAGATGAACATGTTTATAACAGATGCTATTGCAGCAGCAGAAACAACTTCAACTGTAACTCCAAGCCCATTATTTGGCTTGCTTACACAACTAGTTTTAGTTTTTTGTATTTTTTATTTCTTACTCATTCGTCCTCAACAAAAAAAGATGAAAGAGCATGAGAATATGCTAAATGCTATAAAGGCAAAAGATGAAATAGTAACTGGCGGTGGAGTTTATGGTAAAGTTGTTTCAGCAGATGAAAAAACATTAACTGTTGAAATAGCAAAAGGCGTAGAAATAAAAGTTTCACGCTCTACTGTAAGAGATGTCGTTTCTAAAAATTAATATTACAACTAAGAGAGAAAAAATGTATAAGTTATCATTACAAAGAATAATTATGATCTTAGCGATTTGTGTGATAGGTGTGTTTTATGCCGTACCAAATTTCGTTCAAGATGCAAAAACAAAACTACCATCATGGTGGCAACCTGTTAATTTAGGTCTAGATTTACAAGGTGGATCAAGCTTATTATTAGAGGTTGATTTAGATTCAGCTCTTAAAGATAGAATGCAGAGCTTAGAAGATTCAGCTCGTTCAGCATTAAAAGAGATAAGAGGAGTTCATTATCAAAAAATTAGTTCGGATTCTAATGGTTTGAAAGTTAAAATAGAAAATGCTAACGCTCGTAGCAAAGCTATCGCTCCATTAAGAAAAATGGATGACGGTCTCGTTGTAACAAGTGATAATGATACATTAGTTGTAATGTATGATGAAGTTTCATTAAATGAAATTAAACGTAAATTAGTTGATCAATCAATTGAAATTGTTCGTAAACGTATTGATGAATATGGTACAAACGAACCAATTATTCAAAGTCAAGGTTCTGGTAGAATTTTAGTTCAATTGCCTGGTGTTCAAAATCCTGAAGAAGTAAAAGTTCTACTAGGTAAAACAGCAAAAATGACATTCCACTTGGTTGATAGCTCAACAACACCTACAGAAGCAAAACGTGGAAAATTAAAAAGTTCATCTCGTTTAATTAGAGGTAGTGCTGGAGAGCAATATGTAATTGTTAGACGTCCTGCAGTTGGTGGTGAAACTCTTACAGATGCAAATGTTTCTTTCCAAGACGGCGGTGTTGCAGTAAGCTTCAAATTTAATAATTTAGGTGCTAAAAAATTTGGTGATGTTACAAAGAATAACATCGGTGAACAATTAGCAATTGTATTAGACGATGAAGTTATTTCAGCTCCAACAATTCAATCAGCAATTACTGGTGGTTCAGGTGTAATTACAGGTAACTATACATCAGAATCAGCTCAAGAATTAGCTTTATTGTTACGTTCTGGTGCTTTACCTGCTCCATTAAATATTTTAGAAGAAAGAACAGTTGGCGCTGGCCTTGGTGCTGACTCAATTAAAGCTGGTGTATTCTCATCAATCATAGGCTTTATTGGCGTAGTAGTATTCTTGTTACTAGCATATGGATTGTTTGGCTTGTTTACAACAATATCTGTATTCTTAAACTTATTCCTAATGTTGGGTTCTTTAAGTATATTGGGTGCAACATTAACATTACCTGGTATAGCAGGTATTATCTTAACAATCGGTATGGCTGTTGATGCAAACGTATTAATTTTTGAACGTATGCGTGAAGAGGTTAAGAATGGTAGATCAATAAAAGATGCTCTAGGAACAGGTTTCTCTTTTGCTTGGGGTACAATTATTGACTCAAACTTAACAACATTAATCGCAGCAGCAGTATTGTTCTACTTTGGTAGTGGTCCAGTTAGAGGTTTTGCTGTAACATTAACTGTTGGTATTGTTACATCATTATTTACATCTGTTACTGTAACTCGTTTGTTGATTACAGCATGGTTTAATCGTTACAAACCAAAAGCATTACCAATTTAATTTATAAGGAATAATTACAATGACTATATTAAAATGGATAACAAAAGATACTAATATTGATTTTATGAAAGCAAGAGTATTTACATATGCGCTTTCAATAGTATTAGTGATATTATCATGCTTAAGTATCTATTACAAAAGTTTCAACTTCGGTATAGATTTTTCTGGTGGTGTTTTGATGGAAGTAAAATCAGAGCAACCAATTAATGTAGAAGAAATTCGTTCAAAGCTAAGCGTATTAAAATTAGATGAATTAAACCTACAAACAATTGGCACAGAAGGTAATGAGTTAATGATACGTGCACAAGCAAATAATGCAGACGAAGTTGCTCAAAGAAAAGCTGTTGCTGATATTCGTGAAATATTGGGTAATAGCTATGAATACCGTCGTGTAGAAAATGTTGGTCCTCAAGTAGGTGACGAACTTAAAATGGCTGGTATTATCTCATCTGTATTAGCAATGGTTGCTATTGCGATTTATATTTGGGTACGTTTTGAGTGGCAATTTGCCTTAGGCGCATTGATTGGTTTGTTCCACGATATAATAATAACCATTGGTTTGCTATCATATTTCAGATATGACTTTAGCTTAACAACAATTGCTGCCATTCTAACACTTGTTGGTTATTCTATAAATGATACAGTGGTTACATATGATAGAATTCGTGAAAATTTAAAGAAATATCGTAAAATGCCTCAATTGGAATTACTCAATAAAAGTATTAATGACATCTTTTCTCGTACAATATTAACAGGTGTAACCACATTAATAGCTGTTATTCCTCTTTATATGTGGGGTGGTGAAGCTTTAGAAAGTTTCTCATTCACAATTCTAGCAGGTTTAATTATTGGTACATATTCTTCAATCTATATCTGTACAGCATTCTTAAATCTATTTGATTTAAGAGCAGTAAACGAAAAAGACGAAGAAAATTACTTTGGTACAATCGGTTAAACTAAGTACAAAACAAAAAGGCTTCCTAGAAAATAGGAAGCTTTTTTGTTTCTATAATTTCAGTATCTTTCTATAAACAAATGTAGATAAAAATTTTACATATTCAATAATCGAAAGTTTAAAATTATCAAAATTCTTCCACCATTTCATATCAGATACAATAGGAACAAATTGGATATTTGTATCTTTAACAAAAGAATTCATTTCAATATATGTTCTTGGAATAAGATAATTAGGTACGACCATATACATTTTACTAATATTATGCTGTTCTTTCCAAGCATTTATTTCTTTAGTCTTTTCATGAATAGTCTCTTTATTATAGCTAATATCTATAGGTAATACACTGTTTAATTTAACATCACTACGTGAAGGCGTCAAATTTAATGTTGTTCCAGGTTTAGCTCCTAAAATAAATAAACGCTCTCCTTTACCTTTATTAAGCAAGTCAATATAATCTAATATATTATGATTTTCCCCAGATAAAACAACAATTCCAGAAATAGGAGTGCTAGAGCTATAATTAATTTTGTTCTCTAAAACTTTTCTTGTCATATCTAGATAAGCATAACCATATTTTGTATCAGGTTCAAGCATGGCTCCTTCAGCCCATTCGTTCCATGCATTTATAAAAACAATACGCTCATCACCTGTATATTTATTTTTTGTATCATTAACAGCAAATTGTAGCCATTTACCGTAAGTATCTGGCTGTGTGCCATCAAAAACTAATGCACCTGAGTATGCTTTTCTAGCGCTATTATCCCATCTAGGAAAAACAGTTCTAAAAGTTTTATATTTATAATCCTTTTTATGCTTTCCTAAATTAATATAATTTTCCCAATCAAAGACTCTAAAATCAGAGTTAGGGTCTATTTTTTGAACATCTTTTTCTTGCAAACCATATATGTTATTTAATTCAAATTCCATAACGGCATCAAGTCCCCAATCACTTGGATTGTCAAAAAAATTAAACTGTTTTGTTGCAATAATATAAGGCTCTTCAATGTTATGTTTCTTTGAATAGCTCCTTAAATATTTTGTAAAATTAACGAAAAGTTGCTTATCAAACAAAGCTGGACGATACACTATAAATAAAGGTCTTTCATTAATTTTTATATATCGTTTATCCTTAAAGAATACCAGTAAATCTTTTGCAAAATTTTCAAAATCTGCTTCAGAAAATGTTTGTTCCATCAATATTTCTCGATTGCCTCCATCCCAACGCTTAGACCAATTTTCATTAGCCCAGTGAATACAAAACGGAAGATCTAAATTTTTATTGTTAAGATAATTATATACAGGTTTTTCCATTAATTTCTTACCAGAAAACCAATAATAATAAAAAGCAAAACCATTTATACCATAATTTTTAGCTAACTCTACTTGTCTATGCATTACATCATCGTGAGTTAAATCATAAAAACCCACATCAATAGGAAGTTTTGGTTGATAATGTCCTTCAAATAGAGGCTTAGCTTTTGTAACATTAGACCATTCTGTAAAACCTCTTCCGTGCCATTCATTATTTTCTTTAAATTGATGGAATTGAGGCAAATACAATGCAATTAAACGAATATCAAAATCGCTTACATTGTTATATTCTTTGTACACAACAAAATTACTGGTATCCTGATTAAACAACGATTTAATATAGCTTTTATGCATATTTACAGAAAAGTTTTCATTTTTATCTGTATTTGTTTTGTTGGAATATGATTGTATATGACTATTAAAAGCAACAAACCCTATAAAAAATACCAAAAATAAAGATGCAATGCATATTATTACAAATTTAGTCTTTTTAAATTTCAATGTCATAAATAAGTCTTTCATGTAAAATTAAATATATAATAACATCTAACACAAATATATTTACATTTAATAAATAAGATAAAGCAAGATCATAATAAAAAGCTCCAAATCATTTGGAGCTTTTCGAATAAGATTAATTATAAAATCTTTCTATATGTTCGGTATTTTTAAGATTTGTTGGTGTTATTGGTTTTAGTTCAGTATCAATTTCTGCGCGTTTAAAAACTTCTTCAGCAAAAGCTAATTTTGCTATATGAGTAATAAAAAGAGGTCGTTCAAGTTTTAATTTTCCTAATGTTTCTTCTAGAGCTTCAAAACTATCATATATAGTTCCAACAAAAATTAAATTTTCATCTAATTTATCTTTATAATCTTTTTTCATCTTGATACCTCACATAAAAAATAACTCAACGAAACATAAAGTATTTTTGAAAATAGATTTTTAAAGCTCTAAATATTGCTATATTGACAATATAAAATCGATTCTACATTAAAAAACTAGTAGAGTTAATATCTTTATGATGATGTTTAAGATTGCTTGCGCTAGAAACAAAATGTTTTTTATGCCAATTTTCAGCAACAACAGAAACTATATCGTTATTAAAAGTCGCATGTTCAACACAATTAAAACGGTTTGCTAAATCAGTTATTACATAATTTGCTATATTTGCTTTTTTCATAATACATCTCCCTAATTTATAGGTAAGATATAAGTTATTGTTTTTGCAAAATAAAGTTTTATAAAACTATTGTATATGTTAATAAGGGTGCCATAAATATAGACACCCTTATTTTTATACCTAAAGTTCTAAATTTGCTTAATTTTTTATTAATCAGCAATAGACTTAAAAGTGTTGTTAAACCACTCTTTCATGTTATCTCTTCTTTCTTTGCGATTTTCTGTTTTTTCAGCCTTTTTAGCTTCTTTTTCAGCTTTTTTCTCAGCTCTAGCTAACAATTGCTTTTGAACTTGTCTATCTTTGAAGTAAGTTTCAGGATTGAGTGTTTCAGTAGCAGACATAGATGCAAGCTCTCCTTTTAGAGTCTTCTTGTTAACCTCATTTGAGTATGTAGCAACCTGTTCTTTCAGCTCTTCAGAAGTTTTGCCAGTTGCAGAAGTCTCTATAGCTTTTTCACTATATTCATTCAAAGCTGTTCCCCAATTTTTGTAAACATCTTTATCATCTGTAATTTTTTCTAATCCAAGAGCTTTTACCAAATTATATTTGAAAGCTCCAGACCATGATTCCATATCTACAGATGCATTATCTAAATTAGCCTTAAATGCTACGTCAACAGCTGCTTTAATTTCATTTTCATCAATACCTTCTAATTTTAGAGTATCTCTCATTAAAGCCGCATATTGAACTTTTTGAGCGTCAAATTGAGAAAGTTTTGGATCAGAAGGAACAGATACAACTCTAGATGGCATTTCAATAGTAGGACCCTTATCTATAGGTTCAGGTCTTGTAGATAAAATACTAGCTTTAACTGTTTCAATATCCAAATCAGGAAGTGTTGCAAGTTTTTCTACATCAACACTATTGTCTAAAAAGTACTTAATGCTATCTTTAGAGTTTCTAAATTTACCATCTGTAGCGATAGTAACATCTGCTGGTGATTGCATAGATGTTTGAACAATTTCATAAGCTACAGGCAAGCCATATTTATTAATCAAATCTTTAGCTTGATCTTTCATTCCAACATGCTCCATCCATTGTTCTATTCTTTCATTAGGATCTTTAGAAGTTGTTTCAAAGCTTTTAGTTTTTTCTACCATTTTCTCTTGAGTAGGTTCATGCTTTGGAGTTGATGGGTAGTTTGAATATGTTTGTGCATTTCTAATAACAGAAGAACACCAAGCTTTCGCTTTTGCTAAATCATATGTATCTTCAACAGTTTCTACACTTCCTGTTTGAGTAAACACTTGATAAGTGGGGGCTTTAAAATCAGGGTTGTTAGCTGCTTTAATTAAGCTATTTTTAAAATCCTCAAATGTTACAGCAGATTTAACATCATTTTGCATCATCCATAAAGAAGCTGTTCTAGTATTAGATGGTTGTTTTTGAATGAAACTTATTTTTTCTATATCAGACATTTCTGAAAAATCATTTAAGATAAAAGGTGTTATACTAGTAATGTATTGTGAGGATAGTAATTTATTAGGAGCATAAGAGTTACTAATAGCAGATTGTGCTTGTTTAAGCCATTCTTCGGTATTAAGACCTTCAACAGGTTTATTAGGGATACCATAAATAGATATACCCTTACTTTTTATATCATTTAAAATAAAATCAATTTGTTCTTGAGTGATATCTGTTTTTTTTATACTGTTAACCATAATCCTTCTCCCTAAAAATAAAATCATCCCAAAAGATAGAGAAAGTATATCACATTTTTGGCATATATGCAAGTTAATTTGGTGTTAATAATTTTTAAGTTTTTGTTACAGAATTTGTTACAATACAAAAATAAAGGCATCTAACAGATGCCTTTTATCACTTAATCAAGCTTGTCTTTCAACAGTTTATTGGCCATCGCTGGGTTTGCTTTTCCTTGAGATTGCTTCATAACCTGCCCAACAAACCAACCAAGAAGATTTGTTTTACCAGCTTTATAGCTAGCAACATTATCAGGATTATTTGCAATAATCTCATCAACTATCGCCTCAATAAATGATGTATCTGTAACCTGCTTTAACCCTCTTTTTTCAACAATATCTTCAGGGTTTTCAGATGTTTCTGCCATAATTTCAAATACATCTTTAGCAATTTTACCAGAAATAACATCTTTAGAAATCAAATCTACTAGTTTGCCAAGATTTTCTGCACTAACAGGAGAGTTTTTGATATCTAAATTTTTCTTATTTAACATAGCAAAAAAGTCACCCATAAGCCAGTTAGCAACCTTTTTAGCGTCACGACCTTTTGATGCTACTTCAAAAAACTCTGCAACTTCTTTATTTTCGCAGATAACCATAGCGTCATAAGCTGTTAACCCCAAATCAGAAACATAGCGTTTCTTCTTTTCGTCAGGAAGTTCCACTAATTCTTTTCTAATTTCTTCAATATATTCATCAGTTAGAATTAATGGAGGCAAATCTGGCTCTGGGAATTGACGATATTCATGAGCATATTCTTTTTTGCGCATAAATTTAGTTGTTCCAGTTGTTTGGTCAAAATGACAAGAAGCTTGTTCAAAAGTTTCACCTCTATCATAAATTTCTAACTGACGCTTAGCTTCATATTCTACAGCTTGTACTGCAAATTTAACGCTGTTTACATTTTTTACTTCAGCACGTGGGCGAAAACCAGTTTCTCCAACTTTTCTCAAAGAAACGCTGGCATCACATCTCATTGAGCCTTCATCCATATTTCCATCGCAAGTACCTAAATATCTAACAATAGAACGTAGTTTTCTTAAAAAAGCACCAACTTCTTCAGGAGAGCGAAAATCTGGCTTTGTAACAATCTCCATCAAGCCAACACCGGCACGGTTAAAATCTATAAAACTTTTCTTAGGATCCAAATCATGAATAGATTTTGCCGCATCTTGTTCAATATGAATACGTTCAATACCAATTTCTTTTGTTGTACCATCGCTCAAGTCAATGCTAACTTTACCTTCGCCAACTAGAGGAAATTTATCTTGAGTAATTTGGTATCCTTGGGGTAAATCTGCATAAAAATAGTTCTTTCTAGAGAATACAGAACGTTTATTAATTTTTGCATTTAGTCCAAGACCTGTTTTAACAGCCTGACGTACACATTCTTTGTTAAGAACAGGCAACATTCCTGGCATTCCAGCATCAACAAAAGAAACATTTTGGTTTGCATCATCACCAAAGTTTGTAGATGCACCACTAAATATTTTTGAATTAGAAATAATTTGGCAGTGTATTTCCAAACCACAGATTACTTCCCATTTGCCACTTTTAGATTCTAAAATATATTCTGCCATTTTTATAACCTCACAAATTTAGCATCAGTTTCTAATTGATATGCTGTTTTGAAAATAGTACCTTCATCAAAAGCTTTACCAATTAATTGCATACCTAAAGGTAGACCATTCTTAGATAATCCAATTGGTAAACTCAAAGCAGGCAAACCAGCCAAGTTTACAGAAACGGTAAACACGTCATTTAGATACATATTAATTGGGTTTTCTAACATTTTCTTATCACCAATTGGGAACGCTTCAATAGGGCTTGTTGGTGCCAAAATAACATCGCAATTCTTAAATGCTTCATCAAAGTCATTTTTAACAAGTCTACGAACCATTTGAGCTTTTAAGTAATATGCATCATAATATCCTGCAGATAAAACATATGTACCAATAAGAATTCTTCTTTTAACTTCTTTACCAAAACCCTCTGTTCTAGTGTTTAAGTATAAGTCATCCAATCCATTGCCAGCAACACGATTACCATAGCGAATACCATCATATCTAGCAAGGTTAGAAGATGCTTCAGCTGGTGCTATTACATAATATGCAGGAAGAGCATATTTTGTATGAGGTAGACTAACAGAAACAACTTCAGCTCCTCTTTCTTTTAGCATTTCTATTGCTTTATCCCAATAAGTTGCAATTTCTTCGTTTATCCCATCTAAGCGATATTCTTGAGGAATACCAACTTTCAAACCTTTAATGTCTTGTCCAATAAAAGATGAGAAATCAGGTATAGCAACCTTAGAAGATGTTGCATCTTTTTCATCATAACTAGCCATACTATTTAATAATAAAGCACAGTCTTTAACATCTTTACAAATAGGTCCAGCTTGGTCTAAAGACGATGCAAAAGCAATTGTGCCATATCTTGAGCAACGACCATATGTTGGTTTAATACCTGTAACACCACAAAATGCAGAAGGTTGACGAATAGAACCACCAGTATCTGTACCAGTAGCACCTGCACACATTTTGCCAGCAACTGCCGCCGCAGAGCCACCAGAAGAACCACCGGCAACAAGAGAAACATCTTTACTCCAAGGGTTAACAACTGGACCAAAATAACTAGTCTCATTACTTCCACCCATAGCAAATTCATCAAGGTTTAATTTACCAAGGAATAAAGCGCCATCATCAAGAAGATTTTGTGTAACGGTGGATTCATATTGTGGCACAAAATTATTTAATATTTTTGAGCAAGCAGTTGTTCTAACACCTTTAGTACAGAACAAATCTTTTACACCCAAAGCAATACCTTCTAAAGGACGATTCATACCATTTAGGTAACGTTGTTCAGATTCTTTTGCTTGTTCCAAAGCTTGCTCTGCAGTTGATGTAACATATGCATTAAGTTTTTTATTTTCTTCCATTTTTTCTACATATGCTTTTGTTAGCTCTACTGGAGAGATTTCTTTGTTCTTAAGTTTTTCAAGCGATTCGCTAATAGTTAAGTCAACTAAATTACTCATATCTTACTCCACAACCTTAGGTACAACAAAATAACCAAATTCTTTTTGAGGTGCATTAGCTAAAACAGCTTCATTCATATTTTTAGCTGTAACAACATCTTCTCTTGGTTCATTGGGTTCTGTATGAACAGAAACCATAGGCTCGATACCATCAGTATTTACTTCAGATAGTTCTGCAACCCAGTCCAAAATTTTATTAAACTCTTGTTTTGTTTCTTCAACTTTATTTTCTTCGACCCTAAGTCTAGATAAAAAAGCTATATGCTTTACTGTTTCATTATCAACAGCCATAATTAATCTCCTTGATAAAATTCTCTAAGTTTTTACCACGATTAAGCTTTTTTGCAAGTTTAAATTTCTAAAAAGAAAGAAAAGGCATAAAAATAATTTTTTGGTGCTTTTTAGATAATACTGATATACACTTCCAATATACACTAAAAAGTGAGGCGAAAATGATAGTAAGATTATATAAAAGACTAGAAGAAATTTGGTTTAAGATAAATCAAAAAATCCGTTTTTTGTTAGTAGGCGGTTTTAATACTGCTGTATCTTTTATAATATACTATGCTTTTTTATATGTCACTTCAGGTAAAGAGCAAATATCTCTTTTATTGATGAATTTGATAAATATCAATATATCTATTGCAACAATGCGCTATTATGTTTTTCAGAGCAATGGAAGCTGGTGGCATGAATATACAAAAGCCTTTTCATCATATATTGTTTTGTATTTTGTAAATATGGGAATGTTAGCATTTTTTGTAAAAATTGTTCACGTAAAAGAAATTCTATCGCCTACTAACTTTTTATATGAAATTCCAAATCTAAACAAAGCAATTGCTCAAATTTGCTGCGTTATAATCATAACATTTATGACATTTTTTATTCATAAATATTTTTCATTCAGAAAAAAATGATATAATTTACTATATATTAATATCTAACATATATCCTAATTGTGGAAGCTCGAGTTGGGCTTCTGAGGTTTGAAACCCTCTCAAACAACGTATATATGTAAAGACGAAACTTTACAAGCCTTTTAGTCTATGCGACTGGAGGGCGGTAAAATAAGCCTTTGCGGTGAATATACCGCACTGTTTGTTTGCAGGTTTCAACTTCCAGTCATCTCTAAAAAAGATGACTTTTTCTTTAAATGTTACTAGAAGAAGGGAAGATTGAAATGAGAAAATTTTTATTACTTGCAGGTATATTCACCGTTTTAGCGTGTAATACTGCAAAAGCAGAACGTTATTATGAAGAAGATGGTTATTATTACCAAGAAAAGCCACGTTACGTTCGTCGAGTTGAATATGTGGAAGATAAAGAGCCACAAAAAGAACAGCCACGTTATCAAAGAGTAAGACGTTCTGAGGTTAGAGAAGTAAGAGAGCCTCAATACCGTCAAAGAGAGTATGTTGAGTACGAAGAACCAAATAAAATCCGCCCATATATTGGTTTAGATATTGCTACAAGCAAAATGGAGTTTGCTGAAGATGACTTGAAGGACTATTTAGAAGATGGTCATAATTCTTTAAGTCTGTCTGTTGGCGCAAAATTTAATGAAAATTTCGGAGTTGAAGCATTTATTCAGCAATCAAGTGAAGAAGAAAAGAGAGATAGCTACTATGGTGATAGTGAAACAACATCATATACAGCAGTTGGTTTGGATTTTATAGGATATATTCCAGTAAATCAAGAAGTTGAATTGTTGGCATCATTGGGTCTTGCACAATATACATTTAACGAAACATATGAAGATGATATGGGTGAATATATAGAATGGGAAAAAACTAATATGCATACAATGGGTATTCGTTTGGGTGTAGGTGTACAAATGAAACTGAATGATAATTGGGCACTTCGCGGTATGGCTCGTTATGTTAAAATGAATGATGATGATATAATTGAAAATTTAACAGAGTTGTCATTAGGTCTTCGTTATATGTTTTAACAAATAGTCGATTCTCTTAAAAAATAAACCACCTTAGCAAATAAGGTGGTTTTATATTAATCTATTAAACTTTTTACTGCTAAAAATTTTTCTAAAATACTTTTATCTTTATAATAGTCTGGAATAATCCTTTTATAGGTTATATTCACATTTTCAGAATATTTCCCCTCTCTTGTTGTTCTATCCAAAACCATTTCATTAGCAGATATTTCATCAACTTCACCAGTTAATAAAGATAAAAACTCATCAACATCAATCTCAATAACAGATTTAACTTCGCTATCAGAAGCTAAAAAGCTCATATCTTTTAAATCTTTTGTTGTTTCAAAAGCATAGAAATGCTGAAATTCTCTAACTTTATAAGTATCAGATAAATCGCAATTGCAAATTCTAATACCTAAAAATTTCAAATCATTTTGAGTGATTTTTATTCCCAATTCTTCGCCAACTTCACGCACGCCAGCATCTATAACTTTTTCATCATCTTCAATATGTCCGCCAACAGAAAAATCTATAAAATCTTCTCGTTCAAAAGTATAAGCTTCTTTGGGGTAAATTGTTTGAAAATAAATTTTTCTTGCACTTTTATTATACATAATTCCACTAAATACTTTATGCCATAAACCTATTTGGTGTACGATTTTTTTATCTTCTTTACCAATGTAAGTCATTTTAGAGTCATATATACTTAGCATTTTTGTAAAAAACTCCCCATAATTTTCTTTTTACCAACTTTATCAAACATAACTTCGCATTTATCACCATCAACATCAATAATTTTACCATATCCAAAACTTTCATGGTAAACTCTAATGCCAACCAAAGGTGACGTTTTTTTCTTTTGATAAAAATAGTCGTTATTAGTTTTTTTATTATAATAAGAATTGGATTCGTAGCTATCATACTCATCATAAGCTACGCTTTCATAACTATCAAAATAACCATGTTTATCACGTTTTTGATATCCGCCATAGGAGTTATAGCTATTTGATGAATATGAGTTTGAATTTTTATAGCTATTATTGTTTTTGTAATAATCTCTACCGCCACCATAGTTACTGCTATAAGTATTAGCTTTAGGCGTTCCATATCCTGTGTTATTTACAAGTTCAATACAAGATGGAGGTAATTCATTCAAAAATCTTGAAGGCATATTATTCTGAGTTTGACCAAACAATCTACGGCTAAACGCCATTGTTATATATAAAACTCTTTTAGCACGAGTGATTGCAACATAAGCTAATCTTCTTTCTTCTTCTATGCTGTCATCACCACCAAAATCTAAGCATTTTTGATGAGGGAAAATTCCTTCTTCCCAACCTGGTAAAAATACAGCATCAAATTCTAAACCTTTCGCCGCATGTAATGTAGAAACAATAACTTTATTAGAATTGTCTCCATATTCATTATCAATAACAAGACTTACATGTTCTAAAAATTCTAATAAACTAGGATAAGCATTTTCATCACTCATTACATTTATAAGTTCTTTTATATTTTCACGTCTGCCTTCAGCTTCCACGGCTTTATCTTGTTCAAGCATTGCCATATAGCCAGATTCCATAACAACCTGTTCAGCAAACTCTCCAAGAGTGATAGCTTGCATATTTCTGCGCCATTCATTCATGTTATTTACAAATGATTCAATAGCACTTTTTCCTTTTCCAGAAAACTCATTATCTTCAAGCATATTACACATTGCTTGGTATAGAGGAATTCTATCAAACTTTGCTCTATCTCTAATCTTATCAACTGTTTTATCGCCGATTCCTCTTGTTGGCTTATTGATGATTCGTTCAAAAGCTAAATCGTCGCTAGGTTGTAAAATTAGGCGAAAATATGCAAGCATATCTCTAATTTCAGCTCGCTCATAGAACTTTAATCCCCCAACAACTTTGTATGGAATTGCTTCTTTTATAAACACCTCTTCAAATGCGCGAGTTTGTGAAGCAGTCCTAACTAAAACTGCAATATCATCATACTTAAATCCATCACGTTTAAGTCTATCTATTTTATCTGCAATAAATTTAGCCTCATCATCTCCGCTATATAAACTTACAACTTTAACTTTTTCATTTTCGCAATTAGAAACAGGGCTATGTTCTGCAACTTTAAGTGTTTTACCTAATCTTTTTGTGTTATGGCTAATAACAGCAGACGCAGCCGTTAAAATATTTGCAGTAGAACGATAATTTCTTTCTAATCTAATTGTTGTAGCATCTTGAAAATCATTGTTAAATTTAAGAATATTCTCAACCTCTGCTCCTCGCCAAGAATAGATAGATTGGTCGTCATCACCTACACAACAAATATTTCTATATTTTTGAGATAGTAGTCTTAATAACAAATATTGAGTAACGTTGGTATCTTGATACTCATCAACCATAATATATTTAAAGCGTTCTTGATATTCTTCTAATATTTCTTTGTTTTTCAAAAGTATATCTAACACATATAAGAGTATGTCCCCAAAATCCACACAATTAAGCTCTAACAACCTCTTTTGATATTCTTGATAGATTCTAGTAGTAGTATTTGATTTATAGTCGTTGATAACTTTTTCAATTGTTAGACCTTTATCCTTAAAACGAGATATTTTTTCTAACACATCTTGCGGTGTATATTGTTTGTCATCTAAACCTTGTTCTTGTAAAATCTTTTTAATAACTCTTTTTTGATCGTCTTCACTAAGAATTGTAAAGTTAGGCTTTAACCCCACAAGTTCAGGAAATCTTTTTAGTATTTTTACACAAACACTATGAAATGTTCCTAGCCATACATTGTTTACAGATTCGCCAATAAATTGACGTACACGTTCTTTCATTTCATTCGCAGCACGATTGGTGAAAGTAACAACTAAGCAGTTCCATGGACGTACATTATTGCTATTCAAAATATAAGCAAGTCTTGTTGTTAAAACCTTGGTTTTGCCCGTTCCTGCACCAGCTAATACCAAAAGAGGACCTTCTGTTTTTAACACAGCTTCTTTTTGCTCTGGGTTTAATCCATTAATAAAATCTGGTTGTGGTCTTAATGCGCTAATATTATCATATACAGGCGCTACAATGTTATCGTCTTCTTCATCAAAATCAAAAATGTTACTCATCTTACAAATTTTCTTGTTTTTTTATCCCATGAATCTTATATATGATTTTATACAATGTATTTTCATAATTAAAAGTATTTTGTTTGTTTTTAGAACAGAAATAAAACATTGGGGGTTATATGAGCGAAATTAAAGAAAAGATTATTGCTTTACAAAAATATTTAGATAGCCAAATTATTGGCCAAAAAGAGTTGGTAAGAAAACTCGTAATCACATTGCTAGCAGATGGCCATGCCCTTTTAGAGGGAGCACCTGGTCTTGCAAAAACAAAAGCAATAAAAACACTAGCGCAATGTGTAAAAGCTACATACAACAGGATACAGTTTACCCCAGATTTGTTGCCATCAGATATCACAGGCAGTGATATTTATATTGCTGAACGATGTGATTTTGAATTTAGAAGGGGACCTGTTTTTGCAAATATGGTTTTGGCAGACGAAATTAACCGTGCTCCTGCAAAAGTTCAATCAGCCCTTTTAGAAGCAATGGCTGAGCGTCAAGTTAGTGTGGGTGGTAAACAATATAGACTTCCAGATTTATTTATGGTTTTGGCAACGCAAAATCCAATAGAACAAGAGGGGACATATAATTTGCCTGAGGCACAGTTAGATAGATTCCTTATGTATATAAAAATAGGTCATCCAAATGCTGAAACAGAAAGAAAAATCCTAAAACTAGCTCGTATGGAGCAGATAGGGGTAAAAGAGCAAGAGCCTGCATGGCAAGAATTTATACAAACAGTAGGTAAAATTAGTGTGGAGGACGTAATAAAAGCGCGTAAAGATGTTTTATCAATGCACATGAGTGAGCAATTGGAGGAGTATATAGTTCAGCTTATAATGGCTACACGTAATCCAGAAAAATACGATTCCTTATTAACGGATAGTATTTTATTTGGAGCTAGCCCTCGAGCCACAATTGCCCTGGATAAATGTGCAAAAATAAATGCTTGGTTGGAAGGACGAGATTTTGTAACTCCTGAAGATGTTCATGCTGTGATATACGAGGTTTTACGCCATCGAATTATCTTAAGTTTTGAGGCGCAAGCAGAAGGTTTAACAACTGATGATGTTATTACATCTATCATAAAGCTAGTTCCACTACCATAATACTATAAACGGTGATTAAATGTTTTTTTTGAATAAAAAATCAGAAACAACAAAAACAAACGGATTAAGCGTCGGTTTGGATGAGTTGCTTGAGCAAAAAAAATATTTACCATATATAAAAAATCATAATTATAACCTAACATCTGACATGTCAGGAGATATTCGCTCTGCTTTTAAGGGAAGAGGTATGGAATTTGAAGAAGTTCGGACATATGGATTTGGTGATGATGTTAGAGATATAGACTGGCGTGTAACAGCAAGAAAGGGAGATGTATACACTAAAGTTTTTTCGGAAGAAAAAGATAGAGAAGTATATGTTGTTTTAGATTTATCCCCTTATATGCTATTTGGTACAAAAAAAGAATTAAAATCTGTTTCAGCATCAAAGATTGCAGCTTTATTAGGCTGGCAAAGTATGGCTAATAAGGATAGATTTGGTTTAATTTTATATGATGGATTAGATGCAAAAGTATTTAAGCCACAAAATAATCAAAAAAGCTTTATGGCAATTTTAAAATCTATATCAGAAACAAGTATAAAGGTTTTGGAAAAAGCAAAAGATAAAATACAACCAAAATCAGACATAGCATCCCCTTTACAATATTTGCAATATAGCATAAAAAGTAAAGCTGTAATTTTTGTTATAAGCGATTTTAATAATGTAACAGATAAGGCGTTAAAAACATTAATTACGTTAACAAAGAAAAGTCGTTTATATTGCATAAATATATATGATTTTACAGAGGAAGTACCTCCAGAAAGCGGAGAGTACATGGTGGAATATAATGGAGAAAAACTCGTTTTTAATTCAGCATCTGACGCTTTTAAGCATACATATTATCAATATTTTCAGAAAAAAAGAAAAGAAATGGATTATTTTTGTAAACAATTTGGTTGTCATTATACGAATGTTAGGACAGACAGGCCTTTGTATAAACAGTTAAAAATACTATAAATCAAACAGGACGGTTTTTATGCGAAAAAAAATTCTATACATAAGCATCATTGCTTTTTTGCTTTTTATTTACAGGATAATACCAATAAATTCTTTTGTAAGTGTTGTTGTTCCTGTATATAATGCTGAAAAATATATATCGCGTTGCTTAGATAGCATACTTAAACAACAAGAAGTAGAAGAAATAATAATAGTAAATGATGGTTCAACAGATGACACTTTAAAAATAATAGAAAATTATGCAAAAAAATATTCCAAAATAAAAGTTATAAATCAAGCAAATCAAGGAGTGTCAGCAGCTCGTAATAAAGGTATTGAAGTAGCAAAAGCAAAATATATAACATTTGTTGATAGTGATGATTGGTTAGAACCAAAGTCATTTAAGCAAATTGTTAATATAATAAAAAAAGATAAGCCAGAGGTTGTTTTAACGGGGTTTTATGATGTATATGATCGAGAGTGGGTTAAAGGTGTTCATGGAGAAGAAGCGGCAAAAGAAGTAGAAATAGAAAGTAAATTTCGTAACAAAAATCTTGATAATTTAGCTTTGTGGTCACCATTTTATGGCAAAGAAGCTCATAGCGATTTGTTTTATAATGGAGGAGGTGTAAGAGCTCGTTTTTTTAAAAATGATTTTATCAGAAAAAATAATATAACATTTCCCAATGGAATAAATTGCTATGAAGATGATATTTTTTTGTATAAAACATTTTTGAATAATCCCAAAATATCTATCGTAAATGAACCGATTTATAATTATCACAATAGATTAGACAGTATATCAAAAAGTAAAGATATTTTACAATGTGGTCCAAAAAGTATAGATGCTATGCAAAAAACATTTGAGTATAAAAAAGCGTCAAGAAGGGAGCAAATGCTGATAACAGATTATTTTGTATCATATTTATTTTTGGGTCTTTCAAATTTACAGAGAAATAAGGTGTCAGGGATTAATGTTAGAGAAGATGCTCAAAAAATTTACGATTCTTTTTCACAATATAATAGGCAAGAACTTAAGTCTTGCCGTAATTATAATAAATTGAGAAAATTGCTGTATCCAAATGCTGTTAATCAGGGTTTTTAATCCTTTCAATGTTAGCTCCAACAGCTTTAAGTTTTTCTTCTAATTTTTCGTATCCTCTATCAAGATGGTATATTCTATTAACAACTGTTTCGCCTTCTGCGATTAAACCAGCAAGAACTAAGGCAAAAGAAGCTCTTAAATCTGTAGCCATAACTTGAGCGCCAGAAAGTTTTTTTACGCCTCTTACAATAGCAGATGCATGACCGTGAATGTTTATATTAGCCCCCATTCTACACAACTCTGGTACATGCATAAATCTATTTTCCCAAATGCTTTCTGTTACCATAGAAGCTCCCTCTGCAACTGTCATTAGCGCCATGAACTGAGCTTGTAAATCTGTTGGAAAACCTGGGTAATAATCAGTGTAAATATCTTCGCCTGAAATAGTTTTATTTTGTGCGTCAATAATTATAGAATTATCTGTTTCTTCAACAGAAACCCCCATTTTTTCTAAAACTCTTAAAGGTTGTTGCAGATGTTCCGCTCTAGCATTTATTAATTCTATTTTACCTTTTGTTATTGCGGCAGCAATGGCGTATGAACCAGCTTCGATTCTATCAGAAAGAATTGAGTGTTCAGCTCCATTTAGCTTTTCAACACCTTCAATTGTTAAAATGGAAGTTCCTCTGCCAAAAATTTTAGCACCCATACTATTTAACAAATCAATTAAATCTGTAATTTCGGGTTCTTTTGCTGCATTTTCTATTTTTGTAACACCTTTAGCTAAAGTGGCGGCCATTATAATATTGCATGTTGCACCAACTGAAGCTTTACTAAAAATAATATGCGCACTTTTTAATCCATCAGGAGCATCAGCAATAACATATCCGTTTTTTATCTCAATAGTTGCACCCATTTGCTCTAATGAAGATAAGTGAATATCGATAGGTCTTGCCCCAATTGCGCAGCCTCCAGGAAGGGAGAACTCAACATGCTTAAATCTTGTTAATAAAGGGCCTAAAACGTAGTAAGATGCACGCATTTTTCTAACAAAATCATAAGGAGCAACAAGTTCTTTTATTTCATCTGCTTGATATGTGTATGTTTTTGATTTGTAACCATCGCAATCTGCATCAGAAGATGAAACTTTTAATCCCATATATTCTAAAAGGCTGTTTAAAAATGTGATATCAGATAATTGTGGTGTGTTTTTTAAAACAACAGGTTTATCAGTTAAAAGTGAAGCGCATATTAATGGGAGCGCTGCATTTTTAGCGCCACTTATAAAAATTTTACCATTTAATTGTTTTCCACCAATTATTTTTATTTTATCCATAATCTATTCCTTGTTTTCTAGTTTCTTTTCTTTTAATTTTTTTAATTCTTCTTCTTGTTTTTTTCTTTTTTGCAGATTCTTTTTAAGTGCTTTAGCTTCTTTTTCAAATCTCACAGATTCTCTTTTTTTTATCGTAGTCATTTAGTATCTCCTTTGCTGACATTTGGCAATATTACGCATAAAAAAAGTATATTTCATTAAAGAATGAAAATTATATACAGAAAAAAATGATAGATTTATTTTGGTAAAAACAAGGGGTTATGTAAAAAAGTGAAAAATAAGAAAAATTTTTCTTGAAATAATAAAAAAGTATGTTATAAAACACACTCGTTAACGACGCGAGTATAGCTCAGGGGTAGAGCGCAACCTTGCCAAGGTTGATGTCGTGGGTTCAAATCCCATTGCTCGCTCCAATTAGAAAAGCCATCATTTTGATGGCTTTTTTGTTTTTTAATTAACTAAATATCAAGCATTCTTTGTTAACTTACAATAAAAGTTTGTTTTTACAAAGGATAAAATATGGGATTATTTAATAAAGATAAAGAAAATAACGCATCAACAGAAGATGCTCAAAATGAAAAAAAACATTCCGGTAGAGGAAGTGTGATTAGTAGTGCCTCTTTATTAAAAAGAGAGGCTGTTGTTACAAAAAAAGATAGCGATAATATTCCTCAAACAGTAACAGAGGCAAAGTTTTCAGATTTATATATTACCCCTGATAAAAAATGTTATGTATGGAGTGGTAAGAGCAATAGCGGTCTAAAAGTTGCAAATTACATCGATTTGCATGAGTTTATGAACGAAGTAGTTGGTAAATATGATGGCAGTATGAGTTCATATTCTCTAAAATATAAAGATAGATATTATCGTGTTGAGCGTACTATAGCCCTTGAGGGTGAACAATTTTGTGTTAGAAAAATGCCTATAAGTATTCCTGATTTAGAAAAATTAGGTCTGCCTAAAGGAGTATATAATCAATTAATGCAATTAAGAAACAGAACAGGGCTGATTCTATTAACAGGTGCTACAGGTACAGGTAAGTCAACAACAATTTCATCTTTAATAAAAAAATATTTAACAACAGAAGGAGGGTATGCTTTCACAATAGAAGATCCTATAGAAATGCCTTTAGATGGAGTCTATAAAACAGAAAGAGGTGATTTAGGTTTGTGTAAACAAACAGTTCCACCAGATGGAAGATGGGATGAAGGTATTAAATCAGCGCTACGTTCAAAACCTCACTATATTTATGTAGGTGAGATCCGTTCTCCAGAGGCAGCGGTAGAATTACTTCGCGCCTCAGCTTCTGGACACTTGGTGTTTTCAACAATTCACGGTAATAATGTAACAGATGCTATTAACTCATTGGGTAAATATGCCGCCTCTAGTGGTATAACTGAGGATATGGCATATGAATTAATAGCAAACGGATTCTTGGGATGTATTCATCAGAATCTTGTTGGAGCGCCAAAGCGTCTTATTGTTGAGTCGGTTTTTGCAAATCCAAGTTTAACGATGGGGTGTCAAGTAAGAAGTATGATAAGATCAGGACGATTAAATCTTGGTACAATTATTGAGCAACAAAAGAGTAGAATGGACTTGAATTTACCGTTATTTGAAAATCAATAATAGTATTTAGCAAACTTAAGACTCGGTATAATGGAGAAGGTTCATTATACCGAGTTTTTTATATCTAAAACATACTCGTATTAGATGATAAATATTGAGTTTTTGCGGTGTAATAATTTGTTATAACTTTTATACTTGATTTTTACCTATTTTAGTGGTACTATACTTTCGTTAAACAAGTGTTTAATAGGGCCTCGAAACCCTTATATACTTAGTCGTTAGCATACGACTTAATAATTATGCCGACTTCCGT
>JAZQTW010000011.1:0-3507 GCA_045630985.1 Alphaproteobacteria bacterium
TTGTTGTTTTACCACAACCAATAGAACCTGTTATTCCAACTAAAATCATCACACCTCAACTTTCGTTTATACACACTTTAAACACAATCTGTGCATAACTATATTACTTTTAGAAATACTAACAAAAAATTCCCCATAATCAAAAAAAATAAACACCACTTATTAACAATTTTATTTAAATTCATACACATATGTGAATCATGTTGATAACTACCTTTTATCAACAAAATTCAAAAATAAGTAAAAAATTGTTTTAAAAACAAAATTTTGGATTCGTACACAACCTTTTAAACAACATTAAAAATCCATGTTAAAAACTTGTGCAAAAATAACTTATCAACAATACTCACAATCATAAACAAATAACTAAAAAATATTTATTTAAAATATGATTGGAAAAAATCGCTGTTGATAAAAAACTACACTAAACACATAATATCCATTGCTCAGAAAAATTTACAAAGATATGCAAGAGAGATGTTATATAAGTTTTGATTGACTTTAATTAATTTTCTATTTATAAAAGCTTAAAATATTTTTAATTTCTCAATCTAGTTCATAGGTTATCATCCATGCATTTAAAAGATCTAAAAGATAAATCCCCTAAAGAGCTTCTTAGTCAAGCTGAAGATTTGGGTATTGAAGACGCATCATCATTACGAGTACAAGATTTAATTTTTGCTATTATGAAAAAAGTAGCAGAAGATGATGAGATTATTTATGGTGACGGTGTTATTGAGGTTATGCAAGATGGATTCGGTTTTTTGCGTTCATCTTTGTCTAACTATTTAGCATCAGCTGATGATATTTATGTATCACCTCAGCAAGTAAAAAGATATGGTTTAAGAACTGGAGATACTGTTGAAGGTGAAATTAGAGCACCAAAAGAAAATGAACGTTATTTTGCTCTAACAAAAATTAATACAATAAACTATGATGATCCTGAAAAATCTAAATTACGTGTTAATTTTGATAACTTAACTCCTTTATATCCAACAGAAAAATTAAATTTTGATATAATTTGTGGTGAAAAAGATTATACAACAAGAGTTATTGATTTAATTTCTCCTCAAGGTAAAGGTCAACGTGGTTTAATTGTAGCACCTCCTCGTACAGGTAAAACTGTTATGTTGCAAAATATAGCACACGCTATAGCTACAAATCACCCAGAAGTTTACCTAATTGTGTTGTTGATTGATGAAAGACCTGAAGAAGTTACAGATATGACAAGATCTGTTAAAGGTGAAGTTATATCATCAACCTTTGATGAACCTGCAGCAAGACATGTTCAAGTGGCTGAAATGGTTATAGAAAAAGCCAAACGTTTGGTAGAAACTAAAAAAGATGTTGTTATTTTGCTAGATTCTATCACGCGTTTAGGTCGTGCATACAATACAGTTCTTCCATCATCTGGTAAAGTTTTAACAGGTGGTGTAGACGCAAATGCATTACAACGTCCAAAACGTTTATTAGGTGCTGCAAGAAATATCGAAGAAGGTGGTTCTTTAACAATTATTGCAACTGCTTTAATTGATACTGGTTCAAGAATGGATGAGGTCATTTTTGAAGAATTTAAAGGAACAGGTAACTCTGAAATTATATTAGATAGAAAACTTACAGATAAACGTTTGTTCCCAACAATTGATATTACTCGTTCAGGTACTAGAAAAGAAGAATTGTTAGTTGATAAAAATATTCTAACAAAAATGTGGGTATTACGTCGTGTTCTTATGCAAATGGGAATGACTGATGGTATGGAATTTTTGTTAGATAAATTAAAGCAATCAAAAGATAATGATGATTTCTTTACAAATATGAATTCTTAAAAATAAAAGGGAGTAAATCTCCCTTTTATTTTTATGTAGCATTTTAAAATACTTATGTTATTAGTGTTGTAAATGTTTTTAAGAGGTTAAAATGAGTAAAGATACTATATATGCATTATCTACTGTGTTTGGTAAATCTGGTGTTGCTGTAATAAGAATATCAGGTGAAAAAGTCTTAGATATTATAAATAAAATAACAAAAATAGATGTATCTCAAATAAAAGATAGATATACTTATTTTACCTCAATAGTAGATTACAAAACTAATAATATTTTAGATAAAAGTTTGGTTTTGTATTTTAAATCCCCCCACTCTTTTACTGGTGAAGATATTTTAGAAATTCAATGTCATGGTTCTAAAGCTGTTTTAAACAGTGTTTTAAATTGTTTGGCAGATATAGAAGGTGTCCGTTTAGCTGAACCTGGGGAATTTTCTAAAAGAGCATATTATAATGGAAAAATGGATTTAACAGAAGCTGAAGGTTTGGCTGATTTAATTGATGCAGAAACATCTGAACAACAAAAATATGCACTAAGACAAATGGATGGTAATCTTAAAAATTTATACTCAGAGTGGAGAGAAGATCTTGTTAGAATTTTATCTTATTTAGAGGCTTTTATTGATTTTCCAGAAGAAGATATACCAACTGATTTATATGAAAAGATTTTAAACACTGTATTTAAAGTTAAAAACGATATAAAAAATCATTTATCTGATAATAAGGTTAATGAGCGTTTAAAGAATGGATTTAGAGTTGTTTTGTGTGGTGTAACAAATGCGGGTAAATCAAGCCTTATTAATGCGTTGGTAAAAAGAAATGCTGTTATTGTATCAGATATAGCAGGAACAACACGAGATGCTATTGATATTAGTTTAGATATAGGTGGATATCCTGTTATTATAACAGATACTGCTGGAATTAGAGAAACAGATAACCCTATAGAAAAACAAGGTATAGATATAGCAAAACAAAAAATACAAGAAGCGGATGTTGTAATAGCTTTATATGATGCTAGTATGGAAAATATAGATATACCTAATATTGATGTGGAGAATACAATATTTGTTGCTAATAAAATTGATAAATTAAATAATGATATTATTGAAAATATAAAAAACAAAAAACATTTACCTATATCAGCTAAATTTAATCAAGGTATAGATGTTATTATATCATCTATACTAGATATTATTAAATCTAAGTTTTCATCATCTTCTAACGTTTTAATTACAAGATTAAGATATCGCAAAGCTTTAGAAAAATGTGTAGAAAATTTAGATAATTTCTCTTTAGAAAAAGAAATAGAATTATCTGCTGAAGATATAAGGTTATCCTGCCGTGCAATAGGTGAAATTACAGGCTATGTTAAGGTTGATGAAGTTCTAGATAATATATTTTCAAGCTTCTGTATAGGAAAATAACGGTGTATTTAAATCAGTACTTGAACTGTTCTCTATATAATGTGAATCTTTTGAATATTTTACTTTGATCAATATTGCATGATGATAAAGCTGTAAAAATATTTGGATGTTTTATATCTTTGTTTGTGTGTAATATATAATCAAGAGTATCACAATATTTATAAAAAACAGTATTTGATGATGTATCTAATCTACCAATCATTTTTACAATATTCACCATTTTATTAAATATTTCTTTTTTATAAAAATTATAAAAAA
>JAZQTW010000012.1:0-16278 GCA_045630985.1 Alphaproteobacteria bacterium
GCTATTCTTATATTTTAAAGTATAAAATTTTCTTGCAAAACAAAAGAAATATTACAACAAGAAAAGTGTTTTTATATATTGACAATATCTCAATATGAAATACACTAACAAAGCTTTTGAAATAATTATGTTAAACTAAATCAAATATTTTATGATTAAAAAATTATTTGCCTTTCTCTTTGATGAACATTGCCCTAATTGTGACTCAGAAGACTATGTCCATTTAGGTAAACAATGTTATAGATGCCGAAAATGTGGATACAAATGGCACGTAGATGAATAAAATCTCTAAACAAAAGAGCCCCAACAAGGGGCTCTTATTTTTTTGCTAAATATAAAAAAATCTTGCAAAACAAAATATATATAATAATATAAAAACAAGTCTTATTCCTTAGAAAAGAATAGGGCTTAGGGCCTAGAAAACCCTTTATAAATACGAACTAGTCGTGAGCACACGACTTTAAAAATTGTGCCGACCTCATACCTCAATAAGGGGTGGATGTCGGTGAATAAGGCTCTGCCCCAATAAGCCGAGCCGTCTTAGTTTGTATACGGTTTTCTAGCATCCGCCCGCCTTGTATTTTCAAAGCGGGTTTTTGTTTTGAACTATTATGAGGATGCAAAGAATATGAAAAAGATTTTAATTTTAAGTATGGTTGTGTTGTTACAAGCATGTGCAAATTTAGGACATAAATATGAACCAATCAATTCGCCAATAGATGAAGGTGTTGTTTATTTTTATAGACCAAGCCGATTTGTTGGGTGTGGTGTATCATTTGATATAAAAGAAGGCGATAAAGTTATTACAACTATGTATAATAACGGATATTATCCTCATCAAGCTACTGAAGGAGAACATACATATACCGTTGAAAGTATAGAAAATAAAGATAGTGTAACATTAAATGTTAAGAAGGGACAGAGTTATTATGTGTCATCAATGGTTAATTGGGGGGCGATTGTGGGTAGGCCGTATTTGAATATTGTTTCTGATAAAGAAAGAGCAGTGTCAGAAATTAAAGACTGTAAAATCATTATAAAGGAATAAACAAATGAAAAAAATATTAACTTTTGTTTTTGCTATAGTTATGTGCTCTTGTGCAACTATTATGCGAGATAACACCCAACCCATAACATTAAATTCAAGTCCAGAGCGAGTAGATATTAAGATTGTCAACAGCGATGGTTTAACTGTTTACGAAGGATCTACTCCAACAACAGTTAATTTAAAAACATCAAAAAGTGGATATTTTAGTCCTGAACGATATAGGGTTTATGCTAAGAAGAAGAGTTATGAAGATTATATATCAACAATAGATTATAAAATAAGTAAATGGTATTGGTTGGGAAATCTTGTTTTTGGTGGGTTAATCGGTTATTTAATTGTTGATCCAATTTCAGGAGATATGTTCTATTTGGAGAATGGAGATGCTATTATTAATATGACACCAGTAGAGGATTCAAAATAAAACTAAAGGCGCTCACTTGAGCGCCTTTTTTATTACAATGCTTTTTTTACTTCGTTAAATGCATCTTGCAATTTGCTAGCATCAGGGCCACCGGCTTGTGCCATATCTGGTCTACCGCCACCACCTTGACCACCAACTGTAGCCGATGCAATTCTTACCAAGTCAACAGCATTATATTTGCTTGTTAAATCTTTTGTAACGCCAACAACAATTGATGCTTTGCCATCTTTATCTGTAGCAAGAACCATAATACCGCTACCAATAGTTTGGCTCATCTCATCAATAAATGCTTTCAATTCTTTTGGATGAACATCAGAAATAACTTTGCCAATGAATTTAACGCCATTAACAACTTCTGCTTCATCTTTCGCACTAGCACCGCCAGAAGCTAATGCCTTTTTGAGGTTGAAAACTTCAAGCTCTAGTTTCTTTTTATCTGCTAACAGGTTATTAATACGAACTTCTAAGTCATTTATGTTTGTTTTTAATAAATCACAAACAGAATGTAATCTACCTTCAACATCTTCAACATAATCTTCAGCACCACGACCAGTTACACACTCAATACGACGAACACCTGCAGCTACAGCGGATTCGCCAACAATATTGAAGTAACCAATATCACCAGTGTTGCAAACGTGTGTACCACCACAAAGTTCTCTTGAGTAAACTACACCATCTTTTTCCATAGAAACAACGCGTACTTCTTCGCCATATTTTTCACCAAACAAAGCCATCGCACCACTTGCAACAGCCTCATCTTGGCTCATCAATATAGTATTAACTTTGTAGTTTTCTCTAATAGCTTTGTTCACCATATCTTCTGCAAGCTTTAATTCTTCATGAGTAATTTGCTTTGGATGAGAAATATCAAAACGCATTCTATCTCCAGCAACTAAAGAACCTTTTTGTGTAACATGGTCACCCAAAATTTCTCTTAAAGCTTTGTGAACAAGGTGAGTAACAGAGTGATTTGCACAAATGTTTTTGCGATTTGCCACATCAACTTCAAAGTTAGCAATTTCACCAACTTTGATTTCACCTTCAATCATCTTACAACAATGAACATGAACATTATCTAGCTTGCACTTGGTATCATAAACTGCTGCCTTGAAATTAGCATTTCCAATTATACCAACATCACCAACTTGACCACCTTTTTCACCATAAAAAGGAGTTTGATTTGCTACTAAATAAAACTCGCCACTATTAACAGAATCAACAGTGTTACCATTTTGAACTAAAGCCTTAACAACACCATCATTCTTAGTTGTAGTGTATCCTAAAAATTCTGTTCCTCCAAGATTTTCTTTTACTTCAAACCAAATCTTTTCAGTGCCAGCATCACCACTTCCAGCCCAGTTTTTACGAGCTTCTTCCTTTTGTTTAGCCATAGCTTTATCAAAACCTTCCGTATCAACTTCAATACCACGAGGTTTTAATGCATCTTGGGTTAAATCAAGAGGGAAACCATATGTATCATAAAGCTTGAATGCTGTTTCGCCATTAAGGGTATCACCACTATTTAAGCTAGATGTTTCTTCATCTAATAAACGCATACCTTTATCAAGAGTTTTGCCAAAGCGTTTTTCTTCCATATGGATTGTCTCAGTAATTAATTTTTCAAAACGATAAAGCTCAGGATATGCATCACCCATTTCTTTTTGTAAAACAGGTAGTAATTTATACATCATAGGCTCTTTAACGCCCAATAAATAAGCGTGGCGCATTGCTCTACGCATAATACGACGCAATACATATCCGCGACCTTCATTAGAAGGTAAAACACCATCAGCAATCAAAAAGCTCATTGCACGCAAGTGGTCAGCCACAACATTGTGAGAAGCCATTAATGGACCGTTAGGATCTGTATTAGCAATATTTGCAATCGCTTTAATAATGTTTTGGAATGTATCAATATCAAAGTTAGAGTGAACACCTTGTAAAATAGCAGCAATTCTCTCTAGTCCCATACCTGTATCAATAGATGGCTTTTTAATATTAACACGACTACCATCTGGTAAATCTTCAAATTGGTCGAACACCAAGTTCCAAATCTCAATAAATCTATCACCATCTTCTTCTGGAGTACCAGGAAGACCACCCCAAACTTCTGGACCGTGATCATAAAAAATTTCAGAACAAGGACCGCAAGGACCGGTATCACCCATCTGCCAAAAGTTATCTTTTGTAGCAATAGAAATAATTCTATCTTCAGGTAGGTTAGAAATCTTTTTCCATAAATCATGAGCTTCTTTGTCTGTGTGGTAATATGTAACAGCCAACTTTTCCTTTGGAATCATAAATTCTTTTGTGAGCAATTCCCAAGCATAATAGATAGCTTCTTCCTTAAAATAATCACCAAAAGAAAAGTTACCTAACATTTCAAAGAAAGTATGGTGACGAACATCATATCCAACACTATCCAAGTCATTATGCTTACCGCCAGCTCTAACGCTTTTTTGGGAAGTTGCGGCTCGTGTATAATCTCTTGTTTCATTTCCTGCCAAAATATTTTTAAATTGCACCATACCTGAGTTTGTGAACATCAAGGTAGGATCATTATCTGGAACAAGCGAAGAAGCTGGTACAATCTTATGACCATTCTTCTCAAAATAATTTAAGAAAGTTTTTCTTATTTGATTAACACTAGACATTTTTTCTTCCCAAAAAATTAAATTTAAACATTTTAACTTTGAGAAAATAGAATACTTTTTTTGTTATGTCTAGTTTAAATTTAACACAAATCTCGATTCGCTACATTTTTTTAATTCATCATCGAGATAAATATATTCAAATATGTAGCAAATAAAATCCATAAAAGGTAAGGAATTAAAAGTACAAAAGCCCATTTGTTTATATAAAGAAATGTGTGTAACATTAATCCCGCTACGATATCTAATAGTACAATAACTACAGTAGAAATTACTATTTGCTCCATATAAAAGAAACTAAAACACCATAGAACCTGCATAAATAAAAGCAAAATAAATAAGTAATTTGCTTCTTTGAACTGTTCAATAGTCTTTTTCGATTCTAGTACAATGTAAAAACTAATAAAGAGTAGCAAGTAATTAAACATCCAAACGTGAGAAAAATAAACTTTTTCAGGTGTTAGTGGAGATATTGCTAATGTGTCATAAAAATACTCTAAACCTGTAAAAGTAAAGTATTTAGCCATCACGGCTGTAATGAAAACTAAAGCAAAACTATAAAGCGCATTTGAAATTTTATTCATCATTGTTTTCTCCTTTTAAAGAACTTTTTTATACAATATATGCATGTTTTTTCAAAAAACATCTAAGAAAGATAAAAAAATTATCCTGTTTGATGTTGTTTTTAAATACAATTTAAAATTTTTAAAAACATTCCGTAAATATTTTAAGTATTTATAAATATAATCCGATGTAACTATAATATATACTTTATGCTTGCGTTAGAAATAATGCGCAAGAGACAGTATTTTTCAGAAATAATTCTTTTATTATTATAATGAGATTTAATTTTATACCAGGAGGTTTTATGTTTGATATTTTATATGGTATTTCCGCATTAAAACTCTTCGAACAATATGCTATTTTCGGAGTTTTGGCGGTTGCTTTTATCGGATTATGGTATACTTGGTTCCTAAAAAAACAAGTTATGGCTAATGATACCGGTACAGGCAAAATGGTAGAGGTTTGGACTGCAATTAAACAAGGTGCAGACGCTTATCTTAAAAAACAACTTAGATCAATTTTGCCAATGATTGGTATTTTGACTATTTGTTTATTCTTATCTGTATATATTGTTCCAGTTTCAGCTGAAGCAAAAATCAGATTCTCTGAATATAGTGATGAAACAGTGAAATTGATTATTGCTTTTGGTCGTGCAGGTAGCTTCATTTTAGGTTCTTTGTTCTCTTTAATGGTAGGACAAATTGGTATGCGTATTGCCGTTGCTGCAAACGTACGTGTTACAGCCGCATCAAAACGTTCTTTTGGTGAGGCATTAAAAATTGCTTATCGTGCTGGTACTTGTACAGGTATGTTAACTGACGGTCTAGGCTTAATGGGTGGTACATTAATTTTCATTATCTTTGGTGTGGCCGCTCCAGATGCTTTATTAGGTTTCGGTTTTGGTGGTACTTTGGTTGCATTGTTCATGCGTGTTGGTGGTGGTATTTATACAAAAGCTGCAGACGTAGGTGCCGACCTTGTTGGTAAAGTAGAAGCAGGTATCCCAGAAGATGATCCAAGAAACCCAGCCGTTGTTGCCGACCTTGTTGGTGATAACGTTGGTGACTGTGCGGGTATGGCTGCTGATATTTTTGAATCTTATGAAGTTACAATCGTATCAGGTTTAATCTTAGGTCTTTCTTTATGGCACGTTACCGGTATGTATGAATGGATTGTTTACCCACTTCTAGTACGTGGTATAGGTGTATTCTGCTCAATTATTGGTACTTATGCTGTTAGAGATAACGGTCTAAAGGGTGACGCTATGAAAGCTATCTTTAGAGGATATGTGACATCAGCAACAATTTCTATCTTTTTGTTTGCTCTTGTTGCTTACTTCTATTTACAAGGTATAGTAGGTGGCTGGTGGAGACCATTCTTGGCTGTTTCTATCGGTGTATTCTTAGCAATGGCTATTGATAGAGTTACAGAACACTTTACAGGTACAACTGGTGCTCCAGTTCAAGAAGTTAAAAAATCAACAGATACAGGTTCTGCTACAACAATCCTAAGTGGTTTAGCATTAGGTCTTGAAAGTTCTGTTTGGTCTGTTCTTGTAATTGCTATAACAATTTTTGCTTCAGTATTAATCTTCGGTACTATTGATGGTTTATCTGCTGCAGAAAGAGTTACATACATCTTATACGGTGTTGCAATGACAGGTATTGGTATGTTAACACTTACAGGTAACAACGTTGCTATGGACTCTTTTGGTCCAATTGCAGATAATGCTAATGGTATTGGTGAGATGGCTTGGCATGAAGAAAAAGGTGCTAAAACTAAAAAAGCTCGTCAAATTATGGCAGACCTTGATGGTGTTGGTAATACAACAAAAGCCATTACAAAAGGTGTAGCAATCGGTTCTGCAGTAATCGCTGCAGTAAGCTTGTTTGGTTCATACATGGTTGACGTAAGTAACGTACAATCAGCATTAAATGCTACTTGGGCTAAAGAAGGCTTAAATCAAAGCTTAACATTGCTTAAGGATATTGGTATTGTGGTTTCTAACCCAGTAGTATTTGTGGGTATGCTAATTGGTGCTGCAGTGCCATGGTTATTCTCATCTTTTGCAATTAATGCCGTAAGACGTGCAGCAAGTTTGATTGTTGAAGAAGTACGTCGTCAATTCAAACTAGGTATCTTAGAAAACAAAGCAAAACCTGACTATAATACAACTGTTGCAATTTCAACAGCAGCGGCTCAAAAGGAACTAGTTATTTTAGCTTTACTAGGTATTGTTTCACCTATATTCGTAGGTCTATCACTAGGTGTTGAAGCTCTAGGTGGTTTCTTAGCTGGTATCATTGTTTCAGGTCAATTGCTCGCTGTGTTTATGTCTAATGCTGGTGGTGCATGGGATAATGCTAAAAAGCTTATCGAAGATGAACCAAGTAGTATTGCAAAAAATACAGGTAAAGGTTCTGAACGTCATAAAGCAAGTGTTGTAGGTGATACTGTTGGTGATCCATTAAAGGATACAGCTGGTCCTGCATTAAACCCAATGATTAAAGTTGTTAATATGGTTGCAGTGATTGTTGCTCCAATCGTTGTAGCATATAATAACGAATACACTAAACTTTCTGCATGGGGTTGGTGTGTAGTTGTTGGTTTACTTGCAATTTTAACTTTTGTAATTATGAAGAGTAAAAAACAAGTATCTGACTAATTATTCAAGTTAATCAGTAAAAAAGCTTCCAAGATAAGTTAATGCTTGGGAGCTTTTTTTATATGAAGAACAAGCCTGTAATAATTTTTTAATAAAAAACTTGATTTTTTTTATAAATAGATATACAAACAAAACTAGAACAAAATTAAAGGAGCAAAAAATGGCTAAAACAGATGAAAACGGAATAAAAATATATGATACGGCAGATTTTGAAGGTATGAGAAAGGCCGGTCGTTTAGCCGCTGAATGTCTAGATTACATTACAGATTTCGTAACAGTTGGTGTTACAACAGAAGAATTAGATGATTTGTGTCATAAATTTATAACATCACATAATGCGATTCCAGCTTGCTTGGGATATCACGGATATCCTAAAACAATATGCACATCAATAAATCATGTTATCTGCCATGGTATTCCAGATGATAGAAAATTAGAAGAAGGCGATATCCTAAATATTGATGTTACTGTAATAGTAGATGGTTGGTATGGAGATACATCACGCATGTACTATGTAGGTAAGCCAAAATTAAAAGCAACACGTCTATGTGATGTAACTTATGAGTGCTTAATGCGTGGTATAGATGTTGTAAAACCAGGAGCTCGCTTTGGCGATATCGGTGCAGTTATTGAAGAATATGCTCATAAATATGGTTATTCTGTAGTAGAAATGTTTTGTGGGCATGGATTGGGTAAAGTTTTTCATGATGAACCAAATGTTCTACATTATGGCAAAAAAGGTACTGGACCTCTGATCAAAGAAGGTATGTTTTTTACAATTGAACCTATGATAAATATTGGTAAACCTCATGGCACAATCTTATCAAATGGCTGGACAGCTGTAACAAAAGACAGAACTTTATCTGCTCAATTTGAGCATTCAATTGGTGTTACTAAAGATGGATGTGAAGTATTTACATATTCTCCGAAAGGATTAGATAAGCCACCATATAAATAAGGATAATAAAAATGATAAAAAAAGATGGTAAACCAAATAAAGAAATACTAGACGAAGAAGTAAAAGAAACTCCTGATTATGTTGGTCATCGTCAACGATTAAAAGCTAGATATTCTGCGGATGAGGGGCGCTCAATGCCAGATTATGAGTTGCTGGAATTGTTATTAACGTATGCGATTCCAAGACGAGATGTAAAACCATTAGCTAAAAGTTTGATGAGACAATATCTAAATTTATCAAATATTCTAGCAACTCCTATAGGAGAAATAATGGAATTTCCAGGAGTAGGTAGTAATGCAGCTGTTTTATTATCTTTAGTTCATACATGTGCTAAAAAGATTACATGGGAAAATTTAGAAAATAAAGATGCTCCGATTCTCACAGATAAAAGGCGAATTGTTGAATATTGTCGTAGTTGTATAGGATATGCAAAAGAAGAGCAATTGCTTATAATATATCTAGATATACACGGTCGTTATATAAAAGATAATGTTGAGCAAGTTGGCACAATCGATTCTGTATTTCTAAATCCACGAGATATAATAGGAAAAGCAATAAACAATAAAGCATGTGGTATAATATTGGCTCATAATCATCCATCAGGAGACTGTACGCCATCACGTAGTGATATAGAATTAACAAGAGAGCTAAAGACTGTATTAAAATCAGTAAGAATAAAACTAGAGGATCATATAGTTATAAGTACTCAAGGATATTATAGTATGAAAGAACATTTTCCTTTTATGCATCAAGCATAAATTATCCACAGATAGCAAAATATAAACACTCCGCTAGGAGTGTTTTTTATATGCAATCAATGATTTAAAAAATAGTGCAAAAATAATTGCTATAATAATTAATTTTTTTGCTTGAGATAGATATTTTTTTATGTTGTTTTGATTAACGTAAATTTAAGAATTATTCGCATACTATTTTGATATTAAAAAAGAGTTTTAGCAATCCTCAAGCTAAAAATTGTTATTATATCGGAGCAACTCTAAAGGTTGATATCAGGATATAAAAGAGGTTCAGAGAAATCTGTAAGATTTTGGTAGTATAAAATAAAGCAGGGATTTTATAAAACCAACAAAACAGGCAGGGAAAGCAAACCATTTCCCAGCCTGTTTTTTTATGCAAATAACAGCTTGACAAACTATATTTTAAATGTGACACTCAATACCTCAGATACTAAAACTATGTGTAACCAATAATTCTAAAAAAAACAATTATTATGAACCTTAAAGAAAAAGTCGCACTTTATGCGGACAGAGAAGGCAACTGTGTCAATGTAGACATTAAAGCTCTTGCTCATGATGTAGAATTCAGAAGAGTTGTCGTTGAAGAAGTCGTAAAACATGTAAAAGAAACAAATGCCTGTGTATGGATTCCTGCTTTTCAGTGCGGAAGCCATCTCTCAGAGCTAATCAATGAGATCGCTCTTTCACTACAGGTTGAAACTCTTACAACCGGCAACATCAAGAACCTCAGATGTCTCCGAGCACATCCTCACAAGGTAATCCTCATCAAGCAATCATTCTGCACCGGCAAGGAGCTTGCAAAACATATTGAGCAGGCTAAGGAGCTTGGATACGAGGTGGAAGTTCTCTGTCTTATGGCTCATTCAAGCGAGCGTTTCAAAAATTTCGCTCGAGAGCATCAAGTAAAGATGTCAGCGCTTGTTTTTACAGATGAAATCTAATCTCTAGCAACAAGCAAAATAAAGACCGGTATCATACCGGTCTTCTATTTTATAAAAAAAAAGCGGAGATTAACTCCGCTTATGTTATCTATCTAAAGATTGTTGCATTTGTTGCTGAAATGTCTGCGAATTTCCTCTATTTTCTTTATCAGACTTATTGTTATTTTTCTTATCTTTATCCTTAGCTTCATTTTCTAATTTTTTTGCTTCTTTTTTCATAGCCTCAAGCATTGCTGTATCATTAGAGAAATCAATAGATGTTTCTGCAACTTTTTTCAAGTCTTCAGGTTTGAATACTTGTTTTCCTTCTATATCTTTTACATTAGGTAAAGCTTCGGTAACTGTTTGAATTTTGCTATTTCTATCATTGATTTGCTCTTTTTTATTTACATCAACAGCTTTATCAACACCACTCTGAGCCTCATTTTGCATTCGATTTTGTACATTAGCTTCGTCAACATTACGATTAAATTTATCGATTGCTCCCATAACTTCTGTAATATCGGTTCTATGCTTTCCATCTTTACTAACTAGAACCCAAGAAGGACCTTCTTGATGTATTTCCATGCCGCTAGGTAAGCTAACACGGCTATACTTTTCTTTCATTTCTTTTTCTTTTTTAGCAATAGGATCTTCGTTCTTTTTCTCATTTTCTTTTTTCTTGTTATTTTCTTTATCGTCTTCTTTTTCATCTTTTTTATTTTTCTTAGAAATTGGTTCCAAACCATGCTCTTTAGCTTTTTTATCTAATTTATTTTTCTTTTCAGTTAGTTCGCCTAAATTATATGATTTATTATCTTTTGCTTTTGTTTTGTCTTGTTTTTCTTCAGTATCAGCCGTTGCATATTTAGATAATCTACCCATAACAGAAGAATCTTTTTCAACATTTGCTTTAACAATAGGTCTAATTCTAGCAAGAGTTGCCTCCAAAGCAGCTTTTTTCTCTTCTTCTGTTTTCAATTTTACTTCGCGTTCCATGGTAACCTCCATATGCTAACATACCTTTATATAACATATAATACCATAAAAAAAGCATATCTGCAATAGTTTTAAATATAAAAATGTTTAAATTTTTGTTACAAATTTTTAGGAGATTTGTATGATAGATAATATTATAACATATAAATAACATTAAACGCATGAAGAATAAAAAGAAACTTAATTTTCTTTTAGATAAATATGGGAGTTTAGAGAACTTTCGCCATAGCCGAGCATTTGTTTCTAGAAATAAAAATCAAACCCCTCGCAACAATATAGTTGCAAGGGGCTCAAACTTAGCATCATTTTTTTGAGTTTTTCTCATACTCCTCAATGATTTTTCGTTGAATGTCGGCTCTTTTTTGGTTTATCTGCTTGTTTGTTTTTTTATACAAAACTACAAATAATATCACACCCACAATAACTATTACGAGAGGAATAATTGGACCATTAAGAAAATTCATCATAATTTAAGAAATATTTTTCTGATTTTCAGAGGTTATACAGTCTTATAAAGAAACATGGCGCCAAGATTTTTACTCTTGTTTGCAAACGAGTAAATACGTGACTCCTCTGATGTCTTGATAGTATCTGTATTAACTCGTATAAGAACTTCATCGCCAACAGAAGATAATGCTACGTTAGAAAATTTAGTATTATGTACGGCACCAGTATCACCTATAGGCAGTTTTTCTACTTCACAGAAAAACTCTTTGTAACCTTCAGGTGTCTCAACCAATATGAACACCATAACACTATACTGCATTGGCACAATAGCTGGCTGGGAAGCGATTTTCCCTGTAATAGTTTTAAGTTTCATAAATATAATATTTAAGTAATTCAACAAAATTATTCATATTAAGATCTCCATACTAACTAAATTATCTTATTAATCAAGAATTATTTATGCTATAAAAACACTTGCGTTTTTGCTAAATAACTCTATGATACAAGCAAAAGTTTATTACTAATCTAAAAATTTATGTCATATGAATAGTTATGTTGATGGGTTACTTGATGCAAATAAAGAGAATAAATGTTATAAAACAATAGTAGCAGAAGTGCTTATACATTATACGGTATATAGATTACAATTAATGTATTTTAACATCAAAGCATATGCAAAAGAAATCGAGGATGGATATCCTAATAAAGATGCATTTCCTTTCAAATCTTCTGTTAGTTTAAGGCATTTAGTGTACTTAGTTTTTCTTTTAACCATAAAAGATAAAGACAATTTAGGCATATTCTCTTTGAGTAAACGATTGGTGTTTAGCAGTAAATATCACTTTATTGAAACACGTTATGATAGCAATCCAATCACTTCAATACTTTGTGAAATTTCTTCTAATGAAAGGTGGATGCAATCTACTCACAAAGATATGATTGAGGGCGCTTTATGTTCAATACAAATGCAAAAATATTTACCGATTATAGATGATGCGCTGTCTTTAATAAATCAAAATGCTATTACTTTTTTGGCGAATGACCAAACTTACAAGGAAATAATGAGCGCTATTTATACATCTAAAAATAGTGAGATTTTTATTTATAATTCAAAGTTCCATTATGAAGATGTAGATAGCCACATTGAATGGTTGATAAAAGCCAGAAACCAAGTACAAGAGTTATTTGCAAAAATTTAGTAACCAAGATTAAAAAAGCTTTCAGATATTTTCTGGAAGCTTTTTTTATATAAAAAGCCCATTTTATATTTCTAAAAAATCTGTACTTTTGAAATTTAGCAAATTATTTTATTGCATTATAGGATTAATAAGCTAAACTGAAAGCATTGGAATATATGGAGTTTTAGATGAAGAAGTTTTTAATTTTTTTTAGTTTTTGTATTTTAATGGCAACATCGCCTGTGTATGCAAAAAACATATATCATGGTATTGATATTGATGAGATATACAACGCTAGTGATTGGAACAGTAAAGAAGAAATTAAACAACTAATAGATAATTACATGTTATTGAAAAAAATAAAAAATAAATTTTCAAATTGTCCCAATACTATGCCAGATATCACTGTTTGTTATGATGAAATAAATCAACAATTATTACAAAATTTTTATATAGATTTTGAAGAAAAATGGAAAGATTATAATAATTATAAAATATCAATGCATAAAGCATATTCAATTCCTTGTCAGCGTATCAAAATAGTAGGCGTAGGAGGGGAAATATGTCATACTAATGTCCAAAATCGTGTTATTAAAAGCCTAGAAGAATATACTAAAACGCAGATTTTTTATATGGATAATCTTTTGAACCAATATTTTTCGTTTTTGCAGAACGCCAAATTATAATAAAAAAATATATAGGGTGGAAATCATTTTTAATTTCCCCCTATTTGTAATAAATTATTTAGCTAAATGAGCTCTTTTAGCCCTATTAATCCACCCCGTTAAAAACTTTTTCTTAGCTGGATCATTTTCCGCTACAGCATGAAAATATTTAATCATTTCTGATTTATATCTTTCTAAAAAAATTTCATAGTCTTTTGGAGTAAAATTTTTCAATTTATCCAATGTAGTTTTTCCTATTATATTTCCTTCAGGAATACCTAAAACACGATGTGTCATTTGAATAGCATTTAAAGGATATGAAACAACCCCAAAATCAACAATAAATCCTCTTATCTTATAGGGTAATTTAGAAAGACCATTCCATTTATAGTAGTCTCTATAAAAAATAGCATTAGCTCTTTCCCTTGTCATCTTTTTTATATCTTCATTTTTATGTGTGGTTTCAGAAATACCCATATTTGTTTCACCTCCAGAATCATCCTCATCATTATTATATCCTCCTTCATTTGGAATTAAATAATCTTTTGCAATTTTGTTAAATTCATCATCTGATACAAGTTCATTAATAAATTCTCTAGAAAAGCCTTTGCCATATTTGGAATAATCAATATCTAACTTATCCTTCCTTTTTGGGCTAGTATAATTCGCATCTGACATTAATCCCCCGTGTTCATTATCAGCCATTTGCATCTCTTGATTGGCTTTCTCAACCTGTTCTTGCAATATATCAAGTTAGCTTTCAGATGTTGCCATAATATCTTTTTTAGTCTTTGGTTTTTCACCACATTGTTATTCATGCAAAGCTCAAATTAGCGTACGTGGATTTATCAAAAGATATGGTAAAATGTCTTTAATGGATTAAATGACGGACCTATCGACGGGCAAATAAAAAACAAGCAGTTAAAAAGGCAAAAAAAATACCACTACGATAGTGGTTTAAATAAAAAATGGTGCCGACACACGGACTCGAACCGCGGACCCACTGATTACAAATCAGTAGCTCTACCAACTGAGCTATGTCGGCACTCAACGAAGAGAATATATAAAGAAGGTTTTTCATAATGTCAATATAAAATTTTTATTTTTTTCACAAAATGTTCAGAACTATAAACTTGGTTGTGTCGTTTTTATTATATTTTCAATGTGTTGAGCGCTAATTTTTTTCTTTTTTTCAATTTTTTTGTAGGCACATTTAAAAGCATCATCTGTAATAAGGTTATATCTGCCATGCTGATCCATAACCCAAGAACCATTGTCACAAGTAGTACCAATTCCCTCAACAACAATATTAGGGCCAAAGTATATAGCATCATAAATTGCAGTCTTTTTAGTTGCAGAAATTACAGTTTTAACATTTCCTCTTTCATCAAAAACATCTTCATTATAAAAATTATCTATCAACCAATTAACATTAGAAGTCCACATGTCTGGTTTTGCATTTTCATCCCATTTACTAACATCACTACCATGCTTAAATATTTTCATCTCAAAATAGTCTAATGTTTTTAATATGTTAGTTTTATCTTTGAAAGCATTAGGGGTGTTTTTTAGATAGTTAGCAACCGCTTCAGAACGAGAAATCATTTTTCCACCATCACCTTCGGGGCATTCACCCTCGTATCCAATAATAATCCCACCATCAGCTTTTAAAAATTGGATTCTGTTATCGGTATCATTGTCAAATAGAAAACCACATCCTTTTGCATCATTGCCATTCCAGTCTTTATACTCAACTTCTTCGCCAATAATACCTTTAGGCAATACAATAAGAACACGTTTTGCCTTAGTAGGAGTAACCTTTTCAGCAAAATCAGACTTAAGTGCTTTTTTTACATCTTCGTGCTTTATCATTAGAATAATCTCCCAAAATATAATCAAATATACTACAAAAAACGATTCTCGTCAATAAAAAGTCTTTAATAAGTTATAATTTTCGCTATCAAAATTTAATGCGATATTGTAGCATGCATCTAAACAAGGAGGCAAAAATGACAAATGAAGAAATTTTACAACATATCCGCAATGTGCCAGATTTTCCTAAAAAAGGAATAATTTTCAAAGATATTACAACAGCGCTCAAAGATGCTAAAGTTTTTGCATCAATCATTGATAATATGCAAGATATGATAAAAGACCTAAAAATTGATTATATTGCTGCAATAGAGAGTAGAGGATACATTTTTGGTGCTCCTCTTGCATATAAATTAGGGGCAGGGTTAGTGATTATCCGTAAACCAGGAAAGTTACCAGCTGAAGTTATAAGAGAAGAATATTCATTAGAATACGGCACAGATGCATTAGAAATCCACAAAGATGCGATAGAGGCAGGAAAAAACGTTTTAGTTGTAGATGATTTATTAGCAACAGGTGGAACAGTAAAAGCTGCAGATAGACTAATCGAAAAAATTGGCGGTAACGTTGTTGGTAATCTATTCTTAATAGAGTTATCCGCATTATCACAAAATGCCAATATACCGCACAAAAACTATAGTTTGATAAGGTGTTGATTTAATATCGAAAAATCGTATGATAAAAATCAGTTGACATTTAAAATATACTATAATATTGTGCCGAACAGTTTTGAGACAATGTAAAGGTATGGTTTTATGACCGCTGTAATGAGTATATATTTAATTAAGCTTGCTTTCAAAAAGTTAGGGAAGAAGGCTACTTTTGCTATACTTGCATTACCAGTTGCAGTTATCGCTTTATTGATAAATTACTGCTTCTAATCATACAAAATAATCCCTAATTTTCGTTTTAAAATAAAATGCTAGACAAAAGGCAAAAAATCTGATATTATATAAATTGGAAATTATTAATCAGATATATATATGAGACGTATTGTATCAATCATAGCGGTCATCGCTATGTTAGTTCCTGCAGTTCAAGGTTACGCGCAGGGACCAAGAAGAGATGGTGGACACAGTTCTAGCAGGTCTGCACCAGCAAGAAGCCATTCTGCTCCATCAAGGAGTTC
>JAZQTW010000013.1:0-6319 GCA_045630985.1 Alphaproteobacteria bacterium
CCCCTTGCATAATTTTATCTCACAATTATAATATCAAAAGCATTTTTCTGGAGGTAAATATGTATAAAATTCGCTTCATACTAAGCTTAATCATAGCCATATCAACAATTTCAGTGCCAACATACGCAAGTGAAATGGATATTGATATTGAATATACACTAGAAGACCCACTTCCTCTTGATATTGAAGAAGAATATACTGAAGAAATTTCACTAGAAGAAGAAAAAATACCTGCAACAACAGAAAAAATAGAAAACAACAATACTACAAAAAATGAAAAAAAATCTAATAATGTAATATCCAACTTAATAGAAAAAGCTAAAGAAAAATCCTCCTCACTCGTATCAGCAGTAGAAGAAAAAACAGAAATAAATGACGCATATTCTCACTTAGATTTATTAACCAAAATACAAAGTGATATACCTACCACAGTTTATGATGTAGAAAAGTGGGTAGCCACCAATCCTGACGTAAATAAATGTTATGAAAATGGTAATACCATACTTTTATACTTGGTTGCCAATACAAACAACACAGAAGGCATTAAATACATCATAGATTCAGGAGCTGACTTATACACCCATTGTATCCCCCAACAAGAAGCGTTATTTGTTGCTGTAGAAAATAACGTAAACCCTTCTGTAATAGAAACACTAATCGTAAACAATACCAATCTAATGCATATAGATAGTTACGGCAACAATGCTCTAATGCTAGCAGCTACAAAAAATCCCAATCCAGAAATAATAAAAATACTTATCGAATACGGATTAGATATAAAAGATAAAAATGACAATGGTTTTGATGCATTAATGCTTGCAGCATTTAACAATAGCAAAATAGGTATTATAGAAACATTAATTGACTACTCTGCCGATGTAAATAGCACAGACCCATTAGGCCACACCCCACTAATGGCTGCTGCATTAAATGGTAATGATGAAGCAATGCGATATTTAATCAAACGTGGAGCTAATGCAAGCGCAACAGATAAAAATGGGTTAACTGTGCTAGATTATTATAATAAACGCCAATATCTAGAAACACTTAACTACAAAGAAAACCCATATGATGATATCTCAGAACACCTAAAAAATCGCTTCGCATTTATCGCAGAAAATCACTACTCACTTAATGAACTACTAAAAAATAGTACCACCAAAGAAAATTCATTAGACCATATAAACTTAGCACTAAATAATCTAGTAGATGTAGACCTCGTTGCAGATAATGGTTGTACCACATTATTAAATGCCGGCCTAAATAATAACCCTATAGAAGTAATAAAAACTCTCATAGAGCAAGATGCAAACATCAATGCAACCTGCCAAAAAGGTAAAAACACTCTAATGTTTATAGCAATGCAAGCCCAAGACCCACATGTCGCAATATTGCAAAATCAAAAAGCAGAATACTTACTCAAAAATAACATAAATCCAAATGCACAAGATGATAATGGCGACACAGCCTTAGCAATTGCACTAAAAAACAATGCCGATATAAGCTTTATAAAAACACTGCTAGAAAATGGCATAGATCCTAACCTTGCAAACACACAAAAAGAAACACCAATTCACTTAGCAATTGCCCACCAACACCCAATAGCAACCATAGAATTATTGCTAACCAAAGGTGCTAACGGCAACACCACAAACAATGAGGGCAACACCCCAATATGGCACTATATCAAATATGCCCCAACAATAGAAAATCTTAAAGCATCATCTCAAGGAAACACAGCTATTGATTATGCAGATAAAAATGGCGATACACCACTAATCTATGCCCTAAAAAATGATTACCCAGCAGAAGTAATCCGTTTATTACTAGAAAATGGCGCAGATCCAAAAATAAAAAATTATGATAATCAAGACGCATATGATATCATACGTTCTAAAAAATACTTCAAAGAAGCGCTAAAAAAGACCACCAGTGATGTAGTAAAAGAAAATTGGTACTAGTCTGCCATTAAGTCATTAAACACAAAATAAGCAAGTTCTGCCCCCATAGCCATTGGCACCATAACCAAAGAGCCAAGCACATTGTTTCCAAACTCATCTTTGCAAACTTTAACTGTCTCAGTAGAATAAACACAATTTACTTTTTTCAAATCAACTCCACGCTTAGATAAAATATCACGTAACTTCTTAGCAAGCCTACAACAAGATGTCTTATCAAGAGTAGAAATTTTCAATAGCTCAGGCTTAAATTTCAACGCCGCCCCTTGAGCAGAAACAAACTTAATATCATGCGCAACCAAATACTCAATCAAATCACATTTGGCTACAACATCATCAATAGCATCAATCACATAATCAGGTTTTTCTTGGCTAATAAAATCTAAATGCGCATTATCAATTTTCAAATCAAAAGCCTTCACATTAGCATCAGGATTAATCGCTAAAACTCGCTCTTTAGCAACATCACATTTTTTACTCCCCAATGTGCTATCAATAGCTAAAATCTGCCTATTAATGTTGCTATTTTCAAAACAATCAAAATCAACAACAACAATATTGCTAACACCTAAACGAGCAATACACTCTAACGCATATCCACCCACAGCGCCACAGCCAACAACCATCACTTTAGCATTAGATAATCTCAAAGCCTTATCTTTACCCAAAAGACTAATCGTCCTAGCAAAACGTTCTTCATTCATCATCTCAAAAATTCCTCTGCATTACGATTAAGCATATCAACCAAATCATTCTTATACATCTCTGCAATAATAGCTAATTTAGATAAGTTCTCATCAACATGATTAAAATAATTATCCTCAGCCACTCTATAAGGCGCATCAGTCTCAAACAAAATCTTTTTCTTATCCATGGCATTCCAAAACTCTTTTGCCTTCTCTTGCTTTAAAAATAATGAGCCAAGACCAACATATCCACCACACTCATTAACAAACTTCAAAATCTCAATATTTTTCACAAATCCATGATGCACAAACTTCACCTCGCACAAATCTTTTTTATGCTCTTTTAATGCCTCAAAAGCCTTCGCCGCATGAATTACTACCGAGCGCTTATACTTCTTTGCCAAATCCATCTGAATATCAAATAATTTATGTTGCTTATCACACACTGGTTCTTTTAATTCATCAACCCCAATTTCACCAATCATCGCATTAGGAAACTCTAATAATTTTTGCTCTAATTCATCAACAAAATTTTCTTCATTATAATACCAAGGATGCAAACCAAAAGCCCCAATAAAACGCTCCGGATATTTACGCATAAAATCTGCAATTTTCTCCCAATCACTCTTAACTGCAGAAATAAGAAACCCCTTCTTAAGCTTAGAAGAGTTAATAATCTCTAGTGCAAAATCCTCTTTAATATCTTGCAAATGAATATGTGTATCAATAAAATGCATCTATAAAACCCTATTAATCGGATAAACAAACATGAGTATATATACAACACCTGTTCTAAATATCAACCTAAAAAAACTAATAGAAAATTACAAGCAATTAATGACCATGTCAACCCCTGCTATCCCATCAGCAGTTGTCAAAGATGATGCATACGGAATTGGCGCAAAAATTGTGGCTCAAACATTATATAAAAAAGCTCATTGTCGCCACTTTTTTGTTGCTCACGCTAAAGAAGGAGCAGATATCCGCCCCTATGCACCAGATGCCACTATATACGTCTTACAGGGTATAGGTGCAGATACACTCACATTGTTTGAAAGAAATAACCTAACTCCAGTTATCAGCTCACCAGAAATGCTAAAATTCTGGCAACAATACAAAATAGACGGCATCAAACCCGCCATTCAAATAGAAACCGGCCTAAATCGCTTAGGCTTTAGAAAAGAAGAACTAGAAGAATTATTCGCCCTCTATACTCAAGAAACAGATAATGATCGTGCTTTATCACATCCCCAAGAAGATTTAAAACCGAACACCGAAGGTGTTGCCACATCATATGATGACAATTTAGCACATCCACATTTAAAACCGAACACAGAAGGTGTTGCCACGAGTGGGATAAAAGAAGAAGACTTCTCACTAGTCCTCTCCCACCTCTCCTGTGCTGACGAACAATCCCACTTCATGAACTACCGCCAACTAGAAAACTTCATTGAACTAAAAAACAAATACTTCCCTAATACAATGAGTAGCTTATCCGCATCTGACGGCGTATTCTTAAGCACAGAATTCCACTTTGATATGGTAAGATTAGGCGCAGCAATGTATGGCATAAATACCGCACCATATAGAGAAAATGAAATGCAAAATATCATGGAGCTAAAAGCACCAGTACTACAAATAGCAAACACCAAAAAAGGCGAATTCATTGGCTACTCCGCAACATACAAATGCCCCAAAGATATGAAAATCGCAATCGTATCAATCGGCTATGGAGACGGTGTCCCACGCTCATTATCAAATAAAGGAAAAGTACTATTTTACGAGCACGGAGTTCAACACCTATGCCCAATATTAGGCCGAGTATCAATGGATAATATAATCTGCGATGTAAGCACTTTACAAAACATAAAAGTCGGTGACTTTGGCACCATAATAAACAATGACTACACCGTAGACGATGTAGCAAAAGACGCAGATACAATCGCCTACGAACTAATATCAAGAATAGGCAAAAACCCACGCATACTAAAAAATTATATCGATGAATAAAGGTCAGAAATAATGGAAAATATAAAAGATTATAAAATACTATTACTATCATGCTGTGCCCCATGCTCATGCGCAGTAATAAACAAATTACGCCTAGACGGAGCCAATTTCACCGTAGCATTTTACAATCCAAATATCTTCCCAGAATCTGAATATATAAAACGCCGTGATGAACAAAAAAAACTATGCCAAGAATGGAACATAGATTTCATAGAACTAGAATACAATCATCAAGATTGGCTACAAATGGCACTCCCATACAAAGATGAGCCAGAGAGAGGAAAAAGATGCTCATTATGTTTTGAATTTCGCCTAAAAAGAGTAATGGAATATGCCAAAGAAAATGGATATGATTGTGTTGCATCAGTACTAGGAGTATCCAGATACAAAGACCTAAAACAAGTAAACCAATCAGCATATAATGCATCAATAGCCACCAACGTCCAATACCTAGAAATAGAAGGCAGAAAAAACGGCATGCAAGAAACCCGCTCACTATTGATTAAAAGCCTAAACCTATATAATCAAAAGTACTGCGGGTGTCCATTTTCAATGCGAAAAGAAGATAAGTAAATTACAATCCCATACCACTAGAAGAGTTTGCTCTATTACTTCCAGCATAAACAACTTTCGTCTTCTTCAAAACTTCCATTGCCACTTCATGCGATATCACACTTCCAAACGCACATGTAAAGATAAAATCCTCAATTTTTAACACTAAACTCATTGACACCACGAAAAAAATATACTAAAATATACCTATAGTTATTAAACAAGGAGGACGATATGAGTAGTGATAAAAGTATAATAAAAGATATTATGGACGATGTAAAAGAAAAAACCGAAAAAACACAAAAACATATAGATAAACATATAAATAAAATTAGAAATTCTATTGTTGCTAAAGCATCTAAAAACAACGGCAACGTAACAGACCCTGTTTTATTAAAAGAATTACAAGAAGCAACATATGGTAATTGGAAAAATTTTCTAGGTGAAATTCCAACAACGCCTTATGGCGATTTTAAGGTTGTAGAAATAAAAAACCTAAGAGACACATACTATGTTGCTGAAGGCTACGTAGAAATGGATAGATTAGTATTCAACGGAGATCCCAGATTAACAGAACCAAGTAAAGCACACAGCAAAATTCATAACTACGTAGTTAAACACGAAGATAAAACAAAATCATTTTCTATTGTAGAAAATAAGGTTACCGAACAAAATAAAGTTGAAGTTAATAAAAAAGAACTAAAATTTGGTTTTATGACTTATAAATTGAATCCTAAAACAGATATAGATGATATCAATAGCATTCGTTATCAAATGCGTGATAACCCCCAAGTATCCCACTTTATGGATAAGTTTTTAATAGTTACTCCTGAGCAAAAAACCTCATATATAAAATATGAACTAGAACAAAAGAAAAGAGAACTAAAAATTAAAAGCAAACTCGCTGTTCATGAGAGCAAAAAATTTATTGATGAAACCAAAAAAACAACTAAAGAAAAATTATCTAAAGCCCAACAAGAACGAGTAAGAAGAAAACAGGAAGAATACTTCACTGGCAGACAATAAAGTTTATCTTTCCCGCTCAACCTTATAATAAACCTTAAAATTAACAAGGTTTCATATAGTTAATTTAAAACAAATACATACTCAACA
>JAZQTW010000014.1:0-13428 GCA_045630985.1 Alphaproteobacteria bacterium
ATGTACTTCTTTGTACACTCCCCTCCCTAGGTGGACATTTGCTACTCACTACTAAAATTTCTTCTATTTAGAGTATAACGAAGATAGTAGTTATATCCTAAATGCTCACGTACTTTTTATGTACGCTCCGCTTTAGGGCAGGATATCTGAGGCTATAAACGTAAAATTTTTCCTATTTAGTATTTTATATGTGTCCTTCTTTGGAGGGTATTTTTTGTTGGTTCGATATTTTTGCTAAATATTTTAATTTAAATATTTTTTTTAAGTATTTTTAAACGTAGATTTTATAAAAATAAAGTTTGAAATTTAAGTTTTAATAGGCTAACTTTAGGTTTATGAAAAAATTAGATATATATATTGCCAAACAGATTATGACCGGTTTTCTTTTGGTAGCTTTGTCGCTGATGTCAATGTTATGGTTGACGCAGTCGCTTCGTTTTGTAGAAATGGTAACAGATAAAGGTTTGCCTGTTTATCTGTTTATTGAGATGACTTCTTTATTAATGCCTAGAATTTTTTCTATTCTATCGCCAATTGCGTTATTTGTTGCGGTTATGTTTGTTTATAATCGTTTGATTACAGATAGTGAGCTTATTGTGATGAAGTCTGTTGGTATAAGTTCTGTTTTAATAGCAAGAGCTGCTGTTTTTATGGGTATATTATTGGCTATATTTAATGTTTTTGTTTTGAACGTTGGTATACCAATGGCTGAGAACAAATTCAGAGATATTGAGTTTGAAGTTAAAAATAGCTTTTCTAAAGTTATGCTAAAAGAGGGAAGTTTTACTTCTTTTAAGAACAATATGACAGTATTTATTGATAAGTTTGTTGATGATAATACTATTCAGGGTATTCTTGTTAGTGATGGTAAAAAGCCTGAAGAAAAGGTTGTAACAGTTGCTGAGTTTGGTCAAATTGAATATACTGATATTGGGCCAAAAATTTTATTAAAGAATGGTACTAGACAAGTAAAAAATAAAAAAACAGGTCAATTTACATCTATGACTTTTGATGACTATTTAGTTGATTTTGGTGACTTATCAGTTGCTAAGAAAAAAGATAAGAGTGTTAGAGAAAGAAGTATTAAAGAGCTTTTGAAAGAGGCTAAAAATCCTAAGATATCTCCAAAACAAGCAAATTCATTTGTTGCTGAAGCTCATAGAAGAATATTAGCTCCATTTTTTAATTTGGTATTTGCTTTGATTGCTTGTACAGGTTTATTGATTGCTAATTTTAATCGTCGTGGTCAAGGAAAGGTTATTACTATTTCTATTTTGGCGATGATTGTGGTGCAAGCTTTGGATATGAGCTTAGCTAATATGGCTCGTAAACATCAATGGATTGTATTTTTAATGTATTTGAATTGCTTTTTACCTTTAGTTATAACTGGTGGACTTTTATATAAAACTCCTGTTTTTGGTAAAAAACGAAAGAAGGAGATTAAAAATGAAGCATAATTTAGTTGCTTTAAGTTTGTTGGGATTGTTTTTATGCTTTGGTGTAAATGCTGCAAATGAACCAGTAGCTGGTGCTGTTTTGAAAAGCGATACAACTGTTACACCAAAAGCTGATTTTAATCCAGCTAATTTAACAGATATAGCTCCTACTTTAAGTGGCAAAAACGAAGAAGAAAATCCGGATATATATTTTTCTGCAGATGAACTTGAGACTGATGAAAATGAAAGTTTGATTACGGCTAGTGGTAATGTTGTTGTTACTAGAGGAACATTGGAATTAACAAGTGATAAGTTGTGGTATAATCAAAAGAAAGATATTATTGTTGCTGAAGGTAATGTTGTTTTGGTAGAAGCTGATGGCAGTGTTTTATATGCCGATAAGATTACTTTATCAGAAAAAATGAATAGAGCTGAAGTTAACAAAGTAAAAGTTTTGTTGCGTGATGAGTCACATATTTGGGCTGAGAAATTTGTTAAAAAGCCAAATGATAATAAACAGATGAAAAAGGCGTCTTATACTGCATGTAATATGTGTCAGGGAAAATCTCCACTTTGGAGAATTGATGCAAGAAAAGTTAATTATGATGCTAAAGGGCAAAATATAAACTATAATGATGCAGTTTTAAGAGTAAAAGATATTCCTGTTTTTTATGTTCCATTTTTGAGCCATCCTTCGCCAGAAGTTAAGCGTCGTTCTGGTATTTTGATGACATCTATGGGTAGTTCTACATATATTGGTAAATATATTCAGCCTACTTATTTTATTGATGTATCAGATAATACTGATATTTTATTATCTCCATATTTTACAACAGAAGGGGATATTGTTTTTGGTGGTCAGTATAGACAGTATTTTTATAATGGGCATATTAATGCGCAAGGTACATACTTAAAAGATAAGGTAAAGTCTAAAGATGATTCTTATTATAGCAAATTTAAAAGACCTGATAATAGAGGAAATTTATTCTTAGATGCGAGATATGAAATCAATGATTATTGGGTTTCTAATCTTGATTTTAATTATGTGTCTGATGTGTTTTATTTGCGAGATTTGAACTTACCAGGTGATGATGATGCATGGTTAACATCAAAACTTTCTTTTGAGCGTTTTAAAGGACGTGATTATGCAACAATTGAAGGTTATTACTACAAGCTTACAAGTTATTACTTAAAAGCTTATAATGATAGTGAGTTTAAAAATCGTGCAAACAGCATGCCAACGGTTGCACCTTATATGGAATATGAACATATTTCTGATTCTAATAAATATGGAGCATATTGGAAGACAAATATTAGTTCTGCTTCTGTTTATCATGATAGTGAGGAAGAATCTCAACGTTTATCTATGATTAATTCTTGGGAATTGCCATATACAAGTGATTATGGTGAGCAATACAAATTTGTGGCGTCTTTGAAATCTGATTTGTATTATGTAAAAGATTATTTTTATAATGCCAAAGATGAGTATGATGGAACAATCGGACGAGTATTCCCACAATTGGGAATGGAATGGAGATTGCCTTTAGTTAAAGCAACAGAAACTTCTCGTCATATATTAGAGCCTGTTGTTGTGGCTGTTGTTGCTCCAGAAAATGATAATGATATTGAAAAAATACCAAATGCGGATAGTGCAGATGCAGAATTTGATGATGCAAATATTTTGAGTTTGGATAGATATGCTGGTTATGATAGAAATGATGATGGTAGTCGACTTAGTTATGGTTTGAATTGGAGCTCATATAATGATTTGACAGGTAGAACATCTGCATTTATTGCGCAAACATATCAGCTAGATAATAGTTCATTTATGGATATTATTAATGAAGATGAAAAACTTTCTGATTATGTTGGTAGAGTATATGCATCTCCTAATAAATATCTAGATTTGAATTATCGTTTTAGACTTGATAAAGATAGTTGGGAATTAAATTATAGCGAATTAGGAGCTAGAATTGGTGCGCCAATATTTAGTGTTTATACTTCATATATTTATTTACAGCCAAATCATAATTCTTATTACACAACTAAAGAGCGTAAGGAGTTATATTTATCTGTAAAATCTCAGCTTACACGAGATTGGTCTGTTGGGTTATACAATCGTATTGATTTAACAGATGATGGTGGTTCACTAGAACATGGTGGATATTTAACTTATGAAGATGAATGCTTAAAGCTTTCATTTACTGCAGAAAAAGAAAATTATGAATATGACGATCCTAATCTTGATGACGGATATGAGTTTGGATTGACATTTTATTTAAAAACCCTTGGTGGTTTTGGTTCAAAATAGCAAAGGAGACAACATATGTTTAAGTTAGGACTTTGTTTGGTTATAGGTTTGTTTGCTTTTGATGTAAAAGCACAAGAAATGGATATTTCGGATATTGATAGGGCTGTTAGAAGTTCTGGTTCTAGATCTATTATGTTTAAGCAAAATGCAGAAATAGCAAGAGAAGAAATTGCTAGACGTAAAGCTGAAGAAGAGGCTATGAGAGCTGAGCAAGAAGCTAAGATGAGACAAGAACAAGCAATGTTTCGTGAGTATAATCTTTTTGGTAAGGGGTTGAAAATTGTTGCAACAATTAATGGTGAAATGATTTCTAATAAAGACTTGCAAGAAAGAGCTAATTTATTTGCTCTAACATCTGGTATTAATATTAATGATAAAAATGCTAAGATGGTAAAAGAAAAAGTTATGCAAGGTACTGTAGATGAAAAAATAAAATTACAAGAAGCTGAAAAAGAAGGAGTTAAAGTTAGCGATAAAGAAGTAACTGAAGCTTATCGTAATTTTGAAAAATCTAATGGTGTGCCAAAGGGTAAGTTTGATACAATATTGAAAGAATATAAAGTAAGTAAACCTGTATTTTTGAACCAGATTAAAGCTAATCTTTTGTGGAATAAATTGGTGGGAAGAAAATATGGTCAAAATATTGGTGTATCAGAAAAAGAAGTAAGAGATGAATTTGAGCGCATAAAAAAGGATATGGATACTCCAAAGTATATGGTATCTGAAATTGTTATTAAGAAGAAAGATGCTGAGCATATTAATGAGTTGGTTGATATTTTGCAAGAAGACCCTCGTTTTGAATTATATGCAGTGCAATTTTCTCAAAGTGCAAGTGCTCCATCTGGTGGTAAGCTAGGTTGGGTGTCTCAAGGTCAGATGGCACAACCTTTAGATAAAGCAATTAGAGGATTAAAAGAGGGACAAGTTTCTAAGGCTATACCTTATCGTGCTGATTATTATATTTTTAGAATGGATAAAATTTATAATCCAAAACAAAATAAGCAAGAATTACCAACTGAAGATGAGGTTAGAAAATTTATTCAAAATAGAAAAACAGATGCTCAAGCAAATAAGTATATAAGAGATTTGCGTAATCGTGCTGTGGTTGAAAAGAAATTTTAGTAGGTGTTTGTAATATGGTATTAAGTACAAAAGAGTTTGTTGAAAAATATGGTTTAATGGCGAAAAAAACATTAGGTCAAAACTTTTTACTTGATGCCAATATTACAGATAAGATTATGCGTTTATCTTTGAAAGAGCAAAATATCAGTGATGTATCTTCAGAGAAGTATATAGAAGTTGGCCCTGGTCCTGGTGGTCTTACTCAAGCGGTATTAAGGCAAAATCCTAATAAGCTTACTGTTATAGAGATGGATGAGAGATGTTTGAATATTCTTGAAGAGATAAAATCTTTTTATCAGCAGTTAGATATTGTTAGCGGAGATGCTTTAATGTTTGATTGGGGTGCTCATATTGAGCGTGAAGGTAAGTGTCATATTGTTAGCAATTTGCCTTATAATATATCGGTTGTTTTATTAACTAATTGGTTGGTGCAAATTGATAAATTTAGAAGCTTAACTTTGATGTTCCAAAAAGAAGTTGGAGATAGAATTTTAGCTGTTCCTGGAACTAAAGATTATGGAAGAATTTCTGTTATTTCTCAATTACAATGTGATGTAATAAAGCTTTTTGATTTGCCTCCTACATGTTTTGTTCCAGCTCCTAAAATTTGGTCTTCTGTTTTGTTATTTAAGCCTAGAGAAGAAAGTTATAGTAAAGATATTTTAGATAAAGTTGAAATGTTAACGGGTTTGAGTTTTGGTCAGCGTCGTAAGATGATAAGACAAAGCTTGAAAAGTGTTAAAGGTATATTTGAAATCTTTGAAGAACTTGGAATTAATTCTGAACTTAGGGCAGAAAATTTAACTCCGGAACAATATGTGGATATAGCTAAAAGGCTAATTTAGTTTTAGTAGAGTTTAAAAGCTAAAATAAAAGCATATCTAGTCTTCTGTTTAATAATAAATTTTATAGGAGAAAGATATGACTGAAGGTGTAAGATTTCCAACATTAGCATTTATTACAGGTGGTACAGGTCAAGCAAAAGACGGTATTCCGCCACAACCATTTGAAACTTTTTGTTATGATTCTGCATTATTAGAAGCTAAAATTGAGAACTTTAATATTGTGCCATATACATCTGTTTTGCCTAAAGAGTTATTGGGTAATATTGTTCCAGTTGATAGAGTGGTTAATCAATTTAAGCACGGTGCTGTATTAGAAGTTATTATGGCTGGTAATGGGGCAAATCGTGATGAGCATAAAGCGATTGCAACAGGTTTGGGTATTTGCTGGGGTAAAGATAAAAACGGTGAACTTATTGGCGGATGGGCTGCTGAATATGTTGAATATTTTGATACACAAATTGATGATGAAATTGCCAAAGGTCATGCTGAGATGTGGCTTAATAAATCGCTTAATCATGAGTTGGAAATTAGAGGTGTTGAAAAGCATAGTGATTTCCAGATGTTTCATAACTTTTTGAATATTGAAGAACAATTTGGTTATTGTTTAACATGTTTAGGATTTTTGAATTTTTCTCATGCTCCGGTTGTTAAATTGTAATCAAAAGTAAGAGGATATGCTATGGCAAAAAATAATATTCAAAATAAAAGTACTGAGCAAGGCTCTGATAAAAATGAAGGTAATTTGGGAGTATTAGCTCTTGCCGGTGTTGTTGTTAGCTCTATGATTGGGGGAGGCATTTATAGCCTTCCTCAAAATATGGCGGCAGGTGCATCTGTGGGGGCTGTTATTTTAGCGTGGCTAATTACTGGTATTGGTGTTTATTTTATTGCTAATACTTTTCGTATTTTATCTGTGGTAAAACCAGACTTAACAGCCGGTATTTATATGTATAGCCGAGAGGGTTTTGGTCCTTATGTTGGTTTTACAATAGGGTGGTCTTATTGGTTATGTCAGATATGCGGAAACGTTGGTTATGCAGTTATCACAATGGATGCATTAAATTATTTTTTCCCGCCTTATTTTGTGGGAGGAAATAATCTTTATTCAATAATAGGTGGTTCTATTTTGATATGGTTTTTTAATGCATTGGTTCTTAGAGGAATAAAGCAAGCAACTATTATAAATTTGATTGGTACTGTGGCAAAAATTGCTCCATTATTGTTCTTTGTTGTTGTTACAATGATATTCTTTAATGCTGATAGATTTTCTTTTGATTTTTGGGGCGAAAATCAAAAATCATTAGGGGGATTAACTAAGCAAATTGAAGGAACAATGCTTGTTACTTTGTGGGCTTTTATTGGTATTGAGGGTGCTGTTGTAATGTCTAAGCATGCAAAGAATCCAAAGTCAGTTGGTAGAGCAACATTAATTGGTTTTGCTGGATGTCTTTTAATCTATGTTTTGTTATCTGTTTTGCCATATGGTTTAATGAGCCAAGAACAATTATCTAAATTACCAAACCCTTCAACAGCTGCTGTATTGGAGGCGATTATTGGTAAGTGGGGTGCATATATTATGAATATTGGCTTATTAATTTCTGTATTAACGAGCTGGCTAGCATGGACTATGGTTACAGCGCAAATACCACAGGCAGCAGCATCTAATGGAACTTTTCCTAAAGAGTTTGCAAAAGAAAATGCAAAATCTGCACCCTCTGTTTCTTTGTATGTTACAAGTTCTTTGATGCAGTTATTTATGTTGTTGGTTTATTTTTCTAATGATGCATGGAATACAATGCTTAGTATTACTAGTGTTATGGTTTTGCCAGCATATTTTGCAAGTGCTATGTATTTATGGAAGTTATGTGAAGACCATGAGTATCCTACTAATTTTTATATTAGAAGGTCGGTTGCGCTAATATCTTCTATTTTAGGTGCAGTATATGCTTTATGGTTGATTTATGCGGCTGGTCTTAATTATCTTTTGATGGCTGTAATATTTATGGCTTTGGGTATTCCTGTTTTTGTTTGGGCGCGGAAGCAAAACGCACCAAGAGAATCGTCTTTTACACTTGGAGAGAGATTTGGTGCAGGTATATTAATTGTTTGCGCTTTATTTGCTATTTATACGATGATTACAGGAGTTATAAATGTATAATTTATGTGTAAAAAAAGCACCAGTTAACTGGTGCTTTTTAATCTTATACGTTTAGAGCCTTACGGTATGTTTCTAATAAAAATTCTTGCTCATCACGATCTGCTTGGTTCATCTTTCTTAATTTGATGATTGTTCTCATAATTTTAACATCAAAACCAACGCCTTTTGCTTCAGCATAAATATCTCTAATATCAGAAGCAATACCTTTCTTTTCTTCTTCTAAACGTTCAATACGTTCAATTAAAGAGTTTAGTCTTGAGCTATCAATTCCACCAACTTCATTTTCAGACATTTTATATCTCCCATATATTGTTTTTTAGAATCTACAGTTTGGTACTCTAACAAATATAATTTTTTTTGACAAGAAATAAATGAGTGTGGGAAAAAATAATAAGTTGTTAAGTATTTTTGTTATATATGATATCGAGTGAAAAGTTTTTTTAATTTATGGAGAAGTTATATGCCAATTAATACGCATACAAAGATATTAGCTACATTAGGCCCAGCATCAAATAGTGAAGAAAAAATAGGAGAATTAATAGATGCTGGCGTTGATGGTTTTAGATTAAACTTTAGCCATGGCACACATGAAGAGCATGAGCAAATGTATAAAAAAATACGTGCTGTTGCGAAAAAAAGAAATGAGCATATTGCGATTGTGGCAGATTTACAAGGTCCTAAATTGAGAATCGGAAAATTCAAACAAGAAAAAGTAGAGCTAAAAGCAGGACAAGATTTTAGATTGGATATGGAAAAAGAGTTAGGTGATGAAAATCGAGTAACTCTTCCTCATAAAGAAATTTTTGAAGCCTTAAAAATTGGCGATAAGTTATTAGTTAATGATGGTAATATCGTATTAAAAGTTGTTAAAAATGGTAAAGATTATGCAGATACTGTTGTTGAAGTAGGGGGTGTTGTTTCTAGCAATAAAGGTGTAAATCTTCCAAACTCAACATTAAATATTTCTCCGCTTACATCAAAAGATTTAAAAGATTTGAAGTTTGCCTTAAATCTTGGTATTGATTGTGTTTGTTTATCATTTGTGCAAAAGCTTTCTGATGTTGAAGAAGCTCGCAAAATTATTGGTAAAAAAGCTTGGATTATTTCTAAAATAGAAAAACCTCAAGCAATTGATGATGTTGATAATATTATTGCTGCATCAGATATGGTTATGGTTGCTCGTGGTGATTTGGGGGTGGAATGTCCAATTGAGGCAGTACCTGTATTGCAAAAACATATTGTAGAAAGATGTCGCCAATATGGTAAGCCTGTTATTGTTGCAACTCAAATGCTCGAATCTATGATTTCTTCTCCAATGCCAACTAGAGCAGAGGTTTCTGACGTTGCAAATGCAGTATATGATGGTGTTGATGTGGTTATGCTTTCTGCAGAAACAGCCGCAGGAAAATATCCTGTTGAAACTGTAAAGAAAATGCAAGGAGTTATTGAACAAGTAGAAATGGGACCAAGATATGTTGAAAATATAAATCGTTTTTGTGTTGGTTCTCAGTATGATAATATTTCTTGTGCAATAACCTATGCTGCAGGTCGTGTGGTTCGTACACTAGATAAAGTAGCTTGTTTAGCAACATTTTCTGTTAGTGGTAAAACAACACTTTCTATGGCGCAAGAGCGTCCATTATTACCAATTCTTGCAATTACAGATAATTTAGAAACAGCTCGCAGACTTAATCTTGTTTGGGGTGTTCGTACTTTTATTGATAAAAAAGTATTTGCAAAATTTGATAATATGGAAACAGTTGCTCGTGGTTTTGCTCGCGTTTCAGGGTGTGCATGCAAAGGTGAGTATGTTGTTGTGACAGCTGGCTATCCATTTGGAAAGGCGGGGTCTACTAATGTGTTGCACATTGTTCAAGTATAATTAAATGGGTAAATTTTGTGAACTAATCTCAGGATGGAGGCCTGACCATAAATGCTCACGTACTTCTTTGTACGCTCCGCTTTATGGCAGGACATCCAGAGTTATTTCGCAAAATTTCCCTCATTTAAACACATGACGAGAGTGTGATAAATGGTAGTTCCTAAATGCTCACGTATCTCTATGTACGCTTCGCTTTAGGGCAGGACATCTGAGGCTCACTACTAAAATTTTCATTTCCCCCAAGCCCATCTCTATCTATCTAAAATTTCCCTCATTTAATGCATGGCGAGTTTGATTAATATAACTAAATTGTTTGTAATATTTAGTTATATTTTTTTATGTAATAATCTGAAATATTTATTGTTCTTATCAATGTTTTAAACGGGTTGTTAATTTTTTAAATTGTATTATGGTTACAATTAGTAATTAATTTATGGAGTAATGTGTACTATGGAAAAAGATAAAGTTATTCAGGTTACTGAAGAACAAGAAAAACAATATATTGATAGTTTAGTTAGTAAAGTTACTGTTGCGCAAAGAAAATTTGCTGAGTTCTCTCAAGAACAAGTGGATTATATCTTTCGTCGCGTAGCTTTAAAATTAAGTTCTCTTCGTATTCCATTGGCTCAAATGGCTGTTGAAGAAACTGGTATGGGTATTGTAGAAGATAAAGTAATAAAAAATCACTTTGCTTCTGAATATATTTTCAATAAATACAAAAATGTTAAAACTTGTGGTATATTAGAAGAAGATACAGCAAATGGTTTGATTAAAATTGCTGAACCAATTGGTGTTATTGCAGGTGTTATTCCTACAACTAACCCTACATCAACTACAATTTTCAAATCTTTGATTGCTTTGAAAACTCGTAATGCAATTATCTTTTCTCCACACCCAAGAGCTAAAAAATGTACAATTGAAACAGCTCGCATTATTTTGGAAGAAGCTGTTAAAGCAGGTGCTCCAGAAGATATTATTGCATGGATTGAAGAACCATCTATCTTAAAAACAAAATTCTTGATGGAAAGTGCTGACCTTACTTTGGCTACAGGTGGTCCAGGCATGGTTAAATCTGCATATAGTTCTGGTAAACCAGCTTTAGGTGTTGGCGCAGGTAATACTCCTGCTCTTATTGATGAAACTGCTGATATTGAAATGGCTGTTTCTTCAGTTTTGATGTCTAAAACTTTTGATAATGGTATGATTTGTGCATCTGAGCAATCTGTTATTGCTGTAGAATCTATTTATGAAACAGTTAAAGCAGAATTTGTTAAACGCGGTGCATATTTCTTGACAGCTAAAGAAAAAGAAAAAGTTGGTAAAGTGATTATGATTGATGGTCACTTGAATGCTGCTATTGTTGGTCAACCTGCATACAAAATTGCAGATATGGCAGGCGTAAAAGTTCCTGAGGATACAAAGTCTCTTATTGCTGAATGCTCTAAAGTAGGCGTTGAGGAACCATTCTCTGCAGAAAAATTATCTCCAGTTTTAGCGATGTATAGTGCTAAAGATTTTGAAGCAGGTACTGAACTTGCAAAATCATTAGTGTCTTTTGGGGGTAAAGGTCATACATCAGTTTTATATACTAACCCAATGAATAATGATAGAATTAAACATTATGGTCATGTTATGATTACTGGTCGTGTATTGATTAACTGTCCAGCATCTCAAGGTGCTATTGGTGACGTTTATAACTTTAGATTAGAACCTTCACTTACTTTAGGTTGTGGTTCTTGGGGCGGTAACTCTGTTAGCGAAAATGTAGGAGTAAAACATCTAATGAATATTAAGAGTGTAGCAAGTAGAAAAGAAAACATGTTATGGTTTAGAGTTCCACCAAAAGTTTACTTTAAGCCAGGATGTTTAGGTTTGGCATTAAAAGAACTTAAAGGTAAGAAGAGAGCATTTATTGTAACTGATAAACCTTTGTTTGACTTGGGATATACAAAGAAAGTTACAGATGTATTAGATGAAATTGGTGTTCAATACAAAATTTTCTCTGATGTTCATCCAGATCCAGATTTAACAACTGTTAATATGGCTATTGGTACTCTTCGTTCATTTGAACCAGACGTAATTATTGCTCTTGGTGGTGGTTCTCCAATTGATGCTGGTAAAATTATGTGGTTGATGTATGAGCATCCAGAACTTAAGTTTGAAGATTTAGCTATGCGCTTTATGGATATCCGTAAACGTGTATTTGAATTCCCTAACTTGGGTGAAAAAGCAGATATGGTTGCTATTCCTACAACATCTGGTACAGGTTCTGAGGTTACACCATTCTCTATTATTACAGATGATGCAGAAGGTGTTAAATATGCTGTTGCTGACTATGTATTTACACCAACTATGGCAATTGTTGATTCTGATTTAGTTCAAACAATGCCAAGAGGTTTGTGTGCTGCATCTGGTATTGACGTATTAACTCACGCTATTGAGTCTTATGTTTCTGCGATGGCAACAGACTTTACAAGACCTTTGTCTATTGAAGCTGGTAAAGATGTATTTGATTATTTACCACAATCTTATGCAACAGCTGATGTAGGAGCAAGAGAGAAAATGCACCATGCATCTACAATTGCTGGTATGGCTTTTGCTAATGCATTCTTAGGTGTTTGCCACTCTATGGCTCATAAACTAGGTTCTGCATTTAACATTCCTCATGGTGTTGCGAATGCGTTGTTAATTTCTCAAGTTATTCGTTATAATGCAACAGATAAGCCTAATAAACAATGTGTATTCCCTCAATATCGTTTTCCTAATGCTAAGGCTGCTTATGCAAATTATGCAACAGCTATGGGCTTTAAAGGTAAAACAGATGATGAGAGAGTATCTGCTTTAATTAATGGTATTGAAGAATTGAAGAAAAAAGTTGGTATTCCATCTTCTATCAAAGAGTGGTTTGCTATTCGTAACGAATATAATGAAGAAGACTTCAAAAAAGCTATGGAAACATTGCCTGCATTAGCGTTCGATGACCAATGTACAGGTAGTAACCCAAGATATCCATTGATTAAAGAAATTAAAAAACTTTATGAATTGGCATTTGAAGGTGTTACAGATTTTGATATGTAATTAGTGTCAAGATTTGAAGTAAAAAGAAGAGAGGGCAAGAAATTGCCCTCTTTTTTGGGAGGTGTAATAGCTTGCCAGAGAGCTAACGCTTCTCGCAATGATTAAAAAATGCTTGCAATGATGAGGGTGTGGCGCTTGTGATGGGATTGGAATTACTAATTAATTTTTAGTGCTCCTAATAAATTCAGCAACATCATATGCGGCTTTTGTGGGGTTTTTGAAGTCTATTTGTAAGTCAGAACCTAATTCGCAGACATCGTTGTGAATGTCGTATTTGCAATATGGTGTTACGAAATATTTGCCATATATGCTTGAATCATCGATGTGGAATTCTATCTTTTCTTTAGCGCAGTACTCTGCTTTTGCTCTGTTCCACAATTCTGTTGGAACTTGAAAACTTCCATCATCAAAGTATGAAACTTGTCCTTGTTCGTCACAATGGTCTAGTATTGCCCATACATAGTCATATTCTATATGGTGTTGATGAAGATATTTCACGATATCTTTTTTAGGTCCACCACTTATTACATAAACCTTTATACCACATTTTCTAATTTCGCGACAAAACTCAGCAAAAGCATCGGGTAAGCTTGAAA
>JAZQTW010000015.1:0-78359 GCA_045630985.1 Alphaproteobacteria bacterium
TGAAGATGATATTAAAGATTATATAGAAGATAATTTTGTTCCATATGGTGTTTATAATTGGGGTAATAATATAGGTAAGTTTACTTCTTATTATGAGGCTGAAATTCGAGCAAGTTATAATAAGGAAGATGAGTATATTTATCCTATTTATGGTCGTCCAGATGACTTGGTTGAGGTTAATTTAAGAGATTTTGATGCTACTCTACCAAATCAAAGATTGTTAGGTCGCGTTAAAGATGGTAAACTTGTAAAATATTATACACGCAGTGAAATAGAAAATTCTGATTTTAATGCTCCCGTTGTTTTATGGGGAGATAGTTTGGTTGATATATATTTGATGCAAATACAAGGAGCTGCGGTGGCAACTTTGCCTAACGGAGAACAAATTAGAGTAGGGTATGCTGATAATAATGGACATAAGTTTAGGGGAATCGGCTCTATTTTGTTAGATAAAGGTTTGATTAAGCCACAAGATGCGTCTATGCCAAAGATTAGAAAATGGTTGGAGAAAAATGGTAAAAAAGCTATCGCCAATATGCAATTAAATGATAGATTTATTTTTCATAAAATAGTTGATGCGGAAGGTCCTTTGGGAGCAATGGGATTGCCTTTAACTGCAGGAAGAAGTGTGGCGGTAGATAAGTCATATATCCCTCTCGGTTCAATGTTGTGGCTAGAAACCACAGCTCCAAATGGAAAAGATATTAATAAGGCTGTTATTGCTATGGATGTTGGTAGCGCAATTAAAGGGGCTATAAGAGGTGATTATTTTTGGGGACACGGGGAAGAGGCTTTTGAATATGCTGGTAAAATGAATTCTAAAGGAAAATATTATCTGTTACTTCCTAAAGATGCGGAGATTGTTGTTTATGACAGATGATGTATGGGATGAGGTTGTTAAAGGTGTAAAAAGAATAAAAACAAACACTCATGTTGATGAAATTTTACCTAAAGATATAGAAATTCGCCAAGATAAAGAAGTTACAGTTAGTTTTGATTTATTAAAAAACGGTTCAAATGTAACTAAAGATGACTTGTCTCATATGGATGGTTCTTTAGCTAAAAGATTTAAAAGAGAGGCTTTTCCTGTTGAAGGTATTTTAGATTTACATGGTGTAACGGAAAAAGATGCTTTTGATAAGGTTTGTAATTTTATTAAAAGCTCTTACTTTTCTCATAAAAGGTGTGTTATTATTGTAACAGGAAAAGGTTTGGATGATACAATTTTTTCTGAAAAAGGAGTGTTGAGAAAAGCTGTTCCGAATTGGCTTACAAATTCAGAAATTAGTTCTTTAATTCTCGCTTATAAGAATCCGTCAGAAAGATTAGGAGGAACAGGGGCTTTATATATTTTGTTAAGAAAAAATAATGCAAAATAAAAACGGTCGTATTTCAGACCGTTTTATTTTTTTGATACTAATTAGTTAGCATACTTTCTTTTTTTCAGGAATAAAGTCTTGATCAAGTTTTATATCTTCAACAAGTAGTTCTTCTGCTTGTTTATAGATAATTCCATTTTCAATGATGTTACCAACATTTACAAGGTCTGCATCATTTGATTTTAAGCAAGAAATTGTTGTTTCTGTTGCGTTAACAACTAAGCTTAAAACAGGGTTCTTTTGAGATTTGTTTTCGATTGTTTTTTGCTTTCTTATTTCTGTAGAAATGGCAGAAATAGAATCATACAACAAAGAATCATCTGAAGCAAAATCATTTAGATTATCCATTGAAGACCAAAGCTCTTTATGAACAGATGTTTCAGAAGCTTTTTTCCAGCCACGAGCTTGGTAAATTTCTTCTGTTATAAATGGGCAGAATGGAGCCAATAATTTAACAAATGTGTCTAATGATAATTTTAATGTAGCAATTGCGGATGCGTTATCTTCTGAATAAGCGCGTTTTTTAACAATTTCTACATAGTTATCACAGAAATCCCAAAATCTTGTTTCTATAGCGTCTAATGCTAGTGAATAATCGTAGTTTTCAAAGCTTTGTTTTGCTGATTTATATGTATTTGCAAGCTTCTTAATCCATGATTTATCAAGAGTGTTTGTAATATCTTTTGTGTAATCTGGAGAAACATTATCACCAACAATCATAAATACAAACTTACTAGCATTATACATTTTAACAACTAGTTTGCGACCTTGTTGCATCATTTTTTCTTCAAAAGCAGTATCTGCACCTAATTTTGCTTTTGCTGCCCAATAACGAACTGCGTCAGCGGAATGATTTTCAATCAAATGCATTGGAGTTACAACGTTTCCTTTAGATTTACTCATTTTTTTGCGGTCTGGGTCAAGAATAAATCCGCTAATAAGAGTTTTATACCAAGGAATAGTATTTTCATGCATTAAGCTTTTAGCTATTGTGTAGAAAGCCCATGTACGAATAATATCGTGAGCTTGTGGACGTACATCAAATGGTAAAGATAGATTAGAATTATCTTTTGCCATAGCCATAGCAATTTGAGGAGTTAAAGAAGATGTTGCCCAGGTATCCATAACGTCAGGGTCGCCAGCAAAACCATTTGGTTGGTTACGTTGAGCTTCTGTATATCCGTTTGGAATATCTGCCATAGGGTCTATTGGTAATTGGTCTTCTGTTGGGAGAATGATTTGATTATAATCAATATTACCATTTGCATCTACTTTATACCAAACAGGGAAAGGAACACCAAAATAACGTTGACGGCTAATGCACCAATCTTGGTTTAAGCCCTCTGTCCATGTAGAATAGCGATGTTGCATATATGCTGGTAACCACTCAATTTTTTCACCTGCTTTTAGCATGTCTTCTTTCATGTCCATCAAGTTAATAAACCATTGACGAGAAGAAACGAATTCTAGTGGAAGATTACCTTTTTCATAGAATTTTACAGGGTGAACAATTTTCTTTGGTTCGCCAATTAAGAAACCTTGTTCTTTTAGCATTTCTGCAACTTTTTTCTTTGCAATGTGTGCAGGAAGACCGATAATTTGGCTAAAGTTCTTTTGAGCTTCTTCTTTGTTAAGTGTTTCAAAAACACCTTCACCATAAGTGATATCTAATATTTTACCGTCTTGACCAATAATTTGTTTGATTGGTAATCCTGATTTTTTCCACCAAGCAACGTCGGCAGCATCACCAAAAGTACATACCATCATAATACCTGTACCTTTTTCTTTTTCTGCATGTTCTGATGCAACAATTGGAACAGGAATATTAAACAATGGAACTATAGCAGTTTTGCCGAATAAATGTTTATAGCGTTCATCATCAGGATGAGCTACAATTGCAAGACAAGCAGCTAAAAGTTCTGGACGAGTTGTTGCGATAACAAATGTTTCATCGCTATCTTTTACGCTAAAGCGAATATCGTGGAAAAATCCTTCCATTTCTTTATCTTCAACTTCTGCTTGAGATACTGCAGATTTGAAAGTAACATCCCACATAATAGGAGCTTCAACTGCAACGAGTTTTCCTTTATTGTATAAATCTAAAAAAGATTCTTGAGCTATTTTTATTGAAGAAGGGCTAATTGTAGAGTAAGTTAAATTCCAGTCATAAGAGTGACCAATACGACGGAATACATTTTCAAAAATCTTTTCATCTTCTGCTGTTAATGTTTCGCAAGCTTCAATAAAGTTTTTACGAGAAATTTCTTTACGTTCTTCTTTTGAGTTTTCAATATGAACTGGTTTGAAATTTTGGTCGTAAGCAACTTTTGGGTTGCATGCAATATTGTAATAGTTTTGAACACGACGTTCTGTTGGAAGACCATTATCATCCCAGCCAATTGGGTAAAATACAGATTTACCGAGCATACGTTGATATCTTGCTATAATATCTGTTTGAGTATAGCTAAAAATGTGACCGATATGTAGAGAGCCTGAGACGGTTGGAGGAGGAGTGTCTATCACAAAACTATTATCTCTAGATTGTGTAGAATCGTATTTATAAATTTCATTTTCACTCCAAAATTTATCGCATCTAATTTCTATATCTTCTGCGTTAAATTGTTTATCTAAACCTTGCTCTTCTTTATAAGACATTTCTTAATATACTCCAATAAAAGTCAAATTCTCGCGGGATTGTAGCAAAGATAGATTTAAATGTAAAGAGGCTTTGTTTACAATAATTGTTCTGAATATGCTATTTTTTATAAAATTTGAGTCTAAAAGTTTAAATACAATGTTTAAAAGTTGAGTCTATTTGACAGAATCAACAAAAAAGTAGTTGAAAAATAAAAATAAAAATGATATACTGTCCCTTGTAAAGGTATGATTTGTGTGGTTGGAATTTTTGTGGATGTTATTGTGAAGTTGGTTTCCTAGTGGGAGTCGGTAACATCTTAGTGTGGTTTTCATATCTTTTATTGAACAGAAGTTTAATTTAATTTAATTCATTAATAATATGAGAGCATCTATTAAGATGATTGTTGTTGTTTTCCTTGCAACAATAATGGCAAATGTTTGTGCTTCTGCACAGACTAGAGTTCACGAGGTGGATTCTATAAGGATTTCTGAAGCAAAGGTATATGGTGATTTGCTTAGAAAAAACGTTACTGACACCATACGAGCGACAACAACATCGCCAGAGGAAAAGGTGGTAACATCTTGTTTTCTGAGGGACGGTAAGATGGTCTTTCACAAGGATGTGTATCCTATCGTAAGAGACACAGTTTTTGTGAAGGTTCAGGATACAGCCGTTCTGGCTTCTCTTGATACTACACGCGTAGTGAGACATTTCTATCGTCAACTTAAAGAAGATAGAGGTGTGGATCAGACCTTCTACGTCTACGACGTAAATGGTCAGCTTCGCACCATACCAAAGAAGGATATCGCTAAAGACGGCCTTCACATTGGTCCACGTGTGGGCTATGTCTGGGGCGAAGGCTATCAAGGTGTATCAGGTTTTCTTTCTATCGGCTTTTATCAGCCAAAGTGGTGGATTGAAACCTCCGCAGGTTATGGCTACTCCAAGTACAGCTCTGTAGCAGTTGATTACGCTAATCAAGCTTATAACTGTTATAAGCTTGAAGCTGTTGCCGGCTGGACACCTGTACAGGTCAAGGCTGACCGCTTTGATCAACACAGAGTTAGCCTGTTTGCCGGTGTTGGATTTAATTGGTATGAGACAATGTCCAAAATGAGTGAGGATATGGGATTGCAGTCTAAGGGCTGGACACCTTATCCATCAGTAGGTTCTGAGTACAAATTCCGACCATTCCAGTCGGGTTTGTATGTTGCATTGAGATATCAATTGGGTGCTGATATACAGGTTGTCCAGAACTCACCTGTTGAGGTTGACCTTTGGCACCAGGTTTCAGTTTGCCTTCAGATTAACCTGACTAGGCATGGAGGACGCAAGTAGCATTAGGGAACATTTTTAAGACAGCGAGAGATTGATAGAGAGGGGTAAAACCTTTTTCTTTATCAGCTCTCGCTGTTCTTTTTGTTTTAAATGAGTCTAAAAGTTTAAATACAATGTTTAAACACCGTGTCTATTTGACAGAATCAACAAAAAAGTAGTTGAAAAATAAAAATAAAAATGATATACTGTCCCTTGTAAAGGTATGATTTGTGTGGTTGGAATTTTTGTGGATGTTATTATAAAGTTGGTTTCCTAGTGGGAGTCGGTAACATCTTAGTGTGGTTTTCATATCTTTTACTTAATTGAAGTTTAATTTAATTTTAGTTTTTTTATATGAAGGCATCATTCAAGATGTTTGTTGTGATTGCGATAGCTTTTGCAACAAGTCTTTGTGCTAACGCACAGAGCCGAATTCACGAGGTGGATTCGTTGGAGGTATCTAAGGACAAGAACGTGGTAACTTATGTGCAGAACGGTAAGAGAGTAATTCTATATCGTAATAAACACGTGAAAGTCTCGGAGGCAACAGAGCAGCTTAAGACCGCAGTTGCGGACACCCTAGTTGATGCGCATCGCTACAGGGCGACAGGTAAAAAGGAATTTTGGGTTCTTAACCATAAGTATTTTCTTCAGGATGGGGAAGTACAGATTATGGAAAAGAGAACTAAGTGGGAGCAGAAAAACACAGCTGATATGACATTTGAAGAAATGAAAAGTGTCGTTGACGGTTCAGTTTCTGCTGTAGATTACAAGGCGAAGGATCTCCTTCATCGTAATCTAGCCCACTTCCAGATTGGCTTGTCTGGCGGTGCGTCGTACATGACGAAGACGAACTTTATTATGCCGATGGCGGGTATCAACATTGATATCCATGGCAGAAGAGGCTTCGCCTTTGGCGTGGATGCTGGATGTACCTTCCTCAACCCTTACCTTGAGGGTACTGTAGGTGCTGCAGAAGGTGTTCTCTATGAAGCTCCGTACTTTGGGGCACGTGTAGGACATAAGTTTTGGTTCAACCGAAACAAGAACTCCTACATCTCACCAACAGTGATGGGACGCTTCGTATATACAAGAAGCGATATCCTGCTTCAGGATGGAGGTGCGACTGGCACTTATGCTCCTTGTGGAGGTGTTATGTTGGAAAGTGGTTTTGTGTTCGCTGAGCACTTTGTCGTAAAGGCAAACGTGTGGGGACACACCGGAACTACATTGCCACATAATGCTGTCCAGGATTGGAAGAATGTCACAGTTGGCGCTAGCGTTGGCGTAGCAGTTCTTCTCCACTTCCAGCGCAAGTAACTAGGAACTTATGAAGACAGCGAGAGTATGGTAGAGATGGGTGTAAAAAACCTTTTCTTTATCAGCTCTCGCTGTTTTTTGTTTTTAAATGGATAAATTTTAGTTTCTATCTCTTGAATAGAAGCTTGATTTTCAATACTTAATTTTGGCAATAAAAAAAGCAGTCCCGTGTGGGACTGCTGTAAATGCTACTCAAAACTCATTTACACAACGCTCTCGCGCTGGTAAATGTTATGCTCAGCAACTGAGCTGTGGAATGGGGTGCTACCATCTAACTCAGGTACCTGAGGGCTGAACAGATAAGAATTTACCTTAAGCACGTAGGTGCCAAGGTAAGGGCTATGGGTGCCCTGTATTATCTTACCCTCCAGACCTTTGTCCTCAATTCTCCTTACGACATCGTAAGAAGAACCGTTAAAGGACCAGACGTATCTGTAGTCATCAATGGAGAAGACAACCTTTGATGTAAGAACGAATTTAATTTCGTTCTTAGGTGTGATGTCTCCACCAGTTGTGCTGATGAAGGTTGTTTCCCACCTATACAGGCGCTCCTCCTGTGTTATAGTAAAGTGGTCTTTTACAACCTTTTCACTAACAGAAAGAGTATCGCACTGCATATCAGCTTTGGTGCAGGCGTTAGATGGCGTATAAATTTCCATACCCGACACTGAGCCTACCTTGGCCAGTGTTACCACTGCCTTGTAGGTGGTGTCTACTACGTCATTGACCATTTTATCGATGAATAAAGCAGCTGTGATGCTACCTTTTTCATTGTTAGATATGTGTGACGTGGTACATAGGATATTATATGCACCTTTTCAGGTTCCTGTGGTATCACTACCGTAGGTGTCTCCTGAAAATACCATGGGGAGAGAACGGTATCCCTTACTTCGCCTTCGTACGAGTACTTAACAGCGAAGTTGAGGGTTACTTTTCTCCTGTTTAAGGAGTATTCCTCAACGGAATAATCCCTGTAGGAGATCTTCTCTACTTTGTAAGCCCCGTGTGCTGTGTTGCTGATAGAGGCCTCTTGCGAGTCAGAGAACTGGAGGTCTGCCGAAGCAAGAGCGAGTTCTGAGAACTCTTCGACAAGGATTGTGTCCTGCGCAAGCGAGACTTTGAGTCCAAGAGCATTTTCTGTTCCTGTTTGGATTTTACCCTCTGAGAGAGTAAGGTTGTTGCTGATTTCAACCTGCTCTTTGTCGATGAAATACAAGCTTTCCTCAACGCACGATGTAAAAACAAATAAAAGAGCAATCGCTACCACAAGGGATTTTAGAGTTGCCAAATTCTTCATATTGAATGATGGGCTATGTGAGGGCCTGATATTAGAATAACAATAGGTATTAATCTATTATTTTTATCTATCTTCCCTCTGGTTATTACTATTAAAAAATGCAAATTAAACCAAAGCCTCTGAGTAGCATGTTTAGAATAATTATTCATAAAACTTACAGCGCACAGAAAAATACTTTGGTAATAGTTATAGTATCATATTTTTTACATTAAATCAAGAGCTTTTTGATGAGAATCGGTTTTTTTGTCGTTTTTTTGTTGAGTTAATACAAAAAATGTGATATACTATGTGTGATAAAATAAGATTATTATGACTAAGAGATGGAAAGTAGCATGTATTGTTGCGATAGCAATGATCTGCACAGGAATGAGAGCAAGCGCTCAAGATATGTCACTTTATACCACTTTTGGTGGTGGTGTATCGCTTGTAAAAGATATGACTTCTCCGGTTGGTTCTATCCGTTTGGGTATGGATACAGGATATGTTTTTACAGAAGTAGAAGGTTGTTATCTTTCTATGAAACATGGTGAAAACAATACCCTTTCCACCATGACGGCAGGAGTAAATGTAGGTATGAAGTTCTTGGCAGGGTATTATGGATATTTAGCAGTAATGCTTAATACCGGATACGCTCTTCAGGAGGATATGTACCATGGTTACTGTTATGACCCTTGTTGGGGGTATGGCTATGGTTGCCATAGGTACCATGGTAAGTACTACATAGGTGCTGGAGTAAGAGGAAATGTATTCCTTGGAGATAGAATCTCTTTATTTGGAGAAGGTCGCTATCAATCAATTCCAATTGATGGAGGCGGACGAAACAAATGGGGAGCAATCTTCCAAGGAGGTATATCTTTTTATTTTTAGGTATTATAGCGGTGGGAAAAAATTCCCCCGCTTTTTTATTTGAGTAACATCTTGAAAGCATGATATTGATAAATATATTCAGTGTGTCTTGTTTTAATTTGGGAGAAAAAATATGAATAAATTTTTTATGGGTTGTTTATCTGTTTGTGCTTTAGCTTTGATGATTGGTCAAGCTGTTGCAGGTGGTAATATGCATTCACAAAAGGCAAAAAACATGATGAATGATGATAATAATGGTGGTGTTGTTATTATTGAGACTTATAGTTCTTCTGTTGTGTCTAATCCAAGTAATTCAAACAATATGCAACCTTTACCTCAAGACCCTGGTGTTGAAGTTGCACCAGTTGATTCATCTTCTATGGTTGAACCTGTTTGGGTGGAAGAAGATGTTATGATTCAACAAACAGGAAGTGACGAATAGTTTTAAATACAGCGTTTAAATAAAAAGAAAACTCCTTAGACCAATTAGCCTAAGGAGTTTTTTTGTGAACAGTTTAGACTATTCTTTGTTTTTCAAAGCTTCGCCTAATGCATCACCTAAAGAAGAACCAGAGTTGTTAGCACCAGAATATTCTTCTAATGTTTTCTTTTCTTCTTCGATTTCAAAAGCTTTAACAGAAACGCCTAATTTTGCGTTTTTGCGATCAACAGAAGTTAATTTAGCTTCTAATACATCGCCTTCGTTGTAGCTTAATGGATCGTTGTTTTCTTTAGATAAGTCAGCCTTTTTAATTGTAGCAGCAATGCCTTGTACTGTTACTTGTACGCCTTTTTCGTCAGCGCCTGTAACTACAGCTTTAACAACATCACCTTTTTTCAAAGATTCTAATGTCATAGCTACGTTGTTTTCAGACATTTGTTTGATACCAAGACTTATGCGTTCTTTTTCTACATCAACGTCAATGATTTTTGCTTCAATTGTTTGACCTTTAGTGTAATCTTTTACAGCTTCTTCACCTGGTTTTTCCCAAGAGATGTCAGACAAGTGAATCATACCATCGATTTCATCTGATAAACCGATGAATAAACCAAATTCTGTAATGTTTTTGATTTTGCCTTCAATTACAGAACCCATTGGATGTTCTTCAATGTATGCAGCCCATGGATTTGGTGTGCATTGTTTAATGCCTAAGCTAATACGACGTTTGTCTGCATCAACTTCCAAAACTTTAACTTCAACTTCTTGAGAAGTAGAAACGATTTTTCCTGGGTGTACATTTTTACGTGTCCAGCTCATTTCTGAAACGTGAACAAGACCTTCAATACCATCTTCTAATTCGATGAATGCACCGTAATCAGTAATGTTTGTTACTTTACCTGTGTAAATTTCACCAACTTGGTATTTGTCAGCAACAGCTTGCCATGGGTCACTTTCAAGTTGTTTCATACCCAAAGAGATGCGTTGTGTATCTTCGTTGAATTTGATAACTTGAACTTTAATTGTTTGACCTAAAGACAATACTTCTGCTGGGTGGTTAATTCTCTTCCAAGAGATATCTGTAACGTGTAATAAACCGTCTACGCCACCTAAATCAATGAATGCACCATATTCTGTTAAGTTCTTAACGATACCTTCAAGAACAGCACCTTCTTTGATTGTGTCAATTAATTCTGCACGAGCAGATGCACGTGTTTCTTCTAATACTACGCGACGAGATACAACGATATTACCACGAACCTTATCCATTTTTAAGATTTGGAATGGTTGTGAAATGCCCATTAATGGAGAGATATCTTTAATTGGGCGGATATCAATTTGTGAACCTGGTAAGAAAGCGATAGCGCCGTTAAGGTCAACAGTAAAGCCACCTTTAACGCGACCGAAGATAACACCGTTAACTCTTTCAGAGTTATTCATCATCTTCTCTAAATCTTGCCAAATTTCTTCACGACGTGCTTTTTCACGTGATAATACGATGTTGCCGTCTTTATCTTCGTATCTATCTACTAATACTTCTACAACATCACCAATTTTTAATTCGTTGTTTTTACCGAATTCGCGAAGTGGAATACGGCCTTCAGATTTTAAGCCAACATCAACTGTTGCAAAGTCATCAGTTACACGAATAACAGTTCCTTTCATAACTGCGCCAACGATACCTTTTTCGCCGAATTGTTCGTTTAAAAGGTCTTCAAAACTTTCAGTCATTTCAGGAAATTTAATTTCTGCAGTATTTGCCATTATATTTTATATTTCAAAATTGCCAGACCCTCTATTTGAGGCGGACTTGCACAAGTTAAATATAACCCTTTATGTTGTGCCACATAAAGAATTATTGGACTTTTAGACTCATATATCTAAAAAGTCAAGAAAAAAGTATGCAAAAATAGTGTTTTAAGGGTGATTTTTTATACTTTGTGAGGAAGGCGTTTGTATATAAAATCACTTATGCAGTTTGGAAGTATGCTTAAAGCCCATACAGCTAAGCGCATTGGCCAAGGAAAAACAATTAATCCAACGTTCTTTTGTATGCGTTTTGCTATAAGTTCTGCAGCTGGTTCTGCTTCCATAAAAAATGGCATTGGGCAAGTGTTTTTATCTGTTATTCTTGAACGTATAAATCCTGGGCAAATCGTGTTTACTTGGATGTTGTATTCAAGTAGGTGTAGTCTTAAAGCTTCGCCATATGCTTTTACGCACGCCTTAGATGCACTGTATGAAGGGCATGCAGGAAGACCGTGGTATCCTGCAATTGAAGCTGTTATTGCAATGATTTTATCTTTGTCTTTGCGTTTTTTATAGATTTCAACGGTTGGTGATATTGTGTTTATTACACCCATAACATTTATGTTGAAAGTATTAAAAATATTTTCAGGAATTTCTTGAGTTGTAGCAACACCAGCGTTGGCAAAAACAAGATTTAAATACGCTGTATTTTCTGCTTCATTTATCCAATTTGCTACATTTTCTTTGTTTGATACATCAAGTATTTTAGCGTGAATTTTTGCTTTAGAGATTTTTTCGCAAGAATTTTTTACATTGTTTAAACGTTCTTCATTTCTACCGCAAATGAATATGTTTTCTGTTTCTGGTTGTTTGGCGTAATATAAAGCTAAAGCCTCGCCAATACCAGAAGATGCGCCTGTAATTAAAATATTTTTGATAATCATGGTGTAATCCTTAAAATAAAACTTTATTTATATGTTTTTTGTTATATATTAAAATAAGATTTTGTAAAGCAGAATAGTGTAGAGGTGTAAAATGGGAAGTATAAATATTCAAAAACAAGGTACAATGTTTATTTTTTCAGCTCCTAGCGGTGGTGGAAAAAGTTCTGTTATTAGACGTATTTTAGAAGAAGTTGATGATATTGAATTATCTGTTTCTGTTACAACTCGTGGTATGAGAGAGGGTGAAGTTGATGGAAAAGATTATTACTTTATTAGCGAAGAAGAGTTTAAGAAATTAGTAAAAGATGGTGCTTTGTATGAATATGTAGATTCCGATTTTGGTCCTAAATATGGTACACCTAAAGAAAAGATTGATAGATTGTTATGTGAAGGAAAAGATGTTATTCTTGATTTGGATTATCCTGGTGTACAACAATTGCGTAAACTAGCTGGTGATAGAGTTAAAGCTATTTCGTTTATTCCACCTTCTGTTAGAGTTTTAAGAGAGCGTTTGGTTAATAGGGGAACAGATTCAATGGAAGTAATTGAACGCAGAATGAGTATGGCAGAAAAAAGAATTAAAGAATGTGAATTTTATGATTATATTGTTGTGAATGATGATATAGATGAAGTTGTTCCTCAAGTTAAAGCAATTATTTTAGCGGCTCGTTCTGAGAAGAGAAATTTATGCGGTTTGAATGAAACAGTTGAGCAAATTTTGAAAGATAAATAGATGGAAAAAATCTATAATTCAATTTCTGAGCTTGTTGGGCATACTCCTTTAGTTAGATTGGGGCGTTTGACTACAAAACTGCGTTTGAATGCCGAGATTTTGGTTAAATGTGAAATGTATAACCCCATGTTTTCTGTTAAAGATAGAGTTGCTTTGTCTATGATTGAAAAAGCAGAAAAAAATGGAATATCTAGAGATACTATATTTGTTGAGGCAACTTCTGGTAATACGGGTATTGGGTTAGCAGGAGTTTGTGCAGCAAAAGGGTATAAACTTATTATTGTTATGCCTGAAAATATGTCTAAGGAAAGGATAGATTTAATTAAACATTTTGGAGCAGAAGTAATTTTAACGCCAGCCGAAGATGGTATGAATGGAGCTATTCATAAAGCAGAACTTCTGAAAGAACGAAATCCTAATGTTGTTATGTTGAAGCAATTTGAAAATGATGCAAATGTTAATGCTCATAAAATGGGGACAGCAATGGAGATTTTGGAAGATACAGGTGGTGATTTTGATGTTTTTGTTGCAGGGGTTGGTACAAGTGGAACAATAACAGGAGTTTCTTCTGTGTTAAAAACATATAATCAAGATTTGTATGTGGTTGCTGTTGAACCAGAGAGTAGTGCTGTTTTAAGTGGAAAAGAAAAAGGTTGTCATAAAATACAAGGAATTGGAGCGGGTTTTGTGCCTAATTTTTATGATAACAATTTAGTTGATGAGATTATAAGAATAAGTGATGAAGAGGCTATTGATACAGCAAAATTGGTTGCTAAAACAGAGGGCTTGGCGATTGGTATTTCTGGTGGTGCTGCAGTTTGTGGTGCTATTAAGATAGCTCAAAGAGAAGACTTTACAAATAAAAGATTAGTTGTTATTTTGCCAGATAGTGTTGAGAGATATTTATCAACGGGTGTTTTTTAGGATTTTAGAACTATGATGAAACCAAATTCAATTTTAGGCTCTTATTTGATAAAGCAAACTGTTTTGAGTTTTTTGAGTGTGTTGATGGTGATTTGTGCAATTATCATGATGTTTGATATGATAGAGATTTTGCGCAAAACCTCTGGTAGATATGATGTTAGTATTTGGTTTTTGATTCAGTATGTTATAGCAAAATTGCCTGAAACAGTTGATAAAATTGTTCCTTTTGTGGTTATGATTTCTACAATGATTACATTTTGGCGCTTAAGTAAAATGAATGAATTTGTTATTATCAGAGCTGCAGGTGTTTCTATATGGGGAGTTCTAACACCTGTGTTGTTAGCTGTTTTTTCAATAGGATTGTTTTGGATTATGGTGGTTAATCCTTTTTCTTCAAGAATGTATGAATTGCGTGAAACATTATCTTATAGACTTAAAACAAATAATCCTGATGCGTTTTTGTTTTCTAATAAGGGGTTGTGGATTAGAGAAAGTTTGAAACCCGATGTTGTTTCCGTAATAAATACAGGTGCTATAAATCTTAAAGATGATGTTTTGTGGTTGCAGGATGTTAGCATTATAGAAGTAGATGAAAAGATGCAAGTTACAAGAAGAGTAGAGGCGTTTATTGGTACATTAGGTAATGATGAATTAGATTTAAGGGATGTTAGAGTTTATAAATCTGGTCAAAAAGCTGAAATTATTAATAATATGAAATATCCAACAAAGATGAGCTTGCAACGTATTAAGGATAACTTTGTTGATCCTGAAGCTATATCCTTTTGGAATTTGCCTGATACAATAGAATTTTATAAAGCGTCAGGGTTTTCTGTTCAAAGATATTTGATGCGATATATTAGCTTGATTGCTTTACCTTTTATGCTTATGGCAATGGTTTTGGTTGCAGGCATTTTCTCTTTGAAACCAAGTCAAAGACAAGGTGGTGTGTTAACTATGATAGTTTTTGGTATAGCAACTGGTTTTACTGTATACTTTACCTCGCAAGTTATATCAGCTTTTGGTGTAAATGCGTATATCCCAATATGGTTTGCGGTTTGGGCTCCAACTATTGTGGTTGCATCTATTAGTGTTTCTTACTATCTAAATAAAGAAGAATAGTTAAAATATAGAGATTATTTCTGCAGGTATTTTGGTTGGACGCATAGTTTCTAAGCTTAGAAATACTAAGGTTACTTCTATTTCAGATAACACGGTATCGCCACGATATAGTTTTTGTTCCATTTTTAATGAAACACCTTTTAATTCTGTTACTTTGCATGTTATGTTTAGTGCATCATCTAATTTTGCTGGTGATTTATAGCTAATATGGCATTCTCTAACAACAAATCCGGCGCCTATATTTTTTAGCATGTTTTCTTGGCTAAATCCTAGATGACGAAGAAATTCTGTTCTAGCTCTTTCAGCAAATTTTAGATAGTTTGCATAATATACAATTCCTCCGGCATCTGTATCTTCATAGTAAACACGAATCGGAAAAGAAAATGTTTTATCATCAAATAATTTACCTGTTATTGTATTTGTTTCATATGTCATAGCTTAAAATCCTAAATCTTCCATAAAACTAAATTGGTTGTTATCATTTTTAAATTTACTAACTCCAAGATATTTACATCCTTGTTCTGATAAAACACGTCCACGCGGTGTTCTTTGTAAAAATCCTAGTTTTAGTAAATATGGTTCAATTACTTCTTCTATTGTATCTCGTTCTTCTGAAAGAGCTGCTGCCAGTGTATCAGCTCCAACAGGACCACCACCATAGTTTTTAGCGATACAATTTAGGTAACGGCGGTCAAATTCATCTAAACCATAAGGGTCTACATCTAATAGGCTTAGTGCTTTATCTGCTATTGTAGAATCTATTTGTACGTTACCTGCAACAGCACCGAAGTCCCTTACTCTTTTTAATAATCTTCCTGCAATACGAGGGGTTCCGCGTGAACGCTTAGCAATTTCCATTGCGCCATCTTGAGATATTGGCATGTTTAATAAATTTGCACCGCGTAGAACTATTTTTTGTAAGTCTTCATGATTATAAAAATCCATGCGTAGAGGAATACCAAAACGTTCTCTTAGAGGTGTTGAAACAAGACCTGAGCGAGTTGTTGCACCAACAAGAGTAAAAGGTTGTAAATCTATTTTTACTGAACGAGCAGAAGGTCCTTCACCGATAATTATATCTAATTGAAAGTCTTCCATGGCAGAATATAAAACTTCTTCTATGGCAGGGTTTAAGCGGTGTATTTCATCTATAAATAAAACATCTTTTGCTTCAAGATTTGTTAATATGGCGGCCAAATCTCCAGATTTGGTAATCATTGGGGCAGAGGTTGCTTTAAATCCTACACCTAACTCTTTTGAGATAATGTTTGATAGAGTTGTTTTACCTAATCCTGGAGGGCCATATAAAAGTACGTGGTCTAAAACTTCTCCTCTACTTTTAGCAGATTCTATAAATACTTTTAGATTTTGGCATACTTTATCTTGGCCAACAAATTCATCAAGACTAGATGGTCTGAGATTTATAGCAATAGGAGAGTTATTTTCATCTGTTGATAGTATTTGTGAGCTAACTATTCTTTCTTTATTTTCCATTTTTCCTCCTATTGATTAAATTCTTTAAGAGATAATCTTATCAATGTACCTAAATCTGCTGTTGGATTTTTTAGGCAAATTTCTGAGGCAACTCGGTATGCGTCTGTTCTTTGATATCCGAGATTAGTTAAAGCAGAAGTTACATCTTCTGTTTTTTGATAAATTTCATCATCTGTATCTGAAACTGTATTTTGAGGAGTAGGTTGTTTGGTTGGTGTTTTATCTTCTATATCAGATAATTCTGCTCCAGACATATATTCTATAGGGATTGTTACAATTTTATCTTTTAATTCTGTAACAAGTCTTGCGGCTAGTTTTGGACCAACACCAGATGCTCTTAAAAATGAACTTTTATCTTGTGCTGATACTGCTTGAGATAGTTGTGCAGGAGATAAAACACTTAATATACTTAAACAAACTTTTCCGCCAACACCTTGTATTTTTGTGAGAGTGTTGAACCATTCTTTTTCCCATGCATTTTGAAAACCAAAAAGGGTGATACTATCTTCTTTTATAACAGTTTCTATTAATAAGGAAGAATATTCTCCTTGTTTTAGTTTAGAAAGTGAGCGAGAAGACATGTAAACAAGATAGCCAACGCCATTAACATCTATTATTGCACAGTCTTCGCCAATGTTATCTATAATTCCTTTTAGTTTTGCAATCATAATACAATCCTTTTGTTGTTATGGTAAGAGTTTATAGGTGTTTGCTTTAGTCTTCAAGCGTTTTTTTATTTAGCACCCCTTTTTTTAGCCAAATTAAGGGTTATATCCGAAAGGTGTTTAATATAGCTAAAGGATTAAAGCGATGATAAATTTAAAAACAGCGTTATTTGTTGCGTGTAGTGTATTGAGTGTTTCTAATGCGTATGCAAAAGATTTGGGTTTTTCTTATCAAGATTTTAAAAACAGTTTGAATAAAAAATATGGTTTTGATTATAGCATTGATGCTTCTGTTTTAGGGCAAAGAACTAGCCCTAGTGGAAAAAACAATGCTGTTCAAACGTATATCTATCCATCATTTACGTGGACACTATCTGATGGTTCTAGAGGAATAGGCGTGTTGAATTTTGCTTATACCGTTATAAGATATGGAAATCATAATGCTAATGATTTGGCAAACAATTCTGGTTTTGTTACACCTATAAATGATTACCCAGATAATGAAAATGAATTTAATGAATTGTATTATACGTATCAATTTGGAGGAAATTGGAATTGGTTAACATTAGCGCTTGGTCAGTTTCCTCTTTATAATTTTGATGGTACAGATTATGATGCAAATCAGCAGGTGAATTTTATAAATGAATCTTTTTCGCAAAATGCTTCTGAAACATATACACAAGCAGGTCTTGGTGCATATGTTCAAATTACACCTAATGAGGAGTGGAGCTTTGCTTTTGGTGGACAAGATGGTACAAATATAGATGCTCAAAGTATAAGGTTTAATCATCTAAATAAGGAGCATTATACAACGTTTGGATATGTTGCATATACTCCAATAATAAAAGGTTTGGGAGAGGCAGAAATCTCTGTTTTGGTCTATAATCAACCTTGGGTAAAAGAGCAACAGGAAACGACTAATGGTTGGTCGTTAAATTTATCTCAAAATATTGGTGAAAAATGGTCAGTTTTTGCAAGAATTAACGAAACAAGCGGAAGTGTTGCGGAGATAAGGCAATCATGGGTGTTTGGTGGTGTTTGGAATAATCCTTTAGGGCGCAATAATTTAGACCAAATTGGTTTGGCGTATGCATATAATAAATTAGATGAAAAAGCTGTAGGAGAAAAGCTTAATCATAAAGCAGAGCAAGTTATTGAAGCATATTGGGCTTGGGGTGTTGGTGATATGCTAACGATTACTCCTGATGTACAGTTATATATAAATCCTGCGCTTAATCAGAAATCTGATTATGGGTTTGCAACAGGGGTTAGAGCAACAGTGTTTTTCTAGGAAATATTTGTAATTGCCACTCATTTGATAAAAATTTTAAATACATTGTTTAAATACGGTGTATAAAAAACTAACATACAAAAAATGCATTTTTCTTTGTGTATTAGTTTATTTTATTGATGTTTATTACATAAAATAGCAGTAATATTCGTTGGAAATATTTTGTAGAGGTTATAATAAAAATGCGAAAATTACTGCTATTAGTTTTGTTATTTGTAATTACAGCTTGTCAATCTAAGCAAGTTTTTGTGCCTGCTGTTGTGCACAACGTTAATACAACGCAAGAAGTGATTGTAGAAAAGGCTCACTTGCCAATTATTGGAGAAGTAGAACCTATTTATTTTTTACCAATGAAGTCTCCTTTTTATGCAAGAATAGATACTGGTGCAACAACATCTTCGCTTGATTGTGCTGATGTTGTTTATTTTGAGCGAGATGGTGAAAAATGGGTATCTTTTAAGCTAAAAAATCGTAAGACTGGCGAAGAACATGTGTTTGAGAAAAAGATTGAAAGAACTTTTAGGGTGAGACGTATTGGTAATGACGAAAGTCGTAAAGCTGTTAAGATGGATGTAAAAATGGGAAATGAGGTATTTAGTGCTACATTTTCTATTGCAGACAGACAAGGGTTTGATTATCAAGGTTTAATTGGTAGAAATGTTTTAACAGGGCGCTTTATTGTAGATACATCTACATCTCATACTTTGGACTAATAAGGAACTTTAAATAATGAAAAACTGGGTTGGAAAAATTTTTACTGTAAGAAAGGTGTTAAGCTTTTTTCTTTTGTTATCTATTGGGTTTGCTTGTTATAGTATAGACTACAAGATGAAATATTGGGGTTTTACTCTTTCTCCTAAGGTGTTGACTGATATTTGGGTCGTAGAGGCTAAGATATCTTTTGAAACAAATAATGAAAATGTAAAAGTTTCTCTAACTGTGCCAGATGATAGACATGGTGGTTTTGATGTTTTGAGTGAAGAGGTTTTGGGTAAAGGTTATAAAATAACTCAAGATAAAGAAAATAGAAAAGTTATATTTGAAGGAAATAATAAATCTGGCAAGCAAACATTATATTATCGATTAAATATTTATGATAGTTCTGAGGATAATGAGCTTGGTCAAGATAAGCCTAATAAGATAGAGCGTCCAGTTATGAGTGAGGAAGAAGCCTCTCAGATGAGAAAAGTTTGGGAACTTTCTGATATTCAAGATGGGAATAAGGTACAAAGGGTTATTAGAACAGTTAATCAAGAGATGGTGAACCCTTCTATGAGTCTGATTTTGCCATTTAACTATTCTTCTAAAGAGTTTGCAGAAAAAATTATTCAAATTTTGGCGTTTAAGAAGATTCCAGCACGTATTGTTAGAGCTTTGAAACTAGAAGAAGGTAAAAAGACTGAAAAGCTAGATATTATGGTTGAGGCTTTTTATGATGATAAGTGGACTTTGTATGACTTGAATACTGCTAATATTGGATTGCCAGAGAATTTTGTTGTTTTCCAAAGAGGTGGTGTTTCTTTGTTAGATGTTAGAGGTGGGGAAGATTCTAAAGTTAGATTTTCTGTGCTGAAATCTGTTGCAACTCCATTGAAGATGGCTGAACATAGAACAAAAAATAGCGGAAAAATTGCTAGATATAAATACTCTATATATACATTGCCTGTTTTGGAGCAAAATACATTAAAGTGGTTGATGATTTTCCCGTTAGCTATTTTGATGGTGGTTATTATGCGTAATATTATTGGTGTTTCTACAATGGGAACATTTACACCAATGTTATTGGCTATGTCTTTGGTTAAAACTGGTTTTGTTTCTGGTTTGGTGTGTTTTTCTGTTATGATTTTACTAGGGTTAATTATGAGAGCAATGGTTGCGAAGCTAAATCTTTTGTTGGTTCCTAGAATTTCTTTTGTTGTGATCTTTGTTATTTTGTTAATTCAGCTACTAACTATTATTGGTTATCGTATGAATTATGAGATTGTTAGCTCTGCTATTTTCTTCCCTATTATTATTACAGCTTGGATTATTGAAAGAGCATCTATTACATGGGAAGAAGATGGAGCTATGAATACAATAAAAGAAATATTTAATACTCTTTTGACAGCTATTGTTACTTATTTTGTTATTAGTAATGAATATGTTCGTCATGTTATGTTTGCATTTAATGAATTAAATATTGTTATAATGTTTATTGTGATGTTGCTTGGTACGTATACAGGGTATCGTTTGACAGAGTTGAAACGTTTTGCTCCTCTTATTAAAGGAAAATAAGATGTTTGATTGGTTTAAAAGAGCAAAAGAACTAAGAGAAAGCGGTGTTTTGGGCATGAATGACCGTAATTATTCTGTTATTGCAAAATATAATAAACGCTCTTTATATACTTTGGTTGATGATAAAGTTAAGACTAAAAGATTAGCTAATAGTATAAATATTAATACTCCTCGTATGATTGGTATTATTGAATATCAATATCAAGTAAAAGATTTGTTAGATATTGTTAAAGGATATGATACCTTTGTTATAAAACCAGCTCATGGTAGCGGCGGAAAGGGCGTGTTGGTTATAAAATCTTATGATGGTGAAAAGTTTTATGCGGCATCTGGTGATGTTTTAACCTTTAAAGATGTATATCAGCATATTTCTAATACACTTAGCGGACTTTTTAGTTTGGGCGGTAAATATGATGTAGCCTTAATTGAAGAGGCGGTTAACTTTAGTGACGTATTTAAAAACTTTAGTTATCGTGGTGTGCCAGATGTTAGGGTAATTGTTTATAAAGGTTATCCTGCAATGGTAATGATGCGTTTGGCTACAAAAGAATCTGGTGGTAGGGCTAACCTTCATCAAGGAGCTGTTGGTGTTGGGCTGGATGTTAAAACCGGTAAAACATTGAATGCTGTTATGCATAATAAACAAGTATTAATTCATCCTGATACAGGTGCAAATTTAATGGATTTGAAAGTTCCCTTTTGGAGAGAGCATTTGTTAATTGGTGCTAAAGCATACGATATGACTGGGTTAGGATATTTGGGTGCGGATATTGTGTTGGATAAAAATAGGGGGCCTATGATGTTAGAGATTAATGCTCGCCCAGGTTTGGCTATTCAGATTGCTAATGGCAAAGGATTAAGAACTAAGCTTGAAGAAATTGATGAATATTATCCAACAGGATTAACTGCAGAAGAACGTATTGATTGGGTGTTGAATTATGAAAAATAAATTCCTAAATATAATTTTAGTTTTAACTTTGGTTGTAATTTTTAAGGGGTTAATTATGGTAGATGTTTTAGCAAAGAGCGAAACAAAGGCTTTGGATAAAGCTGATACAAAGAGTATTGGTGTAGAAGAAACTAAAAAAATTGAAGTAAGTGAAACGAGAGGAAAGAAAATGAAACATTCTTATAATGTAGTAGATGTAGAAAATTCTTTGGTTATGAAGTTAAAAGATGGCGAAGTTGTAATTGAAATGATGCCAGATGTTGCACCTAACCATGTTGCAAGAATAAAAGAACTCGTAAGAGAAGGTTTTTATAATGGATTAAAGTTCCATCGTGTTATTGATGGATTTATGGCGCAAACTGGTTGCCCATTAGGAAACGGTACAGGTGGTAGTGGTAAAAAATTAAAGGCTGAATTTAATAGAGTTCCTCACACACGTGGTGTTGTTTCTATGGCTAGAGCAATGGATCCTGATTCTGCGGATAGTCAATTCTTTATTTGTTTTGATAATGCACCTCATTTAGATGGTCAATATACTGTTTGGGGTAAGGTTGTTAGCGGTATGGAATTTGTTGATAATATCAAAAAAGGCGGTGGCTATAATGGTATGGTATATCAGCCTGATGAGATTGTTAGTTTAGAAGTGATTGCAGATATGTAAAATGAAGGAGGCGTTAAGCCTCCTTTATTTTATGCAATTTTAGAATTAAATGAATTTCTTAAGTTTGCGTGAGTGATGGCGATTGCTAGAGCGTCTGAAGAATCATTGTTTTTTGGTTTTGCTCCGGGGAGTAGTATTTTTACCATAGTTTCTACTTGAGTTTTATCTGCTCTGCCAACTCCTGTAAGAGCTTTTTTTACCTTTGTTGGTTCATATTCATATAGCGGAATGTTATAAAGGGATGGCATTAAAAATACAACACCTCTTGCCATGCTTAATTTTAGAGAAGTTTCTGGGTTTGAGTTAAGAAATGTAACTTCAATAGAAGCTTCATTTGGTTTGTATGTTTCTATTACTTTTTGTAATTCATTATGTATGATGTGAAGACGTTCTGATAATGGAAGTTTGTTTGATGTTGGAATAAAACCGTCTGCTATATAAGACAGACGGTTTCCTTCAACATCTATTATGCCCCAACCTGTTGATGAAATACTTGGGTCTAGGCCTAATATACGCATTTATTCAGCCTCTAATTGAGACATTACTTCTTCAGATATTTCAGCATTGTGATATACATGTTGAACATCTTCATCTTCTTCAAGTGCGTCTATAAATTCTAAGAATTTTTTAGCTGTTTCTAAATCTGTAATTTCAGATTTTACAGTAGCTTTCCAGTCTAGACGAGAAGCAGATGGAGTTCCGAATTTCTTTTCTAATGCTTCTGTAACAGAAGATAAGTCATCAGGAAGAGTTTCTATTGCGTGTGTTTCATCTTCTGAAACAACTTCGTTCGCACCAGCTTCTAGAGCTTCTTCAAACATTGTATCTGCATCTGCAACAGTTAATGGATATTCAATGTAACCAATGCGCTCAAAATTGAAAGTAACAGAGCCAGTTTCACCCATAGCTCCACCACGTTTACCAAAGATTGCTCTTACGTTACTTGCTGTACGATTTTTATTATCTGTTAAAGCTTCTACGATAACAGCAACTTTGCTTGCAGAAAAACCTTCATAACGCATTGTTGTGAAATCTGCACCACCAACAACTTGTGTTGCTTTTGCGATAGCACGTTCAATATTATCTTTTGGCATACTTTCTGCACGGGCAGCTTGTATTGCTAATCTTAAACGTGGGTTTTTATCTGGTTCAGGTAAACCAGTTTTTGCTGCTACAGTGATTTCACGAGCTAGTTTTGCGAAAACTCTAGCTTTTTTTGCATCTTGTGCACCTTTACGGTACATAATATTTTTAAATTGGGAGTGTCCTGCCATTTAGCCTCTCCATAGTTAATTAAGTTAATGTTTGTTATTTCTATAAAACTTCATAAAAAATAGTGCAAGTATTTTTTAGGATTTTTAGTCTTCTTCATGAGCTAGTTTATTACTCTCAAGAAGAAAAGCTGGTGTTCTCTTGCCAAATACTTTATATCTTTTTGCTAAATCTAGAGCTTTTTTATCTATATTTTCAGCTTGATTGGAATGTTTTTCTTTTTTGTTATTCTTTGGCATTTGTGGTTTGTTTTCTTTAATTTCTTGTACTTCGCTTTCTTTAGCTTTATCAACCTTTATTTCGCTAGGGGCTTTAAGAATTTTGTTTAATGTATCTTGTGTTTCTTTAGAGCGACGATTAGTGAAGATAATATTTTGTTTGTTTGCTGGAAGCATATCCAAAATTTCATTTAGTTTTTTTAGTTGATGGTTCTTTTTGATTAAATTTATATCATCTACAACCAAAATATTGATATTAGAAATATCTACTCTTTCTTCTTTTATATTTTCTAACAACAAGTCAGGAGAAGCTATGATTACATTTGCTTCGCTATCTGTTGCTTCTACAGTATCATCATTTATTTCATGATATTTATTAAAGATAGAAAATTTATCAGAAATATTTACAGACTCTCTAGAGCCTGGAGTGATGATTAAAATATTGTGTCCTTCTTTGTGGGATATTATATCTATAAGTGGGAAGATATATGAACAAGTTTTACCACAGGCAGCAGGTGCTATTGTAAAAACATCTTTTCCGGATAAAATAGATGGAATAACATCCTTTTGTACTGTTGTTGGTTTTTCATAACCTAAATCGTTTATTGCTTGAATTGTTTTTTCAGTAAGTCCCAAATCTTTAAAACTCATAGTTTTTTCCCATATTTTGTTGTAATAAATTATCTGAATAGTATAACTTTATTGTATAGAGTCAAGAATTAAGTGATTTTTGATAAAGAATCTAGTTGTAGCTTTAGATTTTTTATGTTATCAGTGATTAAATTTGATTTTTGAAGTTGATAAAATGGTAGAAACATTATTTTCAAATAGGGTTAAGAGACCTTTAGCTGATAGATTGCGTCCACAAAAGTTAGAAGATGTTGTTGGGCAAGAACAGGTGTTGGGCGAAGATTCTCCTTTGGGGAGAATGGTTCAGACAGGTCGTGTTTCTTCATTTATTTTATGGGGTCCTCCTGGGTGCGGAAAAACAACAATAGCAAGATTAATCGCAGAACATACAAATTTGTATTTTGAGCAGATTTCTGCAGTTTTTTCAGGTGTTGCTGATTTAAAAAGAGTTTTTCAATATGCAAAAGATAGAAGAATCACCCAAGGAAAAGGTACTCTATTGTTTGTTGATGAGATACATAGATTTAATAAATCTCAACAAGATGGCTTTTTGCCTTATGTTGAAGACGGTACAGTTATTTTGGTTGGCGCAACAACCGAAAACCCATCGTTTGAGCTTAATGCTGCGTTATTATCTAGATGTCAGGTTTTTGTATTAAATCGTTTAACCAGTGATAATTTTGAAGAATTATTGCAGAGAGCAGAAAGAGAAGAGGGGCAAAAGCTACCTATTGATGATGAAGCAAGAGATTTGCTGAAAGAGGTTGCTGATGGTGATGGTAGGTATATCTTAAATTTAGCAGAAAGCGTTTGGGCGTATGCTAAACCTGATGAAGTGTTTGGTAAAGATAAATTAATGAAGATTATTCGCTCACGAGCTCCTGTTTATGATAAAGGTAGAGATGGTCATTACAATTTAATATCTGCTGTTCATAAGTCATTAAGAGGATCTGATGTTGATGCTGCTCTTTATTGGGTTGGAAGAATGATTGTTTCTGGGGAAGACCCAAAGTACATTTTACGCAGGTTAGTGAGGTTTGCTGTTGAAGATGTTTCTTTGGCTGATCCTAATGCGGTGGTGCAAGCGATTGCTTGTTCTGAAATATATGAAAAACTAGGAAGTCCTGAAGGTGATTTGGCTATTATGCAACTAACTGCATATTTAGCAACAGCACCAAAATCTGCAGCAGTATATAAAGCAATGCATAGCGTTTTTGATGCAGCTAGAAAAACAGGTTCTTTGATGCCTCCTAAGCATATATTAAATGCTCCGACTAAGCTGATGAAAGAGTTAGGGTATAAAGACGGTTATATTTATGACCAAGATTTAGAAGATGGTTTTTCTGGGCAAAATTATTTTCCTGAAGAAATGGGGCGAAGACGTTTTTATAATCCTGTTGATAGGGGATTTGAGCGTGAAATTAGAAAACGAATCGACTATTTTGATAAATTGAGAAAAGAAAAACAAAAGCAACGTAAAGAGAACGAAGAGAATAGTTGACAATAATTGTTTAAATGTAATAGTTTACACGATGTTAGAAGTATAATTTTAAAATTCTTATGTATGGATAAAAGAAAAAGAGCATTGTTACTTGCTTTATCGGCTATAATAGAAGATGAGGCTAATAATAGAGAAGAAAACCTTACTGATGTGTTGAAGGAAAAATACGGTATAGATGTTCATGAAATCTCTATTGACGCTGTAAGTTTAGAAGATGTGGTTTTAGAATTTAGAAGAAACGAGTTTGTTGATGATCTAAAACTAGAAGATTGTTCTAAGAAACAGCAAAAAAAGAGATGGTATGTACCGAGAACTATAGGTAAACCATGCGGTAAGAAAGGTAAGAGATAAAACCGGTTCTAGTAATATAGAATCGGTTTTATTTTGTTTGATTTATTTTAATCTTGTAAAATAGGTTTTAATTGATTAGTATTTGTGCAAGTTTAAATGAAAATGAGGATGTTATGTCTGGGGTTCAGATTATAAAAGTAAAAGAAGTAGATGATGGTATTAGACTAAACCGTTGGTTTTTGAAATATTATCCAGGTTTGAGTTTAGGGCGTTTGCAGAAGCTTTTGCGAACAAAACAAATTAAGGTGGATGGTCAAAAAGCAGAATCTAGTACAAGAGTGTGTAAAGGACAAGAAATACGCATTCCGCCTTTGGATAATGAGAAAAAAGAGGTGGAGAATAAAACTATATCTCAAAAAGATGTTAAGTATGTTGAAGATATGGTTATTTATAAAGATGATAAAATAATAGTTTTAAATAAGCCATCAGGCTTAGCTGTGCAAGGTGGAACAAACACTCTAAGACATCTTGATTGTTTGTTGGATGCTTTAAAGTTTGGTAATGAGGAAAAACCTAAACTTGTTCATCGTATTGATAAAGATACTAGTGGTATTTTGGTTTTGGCTAGAAGTCGTAAAATGGCAGATATGTTGACAAAGGCCTTTAGAGAGCATACATTGAAAAAAACGTATTTAGCTCTTGCTAGAGGTGTTATTTATCCCGAACAAGGAGAAATTAAAGCTCCTATAGATAAGCTAGATGGACGAGTACAAGTATTTGATGGTGGTAAACCTGCAATAACAGAATATAGTGTTGTTGATAATGTTGGTGAAAGATATTCTTTGATTAAAGCAAGCCCAATAACAGGAAGAACCCATCAAATTCGTGTTCATTTAGAATATATGAATGCTCCAATTTTAGGAGATAGTAAATATTTTGGTAAAGAGAGAGAAAGAAATAGCATGTTTAAAGATAGATTACATTTACATGCGTATGAAATAGACTTATCTTCTCTATATAGCAAGAAAAAGATTATAAAAGCACCTTTACCTAGCTATTTTAAAGATAGTTTAGAAGCGTTGGGTTTAGATTTTAAGGAGTAATATTTATGCTAAGAGTTTTAAAGATTGTATCTATAGCTGTTGTAAGTTTAATAGTATTGATTCTAGTTGCGGGTTATTTTGTTTTAACTCAAGTAGATTTTAATTCTTATAAAGGGCAAATTGTAAATATTGTTAAAACATCAACAGGACGAGATTTGTCTTTAGGAAACATAAAAGTAGTACCTTCTTTAAATCCGACAATTGCTGTAGAAAAAGTTGTTTTTACTAATGCTAAATGGGCTAAAAACAAAGATATGGTTGTTGTTGATGAAGTGAAGATTAAACTAGCAATTGTTCCATTGTTAAAAAAGAGCATAGCTATAGATGCTTTTATCGTAAAAAATGCTGTAATTAATTTGGAGGAAAAAGCTGATGGATCAAATAACTGGACATTTACAAAAGTAGAAGAGGCAGAAAAAAAAGCTTCGTTTGATTTTGCTTTAATAAAATCAGCTAATGCAGAAGAGTTAAATAATAATAGCTCTTTAGAGTTTTTGAAGTCTTTGGATATCGGAGAGGTTAAATTAGTTAATGTTGTAGTAAACTATATAGATAAAAACTCTAAAGTTACAAGTTATGATATCGCTAATTTTGATTTAGATAAGAATCGAAAAGATGGAATAGATTTTAATTTTAATGTAAATAAAGGATTATATGCAGGTAAAGGTGTTATTGGTGAGTTAAAGTTATTATCTTCTTCTAATGGTTATCCTGTAAGTGCAGATTTAAATGTTTTAGGTATTAACGCTAAAATTGATGCAAAACTATATAATGCCTTATCAAATATTTCATTTGATGCAAATGCTAATGTTAAGAATTTTATGGGAAATGCTTATAATGAGGCTGTTGATTTGGTCATTAAAGGTGATTTGAATAAAATAGATATTAGTGTTAAAGAACTTAGTGTTGCGGATAATATTATTAAAGGTAATATTGGTGTAAATTTGGTTGGCAGCATTCCTTCTATAACTGCAACATTAAACTCTGACAAGATTGATATAAATCCTTTTATGAAAAAAGAGCAGACTGCGTTTGATTTTTCTTTAGTTAAAGAGGCTAAAGCTACAACGTTATTGCCTTATGATGTTGTTCCTTATTCAGCTCTTAATATGGTTGATGCAAATGTAGATGTACTTATTGGCGATATTGTAAATAAAAAAGCTATTTTGGCTCAAAATTTAAAATCTGTTATATCTGTTAATAATGGTGTTGCTAGTTTTAAGATTTTAGATGGTACTATTTCTGGCGGTAAAATTAACTCTACAGTTTCTTTGAGTGCTCAAGATAAAAGTTTAATTATAAAAACCAATATTGATAAAATGAGCATGATTGATTTATTGAATGCTTTTGATGTAAGTAGTTCTGTATTTAATTTCCAAAAGACAAGCGGTACAGATATATATATTGATTTGGTAGGTCATGGTGATACTTTTGGTAACTTGATTGATACTCTAGATGGTAAATTTGTTACGATAGTTGGGGAATCTGTTATTCATGTTGGTAATATTGGAAAGATGACAGGTAATATCGTTTCTCAGCTATTTAATACATTAAATGTTACCAAAGGTAATGATGATTTATCAGTAAAATGTGCAGTTGTTCGTGCTGATTTCAAAAATGGAAAAGCAGAGTTTCCAAATGGAATTGCTGTGAATGCAGATAAGTTTACCATTGTTGCAAACGGTAGCATTAATTTGAATAATGATAAAATTAGTTTGAGTGTAAAACCTTTTGCGGGAAAGATTACTGATACAAATATAGCAAAAGCATTATCCTCTTTAGTAAAATTAACAGGAACTATTAATAATCCTAAGATTGGTATAGACAGTGCAAATGCAATAAAAACACTTGTTGGTGTTACAACTGCTGGTCCAGTTTATTTAGGTGCACAGATGTTATTGGAAAGTGATGGTGCTCCTTGTTATACAGCCTTAGAGGGCACTGGTTATGAAACAAGATTTCCAGAGCCTAAAAATGTTGTAACATCTACAACAGATGGTGTTGGTAAGGTTTTGGATAATAGTGCTGATTTAGTTAAAGCTACAACAGAAGGTATATTTAACTTGTTGTCTGGCAAAAAAGCTAAATAAGGTTTGTTGATGAAAGAAGTTTATCTAAAAATTGAAGGACGTGTGCAAGGTATTGGCTATCGTCGTTGGGCAGTATCTAAAGCAAAAGAGATCGGTGGTATTTCAGGCTGGGTTAGAAATGAGGATGATGGCAGTGTTGAAATACTTATGAGTGGCGACGATGATAAAGTAAATAGCATGATAAATGCTTGTTACGATGGGCCTTTGTTTGCGAGAGTTGATAAAATTTCTTTTATGCCGAAGATTAATAACTATTTTTTACCTTTAATAAAAGATGGCGTTTTTATGAGGATATAGGTATATAAAACTTAATTACAATATCGGTTTAATTGTTTTTAGCTATTTTGCTCTTATTTTATTGGCGTATCAATAAAATATGGAGGGGATAGATGAAGGTTGAGAAGACGTTAGAGAATGTAAGCCAATGTTTGTGTTTGCAATGTCCATCTTATACAAAGTCATGCCATTTAAAAAATGAAAAAGCTTTATTTGAAAAAATAAATAGAGTTGATGTTGAACAACATTTTGAAATAATGTTTTGCGCTTTTGAGAAAAGCGATTGTATTCATGAGAATCGAGGGTGTTTGTGTTCTCGTTGTCCGGTTCATAAAAAATATGCTTTAAATAATGAAGATTATTGCTTGAGTACTGGTGGTGTTTTGTAATTTTGGAGTTTAAAAATGCAAAATAAATTCGCTGATGTAAGAAGTAATTTTGAGTATAATTTTTTGCAATTATATAAAACAATTCAAGAAAGAGAAAAGTTTTTATCTGATGAGGCAAAAATTGTTCAGTATACGGGTGTTTTGAGGTATTTTATGAAGTTTTTGCAGCAAAATGAGGAGTATTCTCACGATGTGAAAAGTATTCTCTTTAGAGTGAATGTGAAAATAGGTGATGTTTATTATAAAGAGGCTGTAAAAACACAAGATAATAGTAGATATTTTTTAGCTTTAGAATATTATAATCAAGCAATGTCTTATGCTAATCGGCAGGATGAAAAAAATAGAGTATTATTGGCTTTGAAAGATATTTATTATTATCTAAATGATGAAGACGCTTTGATAAAGGTTGAAGAATCTTGGGCAGAAAATCAACAAGCAGAGGATAAGTTTTTTGCGTATATGTTTTTGGCGCAGAATTCGGAGAATCCAAAAATTAAAGCAAGTTTTTTGGAAAAGGCGTTGGATGAAGTTATGAGGCAAGAAAGTAGTTTTTATGCAAAATATCAAGATACATTGAATATCTGTAGTCAATTACTTGCTATTTATGAATTATTAGGCGAAAAAGAAAAAGTGATACGTATAAAGAAATTAAGAGAGAATACTCTGAGACTATTAAACTAGGAGAATAAAATGGCGCAGCATGTTGTTGATTTATTAATTTTGGGTTCTGGTCCTGCAGGATATACAGCAGGTATATATGCGGCAAGAGCTGGTATTAATGTTATGGTTGTTTCTGGTAATCAGGAAGGCGGTCAATTAACCATGACAGCTAGTATTGAAAACTTTCCAGGTTTTGAAGATATTAGCGGTTATGAGTTAATGGATAAAATGAAACAACAAGCAATTAAACTTGGCGTTAAATTTGTAAATGATTATATTGTTGAAGTTGATTTTTCTAACAGACCATTTGTTTGTAGCTCAGAAAATGGACATTCTTATCAAGCACGAGCAATTATTGTTGCAACAGGTTCTTCTGCAAGGTGGTTAAATTTAGAATCTGAAAAGAAATATTTGGGATATGGTGTGTCTGCTTGCGCAACTTGTGATGGATTCTTCTATAGAGGAAGAACAGTTGCTGTTATTGGCGGTGGAAACTCTGCTGTAGCAGAAGCGTTATATCTTGCAACATTAGCAGATAAAGTTATTTTGGTTCATAGAAGAAACCAATTAAGAGCTGATAAGATTTTACAAGATAGAGTTCTTAGTAACGAAAAGATTGTAGTTGAGTGGAATAGCGTTGTTGAAGAGGTTTTAGGTGTTGATGAGCCTAAAAAAGTTACTGGTATTAAAATTAAAAATGTTGAAACAGATGCTGTAAAAGAAATACCTTTGGATGGTGTTTTTGTGGCAGTTGGTCATAAGCCTAATACAGATATTTTCAAAGGTAATTTGATTTTGGATGGTAATGGGTATATTGTTACTCATGAAAATAGCTCTATTACTGATGTTGAAGGTGTATTTGCTGCAGGCGATGTTAAAGATCCAAAATATAAACAAGCTGTAATTTCTGCGGGAAGTGGCGCAATGGCAGCTATGGACGCAGTAGAATTTTTAGAGCAAAATCGCTAGTTGATTGGTGTAAAATAAAAGGCGCTATGTATTAGCGCCTTTTTTGTTTATACATTAAATAAGAAGTTTAGTAAATCTCCATCTTTTACAATATATTCTTTTCCTTCAGAACGCATTTTACCAGCTTCTTTACAGCCTTGTTCTCCACCAAATTTGATATAATCATCGTAAGATATTGTTTCTGCTCTAATGAAGCCTCTTTCAAAATCTGAGTGAATAATTCCTGCACATTGAGGAGCTTTTGATCCTTTGATAAAAGTCCAAGCTCTAACCTCTTTAGGTCCAGCTGTAAAGTATGTTTCTAGTCCGAGAAGGGAGTATCCGGCTTTAATAATTTTTGTAAGCCCTGTTTCTTCTAAGCCAAGTGCTGATAAAAACTCTTGTTTTTCTTCTTCGCTATCTAATTGGGCAACTTCAGATTCTATTGCTGCTGAGATGATAACGGCTTTAGCATTTTCTTTTTGAGCTTTTTCGAATACTTTTTGAGAAAATTCATTACCAGTTGATGCGCTATCCTCATCTACATTGCAAACATATAATACTGGTTTAGATGTTAGTAGTTGCATCATTTGGTATTGTTTATATGCATCTTTATCAGCAACATCTGGAGCAGCTGTTCTTGCTGGTTTCCCTTCTTTTAGTGCGTTGATAATTGGTTCCATAACTCTAGCTCTAACACCTGCTTCTTTGTCTCCACCTGTTTGAGCTTTTTTCTTTGTTTGTTCAAAACGTTTTTCTAATGATTCTAAGTCTGCTATCATTAATTCTGTTTCTACAATTTCAGCATCTCTAATTGGGTCTACAGAGCCTTCTACGTGAGTAATGTTGCCATCTTCAAAACAACGTAATACATGTATTATAGCGTCTGTTTCTCTAATGTTTGCTAAAAACTGGTTGCCAAGACCTTCGCCTTTGGATGCACCTTTTACAAGACCTGCGATGTCCACAAACTCTAGTTGTGTTGGAACAATATTTTTAGGATTAACAATTTTTGCTAATTCTTGTAAGCGGTTATCTGGTACAGCAACACGTCCTGTATTTGGTTCTATTGTGCAAAAAGGAAAGTTTGCAGCTTGTGCAGCAATTGTTTGTGTTAATGCATTAAAAAGTGTGGATTTGCCAACGTTTGGTAAGCCTACAATACCACAATTAAATCCCATTTGTTTACTCCTAAAATTTTGTTTATTACAATATCAGCGGTTATAATTGAAAAGAGATTGTTTTGCAACATAAAAATATTGAAAAAGCCATTTTGAAAATTTCTCTTGATTTTGTTTTTTTACATGTTACTTTATAGGCAGTTGTTTATACATATGTAAAATTCTAAATTATTATGCATGAGATAAAAATCGAAAAAGTAATTGACCGTGGAAGTTTTTTTCAGGTTGAAGGTTTTGACCCAGCATGCAAGTGTGGTATGGGGTTGAGCTTTACTAAAGAAAGAATTAAAGGCGTAGTTCCGCGCGTGGGTCAAACTCTTAAGCTGTATCTGCAGGATAGCTGTTGTTCTCAGATAGTCGGTGCAGATCTAGATGGTGTTGAACTGTTTAGAGATTAATCTCTTTAAATTAAAGCAAGGATTCTATACGAATTTCCTTGCTTTTTATTTTGCGTTGTTCATTCCTACAATATTGGAATAATGAGCAATTCCTTTTTTTATTAATTCGCCAATTGATGAGGCGATAAAGTCTAAATCTTTTTCTAATAAATCTAATTCTTGTTTTGAAAATCGTGATAATACAAAGTTTATTGTATCTGTATTATACTCTTTAGGAGAACCAACTCCAATACGTATTCTGTTATATTCTTGACCAATTTGAGAATCTATATTTTTTAATCCATTATGTCCACCGGCTGAGCCACCTAGTTTGGCTTTTAGCTTTCCTAAAGCTAGGTCTTTATCGTCATGTATTACTACAATGTTTTGTGGTGGAATTTTGTAGAATTTTGCAGTTTTACCTACAGAATTACCTGATAAGTTCATATATGTTTGTGGTTTTAATAACAAAACTTTTTCACCGTTGATAGAGCCTTCGGCAAGTAAACCCTCAAATTTTGATTTGAATGGGGCAAAATTATAGCGACTGAATATTTCATCAGCCGCCATAAATCCAATGTTGTGGCGGGTTTTAGCATATTCCTCTCCAGGATTTCCGAGACCAACCACTAAAAACATCTTTTGTTCCTTTTAATTATTTACGTAAAAAGTCTACGTGAACAGGTTTATCAGAAACTGGGTGGAATTGTACGTCTTTGCATACAACTGTTTCTGTTTTACCATCTAAAGAAACTGTAATTGTTGATTTATAGAAATCAGCAATATCAAGAGCTTTTTCTAATTCTACAGGATGAAGGCTGATGTTTACAGCATCTTTTTTTCCACCATAAATAACTGCAGGAATACGGCCTTCTCTACGACATGCACGAGCTGCCCCCTTACCTGCTTTTTCACGCAATTTTGCATTAAATGTAATATCTGTCATTTTTTTATCCTTTAAAATTTAAGTTAAACAAACAACCTCCAGGGGTGTTGTTTGCATGTATTCTTTTATATAAATTTATTTAAAAATCAAGAGTTTTTTATAAAAAAAGGAGGCCTTAGCCTCCTAATCTTATTCTTTTATGTTTTTTAATTGTTCTAAGTATGCTTTTTTATCTTTGTTGAATTTTACAATTCCATAAGGGATAAATATAGCATAAATAGCAGTTAAAACACCTAAAGCTAACCATGTTTGGGTAAATAAGAAGTTAGCAGTTAGGGCAACAATGATTAATAAAGGTATCATCATTGTAGTTTTTATCTTTGTTTTTTTCAAAGATAATGTAGGGATACGACTCGTTTCTAAATATGATACAACACACATCCAAATGCTACAAAAAGCATGTGAGCGTAAAATTGTTTCTGCCTCAACAAAGTCAAAAGTTATTAAAACAGGCATAAGAGCTAATGCTGCAGCAGCAGGAGCCGGTACACCTGTAAAGTAATTTGCCCAATAAGGAGGTACTGTTTCATCTTCTAACATAGCATTAAATCTAGCTAAACGCATAGCCATACCCATTGCGTATAATAAGCAGAAGAACCAACCTATTTTAGGTAAATCGAATAGGCACCATTGGAACATTAAAATGGCAGGAGCAATACCGAAGCTAACAAAATCACAAAGAGAATCGAGTTCAGCTCCAAATTTTGATGAGGCCTTAAGTAATCTAGCTATTCTACCATCTAGTCCATCAAGTAGGCCTGCTAAAAAGATGAATAATACAGCTCTTCTCCAGTCTTCTTGAACAGAATAGCGAATCGATGTAAGTCCTGAGCAAAGAGCTAACATAGTTACAATATTTGGAACAAGTTTGCGAAAAGGAATTTCACTAAGTTTGTTTTTAGGAAGTTTTATTTTCCCGTTTAACGAAGGTTTCATTTATATCTTCTTTCATAAAAAGTATGCCGAAACGCTGTTTCTGACGCATACATAGGTTAATTTTTGACATACGTTGTATGTCGTTTCAAAAAAAATTTTAAAGAAAAATAAAAAAAATACAAGTTTTATGTTGCAATTATAATTTTTTGTTTGTATAAGAGTTTTCGTTGATGATTTTTGCGCTTGTGGCGGAACAGGTAGACGCTGCAGACTTAAAATCTGTTGGGAGCAATCCCGTGCCGGTTCGATTCCGGCCTAGCGCACCATCTTTGTTAAAAGCACCTTTTTAGGTGCTTTTTTTGTTGTATATTATGCTTTTTTTTGATAAAATCATATTAAATTGATAATATTTTATGGATGGAGATATTATGTCTAGCTTAAAAGAAAGAATAGAACGTTTACGTGAAACAATCTCAGGTGGTAGAGAGAGTAATGAGACCTATATGTCTAAGATGCGTAATTGGTGTTGCGTGCATACAACAAGATATGAACCAAAGAAAAATAATGATGGAGAGCTATATATAGAGACAACAGCTATGGCAACAGGTAATGAATTACCAAGAGCCTCTATACATGTAACACTGAATCAGGTTGTTGCTAGTCATCTGGGAGGCAATTGGGATGATGCTCCTATTGTGGTGATAGCTCCATATAATGATGTTGTTGAAAAGAATGGTAATCCTCAAGAAGTATCAACAGCAGATACTTATTTTATTCCGAATCCAGATACAGGATTGGTTTTGCCTAATAGTGTGTATATTGTTAAGCCAAGTAAAGACGGAGATGCTTTGTTTGAAGTTGGTGAAAATGTGGCAACCTATAAAACAGATAATTATACTGCTGAAGAAATAGAAGAGATTTTATCTCTTAGCGAGTTTGATAGATATCGATATGATGAATATATGAAGGGAAATGTTTCTGAGTATAGTGTAAAAGGTGTTTTAGGCTACGATGAAAATTTGATTAAAGTGTATGAAGGAACAGAAGATAAACAAGCTTTTATGCGTGGAATTTTTGAAGAAGATAGATTTGTTATATTGAATAAATTGCTACGTGATGCAGTTGTTAAAATGGCAATGGAAAAAATGGATTTTAGATACGTTTTATCGCATGAAGATGAAGTGACAGGAGTTGTTGCAGAGGTTGCAAGAGATGAAGGTATAAGAGGAGATAGTGGTAACAAAGGACATTCTTGTTCATTGGAATGTGAATTAGAGCAAGAAGGCTGTGCGTTGGTTGCTGTGTCTCGTAAATTAAGAGAAGGTAATGTTGATGAAGCTGTGGATGCTTTGGGCGGATGTTCTAGTGTAGTTAGTGATAAATTTATTTCTTGTGTGTTAAATGATACTCCTTTTGTGGATTTTCATGATATGTATAAAAAATCATTTGATGACTATATGAGACGAAAGGTAGCTTTTGTTGGTAAGGGTGATGATGAGCCAAAAACAATTGAAGAATATAATCCTAATTTAGATGTGGTTTTGAAGCGTCATTCTATTCAAATGGCTAGAGAACTTAATCAATCAATGAATGAACTGAAGAAAGATCCAGAAAAATACGAGGATTTAAAGATACACTTGAGAGAAAAGCAAGAAATGCAAAGACAAGCAAATAGTATAAAAATGGGAAGAGATAGCGATTTTGGTAACTGGTAGCACTTTAGTGTTGATTTTGTAGTATGTTTGGCGTAAAATTTGTTGTATAAAGTTTTACTATAGTGAGGTTTTGTTATGGTTAAGGTGTATTTTGTTCGTCACGGAGAGACGTTTCTTAATGTTGAGTGTAGACTTGCAGGACAGATTGAAACAGAATTAACCGAAAATGGCAAAAAACAAGCTGATGAAACAGGTAAGAAATTATTTGAAATGAACGTTTGTCCTGATGTGATTTTATGCTCACCATATAAAAGAGCGGTAAATACGGCAGGTTTTATTAATCAGTACTTAAAAGCACCAATTGAGTATAAGGAAGATTTAAAAGAAATTAATTTTGGTGATTGTGAAGGCGTTCATATTGATGATGTGAAAAAGTTGGTTTTTAATCCACCTTATGTGTGTGGCGAGTTTGTTATGCATAATGGGGTTGAGTTAAGAAGATTGCATGATTCGTTTGATCAAAAATATAATTGTATAGCGCATCCTAATGGGGAGAGCAAAGAGCAGGCGAGAAATCGCTTTAGTAAAGTTATTTCTTTATATCTAGATGAACATAAAGATGTTAAAACACTTTTGATTGTAGCACATGGGTCTGTTATGAGGAATCTATTTTTACAAGTTGCACCTCATATGATAAAAGAGAAAATTAAAAATGGTCAGGTGTTGATGTTGAATTATGAAACAGGCAAAGGCTTTTTTGCTTAATAAATTTATTTGAAGCAATTTATAAATTCGCTTAGCATTGGAATGGTTATATTTTCTACAATTTCAGGATTTTCATAAAAATCACGAAGTTTTTTGGATAATTCAATTTGTATTACATTTGGTTTGTTGAACTTCTTTAAATATCTGCCTGTTAAACCAAGTGTTCCACTATAGTTTGGGTGGTTTACGATGGTTTTAAGGTTATATTTGTGTGCAATACTTAGCATTTTTTGTAAATGAGGGGAATCTATTGGTGCAGAATCTCCTATTCCAAAACATATGTCATATCTGATAGGTTTGGCAAAACCATGGATATCTAAGAAATAATGTTTCTCAAGGTTGTTGTTTGCAATATAATCTGATATCATATCTTTGTATGGAGTAAATTTTACTCTAACGATGGTAGATGTGTTTTCTTTTTGACCAAGATATTTTACAATTGCACCGGTATGTAAATCGGCTAATTTTTCTTTTTTCCTAACAAAGCTTTTTGTAGCATGAGGTGCTGAAAGTATTAAAGATGTGTTGCGATTTGTGTATTCAAAAGTTTCATTACGGTCAGTGTTGCCGTATGAATAAAATTCTTTATCTAATATTTTAAGCTCTTCTATCATCATGAGATAAGTTTATTTGGTAAAAGTTAACATTAGTATAAGATGAGCGTATATGATTTTGCTTGATTTTTTTTAATATTGATATTATAGATGTGTTCTTCATTTCTATTATTATAAACCTCTTAAATATATATTTTTATGAATTCTATAACAGAAATTAAGAAACAGCTTAAAACCAATGGCTTTCAGGCTGTTGTAACTACTCAGCCGTACCTTCCTCTTAAGTTGAAGGCTATTGCGGTGGGAGAGTGGAAGAAAGAATGTAAGCATTATCCTAAAGAGGAAGTTGTTGAGACAAAAAGAGTTTTAGGAGAATCTCTTACAAGATTTAAGTTCTTTGAAGATGGTCAGATATATGACATTCAGTGCATGTATGGAATGGATGACCGTGGAGAGTTTTATCTTTTCTGCAAAGAGGATAAAGATAAGGATGCTTTTAAGATTCTGAATGGAAGCTTTGTCTTTGAGTTTTCGTCAGAGCAGTTCTATTATCTGTTGACTAATGTTTGTGTTACAAGCTGGGCTCTTTTTGCTAGCAGTTGTGTTTGCAACAACCGTAGCGAGGTAGAGAAGTTTGAAAAGCTTGTTAAGGACAACATTGCAGATGACGGGAGAAAAACAAGAGCTTACTCTTTGATTAACAGGTTATACTATAATCTGGATAATAAGTAGTGTAGTTGCCCCTTTTATAGGGGCTTTTTTTATGCAAAAAAATAGGTTGTATTTGACAGTATTTACATATGGTCTTAAAGTTTGTTTAGTTATTAATTTTAGGAGTTTAGTTATGAAAAAAGTTCTATTAGCTATTTTGGTTTTGTTGGTATCTGCATGTAGTGCTGATTTATCAAAGTATGCAACAGCAGATGCAAATGCATCAACAAAAACAAGAATGCGCGCATGTATGGTTGCAGAAGCAAATAGTAGATTACAAGCGGGAACTTTGTTCTCACAAGGAATTTCTGCAACTGCAGATGAAATTGTTGAAGTATGTTTGAAAAAATTAGCATTAGAATCTGCAGGTATTAGTTCTGAATCTCAATCTACAGCTCAAAGCATTATTCAAAGTTTGAAAAATTTGGGTGGTTCTAATTAGTAAATAATGTTTCGTTTTTTTGTATTATTTCTTTTTCTTCTTTTGGCAGGATGTCAAAGTATAGTTATTCCTGATAACTTTGAGTATAAAGAAATTGTTACAGATACATTTACAATAGCTAGTTGGCAAAAAATTAGCGATAATAAAGGAACAGTTAAAGTTTATATAGAAGGTGATGGGGCTTCTTTTGATGCTTATGGAAGAGCAACAAAAGACCCCACTCCTAGAGGTCGAATGATTAGAGATTTGGCTTTTGGTGATAATAGTAATAATGTTGTTTATTTGGCAAGACCTTGTCAATTTGTTATGAGCGATATATGTTCTGTTAGGCATTGGACTACAGCTCGATTTTCGTTTGAAGTTGTTGATTCAATGTATGAGGCAATTAAGAAAATTGCTAAAAATAGAGAGGTTATTTTAATAGGTTTTTCTGGTGGAGCTCAAGTATCAGGTCTTATTTCTGTTTTAAAAAGAGATTTAAGGGTTAAAAAAATTATTACTGTTGCTGGTAATTTAGACCATTTAGCGTGGACGCAATATCATAATATACCAAGTTTGAGCGAATCGTTAAATTTAAATGATTATAAAAATGAGTATTTTAAGATACCGCAAAAACATTATGTTGGTGATTTAGATAATGTCATACCTTCTGGTTTGGTGTTTGATTTTGTTAAAGATAAAAATATAGATGTTGAAATTGTTAAAAAAGCATCCCATTCAGAAGGATGGGACGCTGTTTATGATGAAATTTGGAAAGAAAAATAATCTATTCTTCCTGTTTTTGTTGCTCTTTTCTACCTTTTAAATTTTTAAGAAATTGTTCTTCTATTCTTAGATATTGGTCTAATAACCAACGAGAACGAGATAAGAAGAATATAGTCATTAACAGTAGAGCGAAGGTTAATTTTGGGTTTTCGCTTAAAAATTTGTGTACTACTGTTACGATAAAGAAGGATGAAACTAATATACGAAAACTAGTTAGGATTATTAGTGGTAAACGGTTGCTACGTTTTGCCATCCATAATTTGTAATATATTCTAGATATTTGTGTTTGTCCTGAGAAAAAGTTTCTTAAACGGATAGATTTATCATCAGGGTTTAAGCACTCTTCTTTTGCTTCTACTATAGGTTCTTTAGCACATTTTTGGGCAAGTTCTATTTCTTCAGCTTCTTTTTTAGTAAAGAGCCAAGATAATTTATTCTTGAAGAAATGTGTGGTTATAATGTTCCAGCCTAATAGTGCTTTTAGGAATGGCGCCATAACTAAGAATGTTAAAGATGTCATTACAATATTAGCAGGAATTCTGTATGGTATAAGCTCTCTAACAAATGGTCTTAAAATTGTAGCTAATGCAATTATGCTATATAATATTATTGAGAATATGGATAAGCGAATTGCATAGTTTTTAAATAATGCACTCCAAAGTCTTTCTTCGCTGTGAGTTGGTTGTGAAGAGCTTGAGTTTTTATTTATATAATCAGTCCATTTTTCAGGTAATAATTTGGTTATTTTTTTATAAGCTATATCTGATGATTTTATCATCATAGGGGTTAAGAATGTTGTAATTACAGACACAGCAACAATTATAGGATAAACCTTATCACTTAAAACGCCTAATCCTTTGCCAAGTGAAGCGATAATGAATGCAAATTCACCTACTTGGGCCAATGAAAAACTTCCTTGGATAGCTATTTTTAATGTTTGTCCTGAAGCAATAAACCCAAAGCAAGAGCTTATTACCATTCCGATAATGACTATTGTTGTTATAACAATTATAGGGTAGGCGTAAGTTATAAGCATTTCTGGATTAACCATCATACCAACTGATACAAAGAATACAGCTCCAAATAGGTCTTTTAGAGGTTGTAAATTTTTTTCTATACGCTCAATTACTTCTGTTTCTGCTAATATTGAACCCATTATAAAAGCTCCTAAAGCAGAAGAAAAACCAGAAAATATAGCAAGTAACACCATGCCAAAACATAAACTAATTGTTATAATTAATAGCATTTCATCACTAATTATATTGTGTATTTTATTTAGAATGGTTGGAACAAGATAAATTCCAGTAACAAAGCATAGTATTAAAAAGAATATAAGTTTTGAAGTGCTTAGTGCTAATTCAAGTCCATTGATAGTACTTCCAACAGCAATAGTTGGTAAAATAACAAGTAGTAATACTCCTACCAAATCTTCAACAACAAGTACGCCAAAAACAAGGTCAGTAAATTTTTGTTTTTTTATATTTAAATCATTAAAAGCTTTGATGATAATTGTAGTTGAAGACATTGATATCATTGAGCCTAAGAAAAAGCTATCTATTGTGGACCAGCCAAGTAGTAAACCTGTGTTGTAGCCGATAAATAACATAGTTACTATAATTAAACTAGATGTTATTAAAGCTGATTTTCCTACATTTACCATTTTTTTGAAACTAAATTCTAATCCCAAGCCGAATAAAAGAAATATTACGCCAATATCTGCCCATAAATTTAAATTTTCTTTATCTTCAACAGTTGGTAAAAAGTTGAAATATGGTCCTGCTAATATGCCGGCTAAAACGTAGCCTAAAACAATAGGTTGTTTAAACTTTTTGCACAGAAATGTGGTTATTCCGGCATAAATCATAATTAAAGTAAGGTCGATAATTAGTGGATGAATAGCGTGCATGTTATCCCATATAAAAAATTAAGGTTAAAGATAACTGTTGCTTATCATATAAGTATTTAATTTTTGTTAATTTGGGTGAGGTATTTTTATTTAATTTTGAATGTATTTGGAGCAGATAGATATAAGTTTGATTTTTTATTGTTGTTCCAATTAACTTTTAATTCTGTTGGAGATATTATATCATATTTTCCGCAATGATAATCTGGATTGTTGAAACCACATAATTTTTGATTGTCATAAGCTAAGAAGCTATCTTCCCATTTAGCTGTTGTTATTTTTATAAAAGGCTTTCCTGCCGGTGGGGTAAAGAAATTAGATGCAAGCGCATGAGGAAATTCTTTTATTCTTAATCCATTATATTTTTGATGATAGCGGAAATATATTGTAAATAGTCGTTCTGATAAATATGCAAATGCTAGCTTTTGTTCGGCATCTCTTGTTTGTAGCTCTTCTTTCATCTGATTGTATAGTGGAAGCATTATGCTAAATAGCCACTCTGCGTAGTTATTAAAAATTTCTCTTCTGGTTATTATTAGGTTAGCAGGATAAAAACCTTCTTGGCTGTTTAGGGTTTCTAACGCAAAGTTATGCATATGAGGGTATTTTTGTTTTATTATTTCTAGTGCTTTGTTTAGGTCTTCTATATCGTGTTCGGTTTTATATTGTTCGTATGCATTTAATCTTATTGGTTCAGATAAAAGAACATCGTGTGTTGCAAACCAAGGAAGTATAAATTTTTTTTCTAGTTCTAAAGATCTTAAAAACTCTTTAGAGAATCCATATAAATGATTTATTCCTAGGTGAATAAAACGCATGGAAGGGAATTCTACAAAAGGGTAGTGGTGATTTGCGTTTATAGATAATAAACGTCTGTATTGAAACATTCCTACATATGGGGTGTTTGTATTTTTCCATATCCAATAGAGAGCAGTGTTTTCTGCAAAATAGCGATTTAATTCAGAGATATTATCGCCTGTATCATCACCAATTAGGTTGCCGTTTAACCACTCTATTTGTTCTGTAGTAAAATTTCCGTCTCTTGATGGGGTGTTTGCTATGGCGCGTCCACCTTGAATTGGCTCAAATATTTCTGATTTTATTAAAGGAGCTGGTTTGTAGTAAACAACAAATATTTTGAGATAATCTGTTTTGTAGATAAAAAGAGTGTATATTGCAGATAGCAAAACAAAAACAGCAAATATAATTGTGAAACCAAAAATATATTTGCTGTTTTTCATGTTTTTACCTAAATGTTATTGTTTATAACTACGTATGTAATTAAGCTATAATGTTTGGGTTAATCAAAGTTTCAAGTTTTTGGATTTTGTTGTTTAGACTTGTTTTTTGACTATTCAATTGTTGAGCTTTATAAAAGTCAACCATTTGTTTGTTTTTTACTAGTTTTGTTATGTCTGACTTTACCCTTCTTTCTTCAAGCTTTAATTCACATAACTGTATCTGTAGTTTGTTGAAAGAGTTTATATTAACCATAGTTCCATCGCTCCAATTTTAAGTGTTATGTCGCATTTTATTGTGCGATTCTTATTGTTTGAGCGCATTATACTACATTTTTGATAAAAAATCAAGTTTTTTTGAGGGCAAAATAAAAAAAATAGTGAAAAAAAATGATTTTATGCTAGTTAATATAAAAAATATCAGTTATCAAAGCTGAAATCTATAAATTTATTTAAGAATAGGAATATAAGTTATGACTCAAATTAAGAAAATCGGTATTTTAACAAGTGGTGGCGATTGTGCTGGATTGAATGCAGTTGTTTTATCTGTAGTTAATTCTGCGGCAAAATTAGGTTGGGAAGTTTATGGTATTCATAATGGTACAGATGGCGTTACAGAGCGTCCACTTTCTTATGAACTTTTAACACCAACTAATTTTTCTGATACTCCATGGCCTAGACTTGCTGGTTCATATCTTGGTTCTTTAAATAAAGGTGTTAAAATGGAATCTCAAGCAGAGATTTCTAAGAGATTTGGCGCAGGTGTTAATGAGTTAGGTCTAGATGCTGTTGTTGTTGTGGGTGGTGATGGCAGTATGAATATTGTTAGCAATTATTGTAAAAATGCAGGCGTGAAAATGGTTGGTATTCCAAAAACTATCGATAATGATACTCCATTAACACAATATTCAGTTGGTTTTAATTCTGCTTGCCAAGTATGTGTTGAAGCTGTTGATGCTTTGTGGAAGACTGCTCGTTCTCACCAAAGAGCTTTGATTTTGGAAGTTATGGGTCGTGATGCTGGTCACTTGGCTATGCATTCTGCTGTTGCAGGTTTTGCTGATGTTTGTTTGGTCCCAGAAATTCCTTATTCTGTTGACGGTATTATTGCTAAATTAAAAGAAGTTAAAGCTAGTGGTAGAAAGCATGCTGTTATTGTTGTTTCAGAAGGTGTTCACACAGAAAGTGGTGAAATGGTTTCTGGTGCTAAGAATTTAATTGGTGAAAAAATTAATGGTGGTATTGGTGACTACTTGAGTTCTGCAATTAATGCAAAATATTCAGAGTTTCAAACACGTGTTACTAAATTGGGTCACGTTCAACGAGCTGGCGATCCTACTGCATTTGATAGAGCTTTAGCTTGTGCATTTGGTGCAAAGGCTGTTGAGTTATTGAATGAAGGTCATACAGATGTTATGGTTGGATTGAATGGTGATAAATTGGAAACATATCCATTAGAAACAGTTGTTGCAGAAGGCACTACATTGTTAAATAAAGATAGTGTTTATGTAAAAGCTGCTATTAATATGGGTATGTATGTAGGTGAAATCTAATAAAGCTTTTGTTTGAGGGAGAAAGCGGTGGCTGTAAAATGCTACCGCTTTTTTGTAAGAAAAAATAGCCTTTTATTCTAGGCTATTTTAATGGGTGTTAAAATATTTTATATTTTATCAAAGTTGATTCTTGGGTCTACTATAGAATAGGTTATATCGCTGATTAATTTTAGTATTAATCCTAGCAAAGCAAATATGTATAATGTGCCAAATATTATTGGGTAGTCTCTTGTCATAATTGCTTCGTATCCTAGTAATCCTAAACCGTTTAAGCTAAAGATTATTTCTATTAAAAGGGAGCCGGTAAATAAGACTTTTACTAAAAGAGCAGGTATGCCGGCTATTATAATTAGCATAGCGTTTCTGAATACGTGATGATATAAAATTTGCTTTTCGGATACACCTTTGGCTTTGGCTGTTAACACATATTGCTTACTTAGTTCATCCATAAAAGAGTTTTTTGTGAGCATGGTTAATGAGGCAATTCCACCAAATACAATACAGATTGTTGGTAGAGTTATGTGCCAGAAGTAATCTGCTATTTTTTGTAAAAGAGATAAATTTTCCCAATTATCTGAGGTTAGGCCTTTGAGAGGGAATAGTTGAAAATATGTACCTCCTGCAAATAGAACAATGAGTAATACTGCGAATAAAAATACGGGGATGGCAGAACCAATAAATATTATTGCTGAAGTTGATATATCGAATTTTTCTCCATCTAACTGAGCTTTTTTTATGCCTAATGGGATGGCAATTAAGTAGATTATTAGAGTTGACCACAGACCTAATGAAATGGATACGGGCAATCGTTCTTTAATTAAATCAAGAACCGTTTTATCTTTATAATAGCTTTTTCCAAAATCAAAGAATATGTAATCTTTGACCATTTTTATAAAGCGTTCGTGGACTGGCTTATCGAATCCAAATTGCTTTTCAAGCTCTTTAACTAAATCATCTGGAACTCCTTTTGACCCTTGGTATTTTTGTTCGTTTACATTTGGTAGTCCGGAATTGATGTTTCCAGTTACTGAGGTGTTTATACCTTTATATTGTGCTAACATATATTCGACAGGTCCTCCAGGGGCAAGTTGAATTATGGCAAAATTTAACAAAAGAATACCAAATAAGGTTAGTGGAATTAATAAGAGTCTTTTTATTATGTAGTTTTTCATATTCTAATCCTTTAGCCACCAAGTATAAATATTTACACCTGTATCTAGGTTGTTTTTAGGGAAGTCAAATTTATCCCAGTAAGCAATTCTATCTGCGTCTGAATACCAATTAAATATTACATAATGATTAAATAGTAGAACCCTATCTAGCGCTTTAACATAGGCAGAATATAGTAGGTTATCTTCTGTTGAGATTATTTTTTGAATTAGTTCATCTACTAGAGGATTTTGTATACCTATAATATTGTTACTGCTTTCTATGTTTGCGGATTGGCTACCCCATAAGTCTTTTTGTTCGTTTCCCGGTAAGTGTAGTCCTCTGTATCCACCAACTATGATGTCAAAGTCAAATTTATCTAGTTTGTTTTTGTATGTATTAGTTTCTAATATACGAGTTTTAGCTGTTATGCCAATTTTTCTTAAGTTTTCTATGAATGGGAGCAAAACTCTAGTGAAAGCATTTCCGTTGGCTGAATTAATTACAATTTCAAACTCAAGAGGTTCTCCGGTTTCTAGGTTGCACATTTTTTCATTGATGAAGTCATACCCTGCCTCTTTAAGCAATGATGTTGCTATTTTTAGGTTTTCTCTATCTGAAAGATTGTCGTTTCTAAATAAATCTTCAACTGGTTTAGTAAAAATGTCTTCAGGCAAAGTATTTTCTACATTTTGAAGCACTTCCTTTTCTATGCCGTAAGGAATATGAGTGGCTGCAAAACGTGTATTTGCAAAGTAGCTATATAGTCTTTTGTATTCTCCATAAAAGAGATTTTTGTTTGCCCAAGGAAAATTGAATGCATGGCCAATAGCCTGACGAACCTTTGGGTTTTGGAATTTGTCTTTTCTTGTATTAAAGGCAAAAAATTGAATTGTCGCAGGCTTATTATGTTTTATAGCCTGTTTTTGGATTTTTCCTTGTTTTATAAGTTCGTTATCGTAGCCTGTTTTCCAAGATTTTGCAATGTACTCATAACGCATGTCTATATTGCCAGAAAATAGGGCTTGAAGAGTTACGGTTGTATCTTGATAGTAGTCGTATTTTATTTCATCGAAATTGTAAAAACCTTTGCGAGATGGAATATCTTTCGCCCAGTAGTTCGGGTTAAGTTTGAATGTGATATATTGTCCTGCTTCAAAGTTTTTGATTGTATATGGGCCGTTTCCTAAAGGTGGAACAAGGGATGGTTTATCAAATTCTCTGTTTTGATAATCTTTGGCTGAAAATATTTTGAGTGATGTTATTATTAAAGGAAGTTCTCTGTTTTTTGTATTTGGTTTGAAGTAGAACCTAACATGTCTTGAAGACAGTTTTTCTACCCTATCAACATCAGAAAAATAAAATTTATAGATTGGAGCACCTTTGGTTATTAGTGCATTAAAGCTAAATATAATATCTTCTGCTGTTATGGGAGTATTATCATGGAATTTTGCTTTGGGATTAATGAAAAATCCAATAAAACTTTTGTCTGCAGGTTGTTCAAATTTTTCTGCGATTAGAGGATATGCTGTTTCTACATCATCAGCAGGTGTGAAACCAAGACTATCTAAAGTTAAATCAACAGCCTCTGTTGATGCGGTACCTTTGAAGATATAAGGGTTAAAGTTATCAAAAGTTCCATATGCAGGTAAAGTTATTGAGCCTTTTTTAGGGGCGTTTGGGTTAACATATTCAAAGTTTTTGAAGCTTTTATCGTATTTTGGTGCATTACTAATAGAAACATAGTCGCTAATAGTTATTTTATTAGCAAAAGCGATGTTTGGCAATATTAAGAGGAATAATGCGATGAAATTAAAGAATTTATTCCTCATTTTTCCAAGCTCCAAAAGGATAGGCTAGTTCATTATAATTATTATCTGGAGAAGCATTGATTTCTTTTTCTAGCTCTTCAAGAGATATAATGTTTTGCTTTGGTTGTGTTTTTGGAGTTTCTATTGCTTTTTTAGTGTTTTGTTGTTTTATGTTTCTTAAAGCAGCTTGAGTGTGGCTAAAGCTTATTATTGATGGAGCTGGAGTAAATTCCTTTTCTTCTTTGTTTGGAATAAGCTCATCTCTAATAGCTTGTAAACCTTCTGCAATTGTTTGTTCTTTTTCATCTATTTTAGATGTTTCTTCAACTTCAGCAACAATTTCTTCTGATGGTTTAGATAAAAATGAAGGGAATGTTGTTTGTTCTTCTAAAATAGTTTTTTGTATTGGAGCTGGTTCTTTTATTGGTGTTTCTTTTACAACGGTATTTTTGTTGTATAAGGAGTCTATAACTGGAGTTAGAATGTTGTAAACTTTGCCCAATGGACCGTATTCTACCATGTTATAGAATAATTTTTGCTTATCAAATATATTGATAATGCTATGCAAATCTTTGTAGCGTTGACCAAACTCTAAGATGCTTCCCTTTAACAAGGTGTTTTTTTGCGCTTTTTGTGTGAGGTTTTTAGCAAAATCTGACTGGAAGTTGTTTATTTCTATAAAAGTTTTAGCTAATAACCAGCGCTCACCTTCTGATGTTCTATTCCAGAGGTGTTCAAGTTGTGCTGTTGAAACAGAATTGCTACGTTTGATAATATCAGATAATATTTCATTGGTATCTGAAAGGAGTATAGAAAACTCTTGTAAAGCAACTTCGTTAGAAATTTCTTTTGATGAACTAGTGTTGGCGCCATTTTCTGAGCCGTTTTTTAGGTGCTTTAATAGAATATAGAATTGTTCAGTTAGTTGTTTTTGATTGTAAAACAATTTTATTAAAGCAAAAATCCCCCATATTGTGAGCAGAGGAAGAGTGTATATGGCAATGCTTTGATATAATGCCTCAACACTATTTGCTTGTGAAAAAGCTTGAGAAGATACTTTGCTTGAGCAGAAGAATACCCAAACAATACTAGAGAAGATGGTTATAAAAAAAGAAATATTTAACAAGATTTTGCTCCTTTATCTATTTTTTTGTATTTTAAGGCAACCCCTTTATATTGCAAACAAAAAAAGTTTTCTTTTCCTATGTTTTTGTGTAAAAAACATCAGTTTTTTGTGGTTTAAATGCATATATCTAAAAAATATGGTGAAATTTTTTTTATTTTATGTTATAGGAAGGGTAAGTATTAATTTTATAAAGGATAAAAAATGAACGACTCTACGGCTGTTGTGCTTGATTTTGAAAAAGATATTTTAGAAATTGAAGAAAAGATTGAGCACTTAAAACTTCTTGCCAAAGATGAGGATATGGATATTACTCGTGAGACAAGACGTTTGGAGCGTAAACTTACCCAACATATTAATCGTACATATATGAATTTATCTGCATGGCAAAAGGCACAGATTGCTCGTCATGCTCTTCGTCCACATTGCTTGGATTATATTAAAGCATTGATTGAAGACTTTACACCTTTGGCTGGTGATAGATGTTTTGCTGATGATGAAGCTATGGTTTGTGGTTTGGGTAAATTGGGCGGTCATTCGGTTATTGTTATTGGTCAAGAAAAGGGTAATGACCTAGAAACAAGAATTAAGTATAACTTTGGTATGGCTAGACCAGAAGGTTATCGTAAGGCTCAAAGAATGATGGATTTGGCAAATAAGTTCCGTCTTCCTATTATTAGTTTTGTTGATACAGCAGGTGCGCACCCTGGTATTGATGCTGAGGCAAGAGGTCAAGCAGAGGCTATTGCGTCTTCTATTGAAAAATGTTTACAAGTTAAAACACCTATTATTTCTTTAATTATAGGAGAAGGTGGTTCTGGTGGTGCTATTGCTATTGCTACAGCTAATAGAGTATTAATGTTAGAGCACTCTATCTATTCTGTTATTTCTCCAGAAGGTTGTTCATCTATTTTGTGGCGTTCTGGTGATAAAACTAAAGAAGCAACAGAGGCTTTGCATTTAACAGCACAAGATTTGAAAGCTTTAGGTATTATTGATGAGATAATCAAAGAACCTCTTGGTGGCGCTCATCGAGATAGAGAGCAAATATTTAATAGCGTTAGAGAAGTTTTGGTTAGACAAATAGAAGAGCTTAAAGCTTTTTCGTTTGATGAATTAAAATCTCAACGAACAGAGAAATTCTTAAAAATGGGTAGAAATATTACCGTAGAATTTTAGATATAAAGGGCAGTAATAACTGCCCTTTAGTTTAGGTTAAAATCATAAAATTTTGGATTATTTGTTAGAGTGTAAAATTTATATGCAAATTTTATCACTGATTAAATGTATGATTTTAATGCAATTTGGAGGTAAATATGAAAAATTCTCAATCTAAGTTTTCAAATGAAAAATCTAAGTCTCACTCTATGGCAAATCCTAATACTTCGAAAGCTAGTTCTGGTTGTTGTTGTGGTTCAAAACTTTCTGATGAAATTGATGAAGTTGATATAATTGATATTGAAGAAAATTAATTGTTGGGAGAAAAAAGATGAGAAATGCTGTTGCAAATACAAGTCAAAATAATCACGATTTGTCGGTTTCTCACAGTCCAACAGATTTCAGAAGCCTGATGAATTATTTTTGGAATTTTATGGATAATTCAAATTCAGAATTTTCGGATTTATCACCTAAAATTCAGGTTACTGAAAATAAAGATGCTGTTAAAATTACTGCGGAAATACCTGGTATCAATGAAAAAGATATTGATTTGAAGGTATCTTCTGATGGTTTTTTAAGCATTAGTGGTGAGAAAAAGAATGAATTAAGTGAGAAGACCAAAGATAATTATTTTTCTGAAATCTCGTATGGTATGTTTAAGCGTACCATACAGCTTCCATGGGATTTGGATTATAATGCAACAAATGCCGTGTATAATAATGGTTTATTGATTGTATCTATTCCAAAATCTCAAACAGAGAAGCAAAAGTTTAAGAAAATTGATGTTGCTAAATCTTAGTATTTAGTAATGTATAGTTTCTAAACTTTTACGGCCACTACAGATTATAGTGGCCGGTTTTTCTATTTTAGCTTAGTTGCTACAACTTTTTGATATATTCCACCAAAATAAGTTTGTTTTGACCAATTACATATTTCTGCATTTGGTGTTAAGTCTTTTATATTATTTTTCCATAATGCTTCGGCAAAAGGTTGGTATAATCTATTATAGGCACGTATAATGTATTTTAGCGGATTGTAATGATTAGGTAAATTATAGTCTATAAAAATTACCTTTCCGCCTGTTTTTAGTGAGTTTATTATGTTTTCTAACACTTTTGTACGTGTTAAAGGTGGGAGTTCATGTAATAACATATAGCAAATTATGGTATCATATTCTTCTTTGATAGTGTTTTTTGCATTGGCTTCAATAAAGTTTATTCTTTGGTCTAAGTGTTTTTCTTTGCAGTTTTCTATTACATTGGGCAAAATATCTATTATTGTATATGAGCCGAGCATGCCTAGTGCTGAATATGTCTTATCTATTTGAGAGCCAAAAGTTGCACCAATTTGTAATATTTTTGAATGAGGCGATATTTCCTTTTTTAATTCATCAGTTAAAGTGTTATGATACCCTAAAGTTAGTATGTTTTGAATAATTCCATTATCTAAAAAATTATATAGATAAGAATTTAGATATAGATTTTTATATATTTTAGTTAGATATGCAGGTATTTTTTTTGCTGATTTAGTCATTTATTCCTCTGTGTTGTTTTCAGATATATAACCACGTTTTGCAGCTTCTATGATTGCTGATGTACGGTTTTTTACATTTAAGATTTTTAATATAACCGTGATGTGAACTTTTACAGTTCCTTCTTTAAGGTTTAGTTTGTAAGCAATTTGCTTATTTGAAAGACCTTCTGCTATGCATTTTACTATTTCTACTTGTCTTTCTGTTAATCCCTTTTGAGGAGAATCTGGAGTTTTTTCAGATAATTTTTTAAGTGTTTTTAGTGGGGAATAATATTCTTGTTGCTTTTCTTCTGCAGGTGATATGGGTTTTGCAGAATATAGCAATTCGTGAGGGATATATACTCCGCCTGCAATAACTAAGTTTATGGCACTTATGATTAAGTTGTTTGGAGAGGTTTTAGGAATATATCCAGCAACACCAATATCTAGTGTTTGTTGTAAAATTTCTTTATCAAATACGGCAGAAATGATTATAATTGGGGTTTCTGGTAGTGTGGTATGTATTTGTTTAATAGCATTTAACCAGTTAGCTCCAGGCATGGCAAGGTCAGTAATTACCAAGTCAAAAGAGTTATCTTCTTTTATGATTGAGAAGATTTCGTTATAATCTCTGGCTGTTACAAGTTCTAGGTTTTGAACATTATCAGTGAGAATAAATTCTAAACCTTTTAAAAATAATTCATGATCATCTGCGATTAATATTTTCATTTATTTACTCCAATCTCCAGAAATTAATTGCCAACAAGAAAGTGCTGATGTTGCAGCTGTTTCTGCTCGTAATATTCTTGGTCCTAATGTTGCGCCTTTGCAGAAAGGTAGTTTTCTTAATAATGATAATTCTTCTTTATCAAAACCGCCCTCTGGTCCAATTAATATTGCAGATTTTATTGTTGGGTTTTCTTTTAATGTTTGTAAAAAGTTTTTACTTTCTAAAGTTTCATCCATAAAGAACAATGTTCTTTCTTTATCCCAGTTTTCTAGAAGTGTTTTTAGAGGTGTTGCTTCAGAAATTTCTGGTAAATCTGTTCTACGGCATTGTTCTGCTGCTTCTATACTTTGTGCCATATAACGTTGAGTTTTTACATTTGAAGTTATTGTATATTTTGTAATAGTTGGAATGATTTTGCGACAACCCAATTCTGTTGCTTTTTCTATTACAAAATCTGTTTTATCTTTTTTTAGCGGTGCAAATAACAACCAAACATCTGGGCAAATATATAAATCTTTAGTTTTTTCTGTAACAATAAGTGTTGTTTTCTTTTTGCCTAAATCAGTGATTTCACATAAATATTCCCCAGTTTGATTGTCAAAGCAGGCAAGAGTGTCGCCTGTAGAGTATTTAACAACATTTTTGAGGTAGTGTGTTTGTTCCTCTTCAAGAATGATTGTTTTGTTTAGTTCTAGCTTTTCGTTTACATATAATCTGAAATTTTTTGCCATTGTTTATTCTTTGCATAAAGTTGTTTTAATGCTACCATATTAGCGAATATGTGTTAAAGAATAGATAATATTTTGTTTTTATATGTTGAGGGACAAATGATTATTACAATAGATGGTCCAGCGGCGGCTGGTAAAGGTACGCTTTCTCAAAAATTGGCAGAAAAATATTGTTTGGCGTATTTTGATACAGGAATGGTTTATCGTGCTGTTGGGTTACAAATGTTGTTAAAAAACATAGACTTGTCTAATGTTGAAGCAGCAGAAAAAGAGGCTGAAGAACTTACTTTTTCTAGTATGATGGCGTTATCTAAAAATAAGGATTTTCGTTCAGCACAAGGAGGAATGGCTGCTTCTGTTGTTTCTAGTTATGGTGGAGTTCGCTCAAGATTGTTGGATATGCAACGTAATTTTGCAAAGAATCCTACTTATGCAGATGGAACACCAGCAAAAGGTGTTGTTTATGATGGAAGAGATACTGGTACAGTTATTTGTCCGCAAGCTGATATTAAGTTTTTTGTAACAGCAACTCCAGAAATTAGAGCTCAAAGAAGATATGATGAGTTTATTGCTAAAGGTATGGATGCAAAATATGAAGATGTTTTGAAAGATGTTAAAATTAGAGATGAGCGTGATGCGAATCGAAAAGATGCTCCTATGAAACCTGCTGAAGATGCTATAATTTTAGATACTTCTGATTTAGGCATTGAAGAGGTTTTTCAAAAAACAGTATCTTTGATTGAAGAAAGAATATAGTTGTAATTTAATTTGTTGACAAATTTGTCAAATTAATGTAGGGTTCTCTTGATTTTGATTAGGAGAACCCTTTTGAATATAGAAGAATATTATGATAAGTTAAAAAAAGAGCGTAAAGGAAAGAGTTTTGCTTTTTTAGCTGAACGTGTTGAGAAATCTGCTGATGCCCCTTATGGTATAGCTGTTGCTAGACCTATTGAACCAGATGATGTTGTTGTTTTATTTTTAGCTGGTAATGGTGGTAAAGGTAAGCATTTAAAAGAATATAATGGGTATCTTAAAAAGGTTGATGATTTTATAAAACAACAAAAAGAATTTGCAGGTAAGAGTGTTAGGGTTTGTATTGCTGTGTGTGATATTGGAGAGTATCATAGACCTAAGCTGGCTAGAGATTTGTTGTATTATGAGGCATGGAAAGCTACAGAATATACTGAAGCTGATTTAAGAGGTGCTTCGGATGTTGTGAAAGAAGAAAATATAAATCCAAGCTATATTAAAGATATTTATGATTTGGCTATAAAGCCAAAAGTTGAAGCAGGTGGTTCTGATTTAAGAGCTATGCGTTATTATATGCGCACAATTACTGCAGTTACTCATTGTCATGGTGGATATGTAAATTTGCGCATGGAACAATTGCTTAATAATGATTTGAAAAAAAATGGCTTTAACAAAATAGAACGGGATTTAATATTTAGACGTGTTTTTTCTGTAAACTATTCGCCTGATGCTCCTGTTTGGTTGGCCAAATCAAATTATGTTTGTATAGAATCGGCTCAAGATGATCATGCTCAATATCAATCTAAATTAAAAGAATATTTTCAAATGACACATCCTGATTTTGGTTTAATAATGCTTCCCTCTATAAATAACACTAGGATATTTATGTGTGCACAGGTTGATAAAGCAGGGGTTGAAGGTAATCCTAAGAGAAAAAAAGAATTGCTTAGAGAAGAGTTTGGGGTTAAATATTATGGATATAAAGATGTTGACCCCGAAGATATTGGAGAGCACGACTTTTTAGGATTTAAAAAAGTAAAAAATATGAGTAAAAGTGCTATAAAAATGCAGACATTTGCAAATAATATTTTGCGAGGTTCTATTAGAAATTCTTTAAAACAAACAAAAGATAAATTATCGTTAACACCAAATGTTATGAGATTGGCATCTGAAACACCAAAACAATTTGCAGAGTTTGTAAAAGCATTTATAAAATCTCAAAGAGAAGTTATTAGATGTCAATTTACTAATAAAAAAGAGTTAGCTGCTTTTATGGAATGGCATCAAAACTGTAGAGTATCTAAGGAAGATGAGTTATAAAGGGTGGTGTACCCGGCGAGGTTCGAACTCGCAACCTTTGGCGTCGGAGGCCAAAACTCTATCCAGTTGAGCTACGGGTACTTTTTATTCTAAGAATTATGTTTTATATTACGAAAATCGTAAAAAATCTAGTTTTTTTTAATGTTTTTTAGAAGATTTTGCTTGACTTATTAGTATTATGTTTGTATGTATGAGCAAAAGTTTTTTGAGTAAAGGATAAGAAAATGGCTAAGAAATGTGAAATTTCAGGCACTGGCGTTATGAGCGGTAACAACGTTAGCCACGCTAACAACAGAACTCGTCGTCGCTTTTTGCCTAACTTACAAGTAGTTTCTCTTTTGAGTGAAGCTTTGGGTAAAGTATATAAATTGAGAATCTGCACAAAGACTCTTCGTTCTATTGAACACAAAGGTGGTCTTGATGCTTATTTGATGAATACTCCAGATAGCAAACTTTCTGAAGAAGCTAAAAAAATTAAAAAAGTTGTTGCTGGTAAAGTTTCAGCATAATTGCATTTTAGATGTAAGTTTATAGGTCGCTTTAAGGCGACCTTTTTTTGTGATGAAAAACAATATAAAATATACTTGCTTTTTGGCTTACTAAGATATATAAGCTTGGTAGATATCGGAATGTAGTTCAGCCTGGTAGAGCGCTTGCATGGGGTGCAAGAAGTCGGAGGTTCGAATCCTCTCATTCCGACCATAAAAAAGTCCTACCCTTGTGGTAGGATTTTTTTATGGTATGAGGTTAGAAGCTCCGAGGAAGGAGGTTCGACTACAAGTGAAAGGTGGACGGAAGAACACCGGTCAGCTGAAAGCTGATGAGCGCCAGTGCGATTGAGTGAAACGAAAATCAATCCTCTCATTCCGACCAACTATATAACATAGTATGTGCATGCATACTATGGTATTTTTTTGAGAAAATACTTGCATTATATTGCTGTTTAATTTAAATTTGAAGTGATTGGAGAAAAAATAGTATGAAGGATATCATCCACACCGAACGGTTGTATTTAACCCCATTAAATAAAAAGGATGTCGCGCGCTATGTCCAAATCGCAAAAAATATGCGCATTGCCAAGGAGAAAAATCCCAGCTATTTTTTATACACGCGATTTGATTACAATTCAGCAAAAAGTGATGCTGATTTGACAGAGGCTGCCATGGGGCTTTTAACAAGTGCAGAAAAATCAATATTTCCAGAAACTACAAAACGTTTGAATATTTGTTTGAAAAATGGGTATATTATAGGTTATATTGGTTTTTTTCATAATCCTGATCAGAAAATTAGCAGTGATTTGGGCATTTTTTTAGACCCAAATTATGAGCATAAAGGATATGCATTTGAAGCCCAGAAAAACTTATTGGCTTATTATTTTCTAAATTATGATGATAAAATTTACCTAACAATTTATCCTAAAAATTTGCCCTCATATCAATTAAACACAAAATGTGGTGCTGTAAAAATTGACTATAGTGAAACATCGAAATACGGCTCGGAAAGAGATATCTTGGTCATTACTCGGAAAAAATTTATTGAAACAGTTTTTCAGAAAAAATTTACAACGCCAGAAAAAGAAAAACAATTTTTACTAGATTACTTAAAAATCTATAACAGAATTTAAAGCGTTTAGTGTTATAAGAAAAACAGGAATTTTTTGATGGTATCTTTTTCTCGATTTTGGTGGCTCATTCCGACCATAAAAAAAGCCACTCTTTATGAGTGGTTTTTTTGTTATATTTAACAAGTAACTTTAGCTAATAAAACCAAAAGGCTTGGATTTCTCCAAGCCTTTTGGTTTACATAAATTATCCTTCTTCGGTTTTACTTTCCAATATCTTAAAACCATTTGATATTTCCAGTAATGTAGTCAGCGAAAAATCAGATGTTTTTAATTTTCTTATATCGGAGTAAAGCTTCTCATAATCTCTCTGTACCGTAGAAATCTTTTTTGAAGTTAGTGAACATTTTTCTACAATCTCGCCCAATTGTGCTTCATAAACCTCTCTATCCTGTGCTATTGCTTTTATCCCAACCTCATGAGATCTTACCACCATATCATCCCACAGTGGCAAAAATTCCGTACGAAGTATAGAATCCCACTTTTTACAATACCTGTCCTGATAAACATCTTTTAATCTATCGCACATCAACCTCTGTATTGAAGTTGACATTAAAGACAAGGTGTGTTGGATACTATTCAAAGCATTAGACATATTAACGGCCAATTTTTCTACAGCTTCAGCAATAGGAACGGTTAGCTCCAAAACATTATCTGTATAAAATACTGGGAATATAGGATTATGAATATACAACTCATGATGACCTGTTTTGGGTTTTATCCGACCCGTATCAAAAATTTCTGAATCATCTACTCTTTTAATATTAAAAAAATAGAAATCTTCACAATCATAATCCTCACTCAAAATTTTAGCAATTTTTGAATTTGCTTCCTCGTGTGTATCAAAAATAAAACAAGCAAAATAACTACCATAAGGACCATGCATACAATGATTGTTTTTATCAATCATATTATGTAACAGACTATAAGGATCATAAAGATTTTGTGCAGTAATTCCCATGCTCTTCATGTAGTCTTTTAAGCGGTAGCTACAACACTCTCGTCCTCTGCAATAGTGATATTTTAAAACCTTGGGTTGTCCGTATATACCATAATAGATTTGCTCATTAAGTTTGAAAAATGAAGGAAATTCTTCAAAAGATTCAACCATACATTTATCATGCTCAACAAAACACTCATTAAGAATATCAAAATAAATGTCTTTCCAGATAATTTTCTCTCTCAAATCTTTCATGGTGACACGAACATATTCACTCTTGCTCTTCTCACCATAATTAACTTGTTTAGGCAACTTATATACTCTGAATTTATATACCATGTTATAGCCATGATTATTTTGCATAAGTATTGGCTGCTTGAGATTTTTATACCACAGTTTACCAAAAACAAAATGGTACATATTCCACCCATCTTTTTTGCATAAAGAATTTATGAATCTGTACATAAATTCCGGATTAAGATATTCTTCTCTAACCATAATAGATAATATTTAAATAGTTTAACATCATAATTTTTAATAGTGGGCAGATGATAATCTATTTTATTATAAAAATCAAATGTTTTTATGTCTAATTTTCGGAAAATTGTTGTTTTCTGATTTGTCACTATTTTTTTAAGATATAAAAGTCAAGTTATAGCCTAGTGGTCGGTGTATTGTATTGAAAAACAATAAAAAAATTATTACCACACCTAGTGGGCGGTGAACAAAAGCCAACCTCACCATTGTGGATGAGAAGGTTTGCCAACGTTAAAATAACACTTTGTAAAATAATAAAAAAATTGCCTTATCAAAAACAAGGTATTTTTTTCTAATTTAGAGTGGGGGAACGCGACCATTGTAAAAAAAAAAGAGGAAGAATTTTCTTCCTCTTTTTTTATTGTTTTTTAGAAACCTATTACTTTTTTAGCTGCTTTTAAGTAGTTGGTATTTGGCATTTTATCTATACCTAAAGCTTCAACAGCGGTTTTCATCTTTGTGTAGTCTTCACTTTCACAACAAGCTGTTTCTACTAAAGCGCCATTCATCCAAACATAAGCATATTCGCAAATTACATCATTTACAGAAAATCCATAGCGTTTCTTTTCTACTGTAACTAGAGCTAATTGATGATGGTTGCGTGCAAGCTCACAGAACTCTTCAAAAGAATATTCGTCTTTATCTAAGTCTAACTCTACTTTGAGGTGAGAAAGAATTGTTGCTAACTCTTCTTTTTTTACAGGGAAATTGAATTTTCCTCTAGGTTGGAAAATTTCATATCCTTCTGGTGTTTCGCCAACTTTTGTTTTGATATCTAATAAATCATCGCGCACTTTTACGTTTGCTTCATCAGTCTTTTTAGATAAAATATATGTTTCTGCAGGCATTACACGTGCTTTATATAATACTGCTTTGCAGTTCCACATATTTTCTTTAACACCTTCTATAATATCTTTACCAAAAACTCTAAATTCGGCGCGAGGTGTTAATTTGGCAGCTTCGTCTGCTGATTGAGCTACATTTTTTGCAAAAACGTCTGTCATTTTGTTTCTCCAATTATTTGATGACTAGTTATTCCATGTTGTATATGGATTTTTTACTAAGTTAGAGTTGAAGTAACGAGGGTCTCCAGATACTTCTTCGCCAATCCATTCTGGTTTTTCAAATTTTTGGTCTTCGCTTTGAAGCTCAACTTCTGCAACAATCAAACCTTTGTTAACTCCTAAAAACTCATCAATTTCCCAAACCAATCCGTCTAGAGCAATTTTGTAACGTATTTTTTCTACAATTGGTTGTTCTGCAAGGTTTGTAAGCATTTCAACACATTCATTGTGTGGAATTTCATATTCAAATTCCATACGAGTTATACCAACTGTTGGGCCTTTAATTGTCATGAAAGCTTTATCATTTATGGTGCGAATACGAACAGTACGTTCTTTTGCACTATTAAGGTATCCTTGACGATAATGTGTTCCTTGTGCTAAAGAACGCCAGCTGTCATCAATTACTAAAAATTTACGTTCAATTTCTTTTGACATTGTCTTCTCCTTGTAAATAAAACACGCTATTGTTTATATCACACTGGGAGGAATAAGCAATATTTTTTATTGATTTGTGATTTGTGCTAAAAATTGTTTAACTTTATCTAGCATGTTTGTAGCATCTTGTCGACCTAGTTCGTACATTTCTTTAACTATATCAAGGTTTGGTTCCATTTTTGAAATATTTATAAATTTACTTGGGCGAATTAAGAGGATTTCTTCTTTTTGAGCTAATTTTTCTATTTCTTCTATCTCGTTATTGTACATTGTGTGGCGATTAAGTATTGTTTTGATGAAGTTTGGGTATTTTCTATAGATTAAATTTGCTAGCCACTTTGCCTTAAATGGCTTTTTGCGATATCCTTCAGGACGAGTTGCTATTACTATATTTTTTGTAAAACCTAAGGTTTTTGCGCCTTGTAGAGGTATACTATCGCAAATGCCTCCGTCTAAATATTTGTTGTTATTTAAATTTACTATTTGAGAGACAAATGGCATAGATGCTGATGCTCGCAAATAATCAATTTCTTTAAACAAGTCTTTACAGTGGATATATTCGGGCTTACCAGTTTCTATGTTAGATACAACTACGTAAAACTTGGTATTAGAATCCATAAATGTTTTGTTATCAAATGGGTCTAATTTTTCTGGTAAATCATGGTAGCAAAATTTTGTATCTACAATATTTCCGGTTAAGAGTAGAGAGCGAAAGCTCATAAAACGATAGTCATTTCCGTATTTCATGTTATAACGGATGCTACGTTCTTTTTGTTTTGCCACATATGAACAACCATGTATTGCGCCTGCAGAAACGCCAATTACTCCGTCAAAGGTTATTCCGTTTTCTAAAAAAACATCTAGTACACCTGCGGTGTAGATACCTCTTTTTGCTCCACCTTCTAAAACTAATCCTGTTTTTTGCATATTATCTATCCTTGTTTCTGTAAATTATTTGGAAAATTAGAACAAAACCCCAATATGGTCAATATAATAATCTATTTTTTAGTATGTATGTTATAAATTTGACAAAGGGTGTTTTTTGTGATATACTGTATAAATATTGAAGGAGATAAGGGGATGGAAAATGTATTAAATAATATGTGTAAAAGATTTGAGAATACCTTGAAAGTGGCGGTTTTCTACACACACACACACACACACACTAACAAACCCTGCCGAGAAAATTTTTAACTAAGACCTCAAAGGTAACGAATTCCTTTGAGGTTTTGTTATTTAAAATATAAGGGAGACAAGAAATGGATGGAGCTTTGTTAAAAGATATTTTTGAGAGGAGTTATGCTAATGAGTTAGTAGAATGTATTCGCTCAAATGGTAATGTAGATGATTTTATAAAAAATTTAGAAGAAAAACAAAGTGATGAACAACAATCTAAAATATATCAGTTTGTGGAGTATTATAAAAAGGTTTTAGAATATCCAAGTGATATTTCTAAAGAAGAAATATTGAAATCTGGTCTAAGTGAACAATATATTGAACGACAAATTATGGAAAGTAAATTTCCGGGTGAAGCTTTTAGGTCTATTAGAAGAATGTATGAGCAATTAGATAGACCGGCAGCTCCAATGGTTGCATTTAGGAGAGAGTATGCGGGGGGAGATATTGTTGAAAAATTAAAACAAAAAGGTTTTGATGTTGCTACAGAAGATGATGAGAGGGCTGTTAATACAGATGTTTTTGTTGTAGATAAGCAATCTAGGACAATAAATGCTCCATTTTTAGCTCCGGATGAAGCATTGAAGGCTAATATAGCTATGATAGATGCTATTTATGAATGTGGATCTGAAGCATATTTATCTAGTCCAAGAACTAGAGAAACATTTGCTATTGCAACTCATGAGCCTTTGTCTCAAGAAGAAGGAGTTGGATTAGATTTAGAAATAATAGCTTCTCATTATTCAAAAGATAATTATGAGAGGGTTATGAATAATTTTTATCAAGAATGTATAGAGGGAGAAGAACCGTACAAGATATTATGCAATTTTATAGATCACATAAAACCAAGGGATTTAGACCTACATGATAAAATTATCAAAGAAGGAAAAGAAAGGTTTCCACGTTATTTATCCAGTGATTTATTAAAAGAAATAGAAGAAGAAGCTAGAAAAATTTTAGTAGAGCATAAAGAGGAGTTTATGCCTTATGTAAAATATGTGTATCAATATATGATGAAAGAAGAAGCATTTGAAAAAGGGATTGATTCGCATATTCCAGATAAGGAAAATATAGAAATGCTAGAACAAAATAAACCGATAACATCAGTTTTTCATGGAGGGAAAAAAGGTGGATTACCATATTCAATATTTGCTCGTAGGAAGGAAAAAAATATGATTCATACTTATGCGGCATCTATGATGGATTATGAAGTATATTCGGGAGGGAGTACTTCAAATAATCCTGTTGGGTATGCGGTTGCAGCTTCCTGTCATAATGCAAGGTCATTTGCGATATCTTTTGGTTTTGTTTATGAATATAAGTCTAGAGGAGAAAATCAGGAGATGTTGCTCTTGGATAGTGGTAGTAAACCATTTGATGGGGGAAAGTTTGTTGCCCCATACTCTGATGAAACAGCTGTGTATCCGCATCAAAATAAATTAAAAAAAATATATATTGCAACAAAGAGAGATGGGGTTTTTAGAGTTCTTCCATTAGAGGTAGATGAAGAAGGTAAAGTTAAAGATGCAAGATGGCGAGAATTTGTTGAATTGCATAACCCGGTGGATGATACATTATCTGGATTTATGGTTGATAGACAGAATAATATGATTGCGGAATATGATAAGTTAGGCAAAGAAAAGATGATGGATAGACGCTTAAGCATTGATATTGGTGCAAAAAATATTTCTTTACCAATAAATTCGGAAAATGAAAGTGTAGAAAAAGTTGAAAGTTTATCTGCTGTATCTTCTGTATCAGTAGCAGAGATGTCTGAGAAGGAGAAGTATGTTTTCTTTAAAGCGCTTAGTAGAGGGGAGAATATGTTTCTTAATAAACATGAAGAAGCACAACAATTGGTTAAAAATGAGGAACAAACTAAAGTTACTTCTTTACAAAAAACGAAAGATTGTCAAAGAGTGATAGTTAATAGTAGAGATAAGGATAGAGATTAATTTTATTTATACAATGTAGATGTTTTATATAAATATATGTATGTGTTTGACAAAGGGTGTTTTTTGTGATATGTTATACGTATATTGTAAATTAAGGGAGGATTGATATGGTAAATGTAGCGCCTATAATTGCGGCGACAGCGGCAATGAATGCAGCATCAGCGGCTTTGAATGCAAAAAGAGTTTTAAATAAAGGTAAAAGAGTTCCAACTGAAGAAGAAATAAAGAAAAACCAAGAGTATAAGGATAATGAAAAGGCTTTGAGTGAGGATTATGCAAAAGCTTATAAGAGAGCAAGGGCTAGTGTTGATGAGAGTAAGACTGTTGTTGAATCACAAGATAGAATGGAAAAAGTTACTGCATATTATGATGATAAAGGAAATCTTTTAATACGTGAAACAGCATTGACTTTTATGATTGATGGAGAAACAACAACAGAAATTTATTCTCCTTACTCAGGTAAAAAGTTGTTTAGTAATAGAGTTTATCATAGTCCTGAAGAGGATATTGAGCATATTACTCATTATGATAGTGAAGGTAATGATGATACTCAGATGTATGCTAAAAAGAAGAAGCTTGAAGCTAAAAGAGATAAAGAAAAAGCAAAGAAGAGACTTAGAAGGATGAAACTTAATAGAGTCTTTCATAAAGGGAGATAAAATAAATTGCATATAATGAAAAAACGGCATTTGTTATGCCGTTTTTTCATTGTGTTGAATTGGAAGATTTATCGCTTTCCATAAACAATGATGTATTGATTATCACCTTTGTCAGCTAAAAGATATCCTACTTTATATCCTAGCTTGAAAGCGTTTTCACCATGATACCCATAGTTAGTAATCTTCCAACTTGTTGGGGTGTTTATGTATGTATGTACATTAAAACCTATGGAATTAAATTCGTAATATGTGTTTTTTGAATTTATTCCATAACTTCCGTTTGGAGTTATGTACATATCATGATAATCACCATCCTCTAGATAATTGCTATCGGAATTTTGCATAAATGCATATACAAAATCCGCATCTTTTACAGCCTCTACTGAGGGTTGAGCATCACAGTATTCCTTTGTAGAATAGCATTCGCCATCTAAAAGGATGTTACCATCGCATACTATTTGTGCGAAGGTAGTTGTACTAGTGAGAACTAGTAGCAAAGAAATAAAAATCTGTTTCATAAAAAATAATATTTGGTTATTAGATTTGTTTATATCACATTTTTAAGATTGTTGCAATAGTTTTTTGTACAAAAAAACCACCCAGTAAGGGTGGTGGTGTTAGCTATTCTTCTTTAAATGCTTTTATTAGGCTTGATAAAGCGATAATTAGACCTATAAAGAAGAAAATGCAGAAAATTATTAGAGATGTTGGTGTTGATACCCATGCTAGGTATATTGCAAAAGCTATTATGTAGTAGATAATAAAGTACATACAGCGCAAAATTATTTGTTTGTACTGGATTACCTCATTGGGAGTTGCTTTTGTAGTACATAGGCGAATGCGCCTTTTTTCCCATCTTCTAAGGAAATAGATGAAGCATAAGCAAAAAAGTATCAAGCTTATAGCCCATACATACAGAACAATTCTTGTTACTTCCATAATGAATAATAATTTATAGTGATTAATAATATCTGATTAATGTATAAGATTGGCTGAATTATATAAATGATGCGAATATTGTCAATACGATTGTTGATATAGAAAAAGCCACTATGATAGTGGCTTTTAAGTTAGAAAAAATTTGCTAAAGTTCTTCCCATTTGATTTTTTTAGGGAACTGCTTGAACCAGTGTTCTTCGGTTATTTCAGGCATTTTCAGTTCCAATGTTTGATAAACCATCTTTACCTTGTCAACCCTGTTTACCGGAACGATTCCAGAAGCATTTTTAATGCCGGATTTTTTTAGCAATGCAACTCGTTCTGATGTATCTGCACGGTGAGTATACCTGAATTCATGTCGCATAGTGATATCCAGACCTTCCAATCGCATATACTCCATGACATCGTATATATACATAGGCAGATAATCTTTTACTTGGCCGGATTTTGGAATTTGTGTGTAACGTCCTATTTGTCCTTTATCAATTTCATATAAAGGATAACGCCAGTATTCATTATCATTACCATGATCGATCATAGGTTCTTTAGGTAGATCGTCCACACAAACCGTATATTCTCCCTTTGGAAGTCGGTCAATTTCAGCTCCAAACAGCAACTCATGGCTTGTGCGTTTCTCAAGTGAATAGTTCTTACAATTCCATAGTTTTGGCAGAGCAAGCATGTGATGAGGGTATGGGTATACCTGAAAATCTATAAAATAAAGAATGCGGTAATCTGTGATGAACATCATCTTCGGTCTTTCTGCGAATTTGTCGTCATTAGGATAAACTAGCAACACGTTGTTTACACAGGTTGCTATGATAAATTCTTTTACGTAATCTATCATCACCCTAATACTTTCGTTGTATTTGTCCTTAGAAAAATACGGCGTCCATGGGTTGTCAGGAAGAAGTGATTTCACATTTTCATAAGAAAAGTCAATCACCCAAACAGGACCGCCGGTTCTATGGCTTCCCCAAGTGCTGCTGTTGACAACAGTAAGGATAATTTCTTCCCATTCCTTGTTTCTCAATACTGCAAAATGGTGCTTGACCGGTTCGTTAAGCCAAGAGATGAACTCTTGTTCGGTGTCAAAGCAAGCTCGGGCTTCTTCAACACTGTCGATAATAATTTTCCTGATTTCTTCTTCTGTTTTTTTCATAATAAGAATATTTAGAATAATTAATTAAACATTGTAATTTTTAATAGTGGAGTGAGTTTAATTCTTTTTAATTTAAAAATCAAATATTTTTTATGTCTAATTTTTTGCACTATAATCACTAGTTATAAAAAAAACATTCCAATAAAATAAAAAACCTCACCCAAAGGTGAGGTTTTTTATGATAAGAAAGGAGTTTTGTTCTACTCGGTGTATACGAATATTTTTCCATCTATCATCTTCTGATTCTTTTTTAGTTTTACGATTATAGAAGGAAGAACCAAGAGGATAATGAAGAGTACTGCAAGCATAGGAATAAGTGTTTTCATAGTAGATATTCCATATGCAACATTTAACCAAATAGAAATGAAAAGGTAGGCACAAGCCATTAAACCGCCGAATATTGATGCTTTTGCCAAAGACCATAAGGTTTTTTGATTTGTGATAAAAGCTTCAGCATGTTCTTTGCTTGGGGCAAAAATGACGCCTTTTACTTTGTTACCCAGTGTGTCATAAGAAAATGGTAAAGCTTCTTTGAAGCCAACATCTTCCGGCTTTTTACCTTCGTTGTAATGAGAGAAAAAAATGGTAGCTCTCTCTGTCATTGTTAGCATGTCCATAATATAATATTTTTTAGAATAATAAACTTATTTCGTGGCAGTATATCTTTTTTGTCAAAAAAAGCAAGCGAAATTTTTTATGATAGTTTTTTGCTTTTTGTAATTTGATTGGAGAGGATTATGCTTAAGTGTCCAACATATGCCAAAACCATGCTTAGGCCTAAGATTAGATATTTTAATAGGTAATCTCCACCTATTAAGGAAATTAAGATTATTACTCCAAACCCAATAATGCGACCAAAATTTAGCACAAATTCTCGTAAAGCTATATATTCTGCGCGGTAATGTACGATGATAGATTTATCTTGAGATATTTTGTACATGTTGATTTCTGTGATGGTGCGTAGAGCTTCTCCTGCGCTTGCAAATATGAGATTATAGAGAATGAACGATAGTTTTGTTGTATCAAAAACAAAGTATGATGTTGCTATTACAACCATGAGGCTGCTGAAGAAAAGTATCTTTTTAAACGATGTAAAATTACAATATTTTCCTAATATGTAATCTATTGTAACGGCCGAAATTGCAAAAATTGAAGTGAAAATACCCAAGTTTAGGTTTGTTTTGAACATATATATAATATAGAGAACTATTAATATATCTGTTATATCTAGAACTGTTCCTTTTAGTAGTTCGATTTTTAGCGAGTTTTTAATTTTTTCTCTGCGAGTTGCTAAAATCCACAAAGATTTAATATTAAACTTCTTTGCTTTTGATAGTGTTTCTTTTAAGAAAAATGATAGAAATAGCTGGATTATGGTTAGAACTAAGACGATTATTGCTGTATTGATGAAAGAGTTTAGAGTAATTAGATAGCCTAATATTATTGGCATTATTATTTTTGTTATGCCTGAAAATACATAGGAATATCCGGTATATTTGATAATTTGGTTGCCATTTGCAAATTGTGAAATTAGGAGATTTTGTGGGAACCAGTAAAACATTTTTTCTAGTCCCAATATTAGTCCTAGTATCCAAATATGTTCTATTATGTTTTCTTTTAGGTAGATTATAGCTAATAGAAGTAAAGCGTTTGTAAAAAAGCTTAGGCGATATAGAAAAAGTTTTTTACCATTTTTTACTAGTGGTCCAATGAGGGTGAAGCCGACCATTAGTAATAAATAAGTGAAAATATAAAATAAGGATGCTGGGATGATGTTGTTATTAGTTATGTTTAGAAAGTATGCTACTAAAAATGTAGAGTAAAATAGGTTTATTATAGTGTGTATGGTATTGATGATAATTAATAACCATGAGTTTTTGTTGAGTTTCATTTTAGTATCCCTTTTCGTATAATTTGAGAGGGATTTTAGTGGTTAATAATTAAAATGGATTTAAGAGTGGTTTAATTTATAACTAAATATGTTCCTAGCCCAATCAATAAAAACAAAATGAGCTTTTTGTTTAGTTCTTGTTTGGATAGATTTTCTAGATAAGTTATTTTTTTGTTTTTGTTAAAGTAGATGCTAATGATTAAAACGAAAATAGGAGTGGTTGATGATATTGATACTTTGGTAATGGCTGATATATGTGGCAGAATAAAGCTTATGGTTAGTAGACCAATAAATGTAAATAGCTCCATGCTTAAAAATAGGTGTATGTCATTTTTGAAGTGGGTGTAGTGGTATTTTATTTCTCTTTTTAGATGAGGCGATAAAAAGAGTAGAAAAGGGATGAATGTACTAAAAATAGATGGGTAAATCATAAGATTTATCCAAGAGGTGTCACTGTTTATTGTATGCTTTTCTAGAACTAAAAAAGATGAGTGTATAAATGAGGATAACACCATTAAGTAGAAAGCTTTATTGATTTTTAGAGATTTTATTTTTTGAGAACTTAACGCTATAGTAGAGGATATTATTAGTGTAAAACCTAGGTATTGTATAGGCTTTAGTTTTTCATCTAAAAATATGTAAGTTAGTAAAGGCATAACTATTCGGCCTAAGGAAAATAGAGCAGTGACAATAGATGCATCTATGTTTTTTAAGGCTTTGTAGTATGGAATTAGGTAGGATAAGTCTAATATTGCTAGTATAAAATATAGGCTTAAGATGTGGTATGATGGTGGTGAGGGTTGGTTGACTAGCAATATTAGCGGAACAAATAATGCGTTTGTTATAGATTTATAAAAAGTTAGAACATAGGGATTGGAGAAGTTTTTATTTACAAGCATACTGTTGATTATATTGTTTATGGCAAACAATATAGGATATAAGAAGCTTATAACAATCCAAAAGTTAAGTTGAGGCATTCTTAAAATTTAATCAAACCTTGAGTAATAAGTACTTGTGAAGTTATGTATAATGTATAAACAACTACAAATAAAAAACCTTCCAATCTTGTTAAACGAGCTTTAGTCATCATTGCTGGATATAATATAACTGTAGCAAATAACATTACCCAAATATCATAATTAATAAATTGTGTAGGAACAGGTACGTTGGTTATTGTAGATGTTGATCCCATTATAAAAACAATATTCCAAATGTTTGAACCAACAATATTACCAAGGGCAACACCTGTTTGCTTGCGAATTGTTGCTAAAACGGTTGTTGCTAATTCTGGAAGAGATGTTCCTACGGCAATAATTGTTAAACCAATAGTTTCTTCTGATACGCCGAGTAATCTAGCCATTTGAACAGCGCCTTTAACTAGGGTTTCTGCTCCGTATAAAATACCAATTAATCCTCCAGCAGTTAAAGATAATACGTATAACCAGTTTTTGTGAGCTATAGGACTAGTGCCGTCTTCTGCAATATCTTCTTGTTTTGTGTTTTTGTAGTTGTGATATACAAACCATACGAGCATTATTAATAAGATAATGCCATGCCATAAAACAAAAGTTCCTGAAAAAGCAAAAATATTAAAAAGTATACTTACGGCTAGTAAAAATTTGTAGTCTCTTAAAAAAATTCTACGACGACATTTGATAGGAGATATTAAGGCTGTGATTCCTAAAATTAGTAGGATGTTTGCTGTGTTAGAGCCGATAACATTTCCGAGAGAGATGCCTGCAGAGTTATTCATTGCGGCTTTAATGCTAACTACAAATTCTGGGGTTGATGTGCCAAAGGCAACAATTGTTAAGCCTACGATAATTGTTGGGATTTTTAGTTTGTTAGCAATAGCAACAGCGCCTTTTACAAGATATTCTGCGCCACCCATTAATAATACAAAACCTATTAGAATTAAAAATATTGAATAAAGCATTTGTTCCCTTTCTTAATGTTGTGTAGAGCTTATAGCATGTTTTATAGAAAAAGCAAGTATAGTATTTTAATTTACATCGCCAAGAATTATTGTTTCTTTTATTTCGTTTAATTTAGAAAGATACGGAATGATTGCTTCGGGATAAAAATCTTCTTGGTCAAGTTTGCTTAATTCTAGCCATTTGATTTGCTGATCTTCTCCATCAGGTTCACTACCACAGGCAAGGGTGGAAAAATCTTTTACCTCACATTCAAACATTAATTCAGCTTGATGAAAAATATCATCATCTATCATTTGTGTATGGTTTTTTGCAATATAATCTCTGGCGAGTACAAGGCGGATAGGTTTTACATCTAGGCAAAGTTCTTCTTTACACTCTCTTATTAGAGCTTCTTGCATTGTTTCACCCCATTGATGCCCACCACCAGGAAGTTTACAAAATCGTCCACGTCCGTAGTCACAACTCTCAACAAGTAGTTTGTTGTCTTTTATGATGATGGCTTTTATTGAATATCTGAATATTTTGTTCATAAATCCTCTCCTTTTTTAACCATATGGAGATTAGATGTATCTTGTTTAAATGTAAAGGCAAAAAAATAACCGATAGCAAGAGCTATCGGTTGAAAATTACTTTTCTTGGCGCTTTTCCTTTTCTTCAGCAAAAAATTCATATTCAAATGATTTTTTTATAGAGAAACCTTTTTCTAGCTCGTCAAATAAGAGTTTGATTTGAGCATCAAGCTCTTCTGCAGACATTGTTTCTACTTTTGATGTTAGTTCTTTTTCCCATTTGCGCTCGACAAGAGCAAGACAAAAGTTTGCAACACAAACAAGAACAACAATGCTGATGATGATTGTAAAAGCAAGCATAATGATTATTATTTAATTGTGAGACATAATTATTTATTATTTGCAGGGCATATTATAGTAATGTATTTATTTTTCAAGCTTTTTATGAAAATAAAGCTTGATTTTAAAATATTTGACATATATAATTTTTTTGTCAAATAAGCATATGTTTTAATTTATATAGATATGGATGTTTTAAACAAAGAAACAGGGCACATCTTGTTAAATGTAGATTTTGAACCAGGATGTGGAATGAAAGTCGCTTCGCTTGCACATGCTTGCATGTTTCCTTCTCAACTTTTAGAGTGCTATGTATTGGTTATGGCCCAGGTACGTAAAGAACCTATTTGTGCTTCAATTGATGATATAGAATTCTTTGAGGTTTATGAACATGATTCTGAAAACCTTATTGGCGGGATGTATGCAATTGTAAAAGAGGGGCAGTATTTCTGTTCATTTATTGGTGATAATGATGTTTTTGTTTTTACGGATGCTTCGTTTAAGTTTGTGAACTCAGAATATCTTTATCTTCCGCTAAAGTCAGAAAAAGATGCTGATTATTTTTTGGTTTGTAGATACGCTAAGGATAGTCAGCAACTTGAACCTTGCAACTTAAGAAAAAGAGTTGGTGGAAAAGAGGCTATTCTTTTAACCTTTACAAGATCTGCAAATATACCAGATGTTGTTAAGAGGTGCTACGAACTTATAGGAGAGTAGTTGAATGAATTTAGGCGCTGTTTGGCGCCTGTTTTTTTATGAAAAAAACAGGTTGCCTTGTGGGGCAGCCTGTCGTTTCTTTTATTTCAGAAAGTCCATAAGTCTTTTTGCCATGTACTTTCCGTCTTCGTTGATGTCACACCTCTGTCCGTAGCATGTTTCAGAGATATTTACCATTCTCTGTTCTACGGAGAGGATATCATCTGCGTAGAATACTTCTGCTGGTGTAGGACCTGCTGTTGGTAGTGTACCGAATTCTGATTTTGCGAATTGGTTGAGCTTCTCATCCGAAATTCGCTGATTGCTTTGCATCATAGTCATAAAAATTTAATGTTTGTAGAGGTTATATCATATTTTTTTTAATGATGCAAGATTTTTTTGGCTAAAATGTTTAAGTTTTGACAAAATAAAATAAGAAAGAAAATACTTGAATATTTTTTTTGAGTATTATAGTGTGAAGCCATGTATTATACAATTATAGAATTTTAGAATTATTATGGAGCAATCTAAACAGTATTACTCGGCAAGAATAGCTGAGTTTATTGAGAGACCTTATTTGGTTCAGCGTTGGTTCACAGAAAGAGGAGCGTATCGTTCTGTTAAAGAAATTGTAGATTTTTATCAGGTGATAAAGAACATGTGGTTCACACACCGAGAACTCTTTTCTTGTAAAGGGCAGTACAAACAAGTTCGCAGAATGTTTGTGAAGTATGCAGCGAGTTCTTTTGCTTGTAGGACAATTCGGTGTGTAGAGCTTCCTGGAGACATGTGCAAAGAGATTTTGGACAAGGTAAATCAAGGCTGGATTTCATCTCTAATTGAAGTAGATGAAAAAATGTGGAGAATTCTTGTTAAGAAAGCGGTGGGTTATACTGGTAATAAACTTCATCCGTGGGAGAGGAATCCACTTTAAAAAAGGTTTTATGAGAGGGAAAAAGACACTTGCTAAGCAAGTGTCTTTTTTGTTAGAGAATGCTTTTTATTGCGGATAATATTGGATTCTTATTTGGAGATGATAAACTATAGTTAAATTGGTGGTTTTCTAATATTTGATTGAAATATACGATTATAAACATTCTTATACCGCATGTTAAACTAATATTTTCGTCTTTGTTTTTGTTTATTAAGTCAATTATGTTATTTCTTTTAACATTTTCATTTTTACTAATTTCATCTAATGCTTTCCATTCTGCTTCAGCAAGGCGGACAGAGGTTTTTCTTTTAGATATAGTAATTACTTTGCTTATAAGTTCTACCATAATATATTCCTTGATGATCGGTTTATAAAAAAAATAAGTGCAGTCTCCTTAGATAATTAAACAATGCCCTTGATTGCTTCAAATACTGGGCTATAAAAAACATCTGGAGATGTTTTTTTGTTTTCTTTTTTATCGTTTATGCAGATACTTTGATAAAGAATGCAAAATAACCTTATTGCGGAAGTTAAGCTAAAGGTTTCATCTCTGTTTATATCTATAAGTTCTAGTAATAATTTTCGTTTAATATTTTCTTTTTGACATATTTTTTCAAAAACTTCCCATTCAATGGCTGATAATCTAATGCTAGTGCGTTTTTGGTGAATTGATATTACTCGGCAAGTTTTTATAGACATAGCACCTCCTATTGTTTTGTTTTTTGTTATAATAAAGGATATTTTTTTAATATGCAATTATTATTTTTCAATTAATGTAAAATATTTCTATTTTTTCTTGATTTAATTTTGTGATATAGGCTAAATATTGTTAATGATTGAAGGAAAGAAAATATAATATGCAATTAGAAAGTAAAAAAATTATTTATTTGCAAAAAATGTATAATAAAATTCGTAAATACTGTTTGATGAATTTTATATATAAGAGTGAAGATGAAAGTGCTAAGGTTTTTGATAGTTTGCTAAATCGTGTTGAAAGATTGATAAATAATGTAAAATGCTGTGATGATACGCTTAGAAAGAAACGAGTTTCTGATATAAAAAAAGTTGAAGATTTATCAAAGCGAGGTTTTTCTTATAAGTATATAAAAGACATTAGTAAGAAAGAGCAAACAGAAAATGATAAAATAAGAGAAAAAAAAGAATATATGAGTAAAATTATTTATGATGCTTATTTTAAAAAAAGAGAAAATGACAGAGATTTTGGAGGAGAATTAGACATATGGGGAAATTCTACTAAAGAATTTAAATTTATTATAAAGCAAGGTTTTGATAATCCGTATATTGAATTACAAAATATGAATCAAAAAAATGAAACTATTCTTAGTGTTGATAATACAATTAAGTTGATAGAGGATGTCGTAAATGTTTTTGAGAAACAAAAGTATAGAGATAAATTAAAAGATGATTTAATAAAAGTCTTTTTATCATATGATATAGATTTACTATAATAAAGAAATTTTATCGGCTATTTCTTTTGCAACATCTAATTTATGCTCTTGCTTGATTATATCTTCTGTTGAAAAAATATCATGGGCTATTTTTTGCTGATATAATGACTGAACAAATTTTAGATGTTTTTCTGTTAACCAATTGTTGCCCGTAAATATTCTAAGAGGTTTTTGTGTTGCTGTTGCTTCGCAACACATAGAGACAGAATCTCCTGTAACTATGAGATTATCAGCACATGAAAGGAAGCCTAAATAAGGATTTTTTCCTTTAGCCCCCCATAGATAGGCGTAGTTTGGAATATCTTTGAGAGTATCCATGATAAGGTTTTGAGCATCAATACCTGTTCTTCTAGATGTTGTAATTAGTAGAGAACCACCCTCTTTTTCTTTTAGTCGTTTTGTTGCTTGGGCTAATTGTAGGGCATTATCTAAAGAAAAAGGATGTTTTTTTATTGATCCACCAATTATTAAAGCCGTTATTGGTTTGGGTAAATGTGAAAATTCATCTGACCATTCTTTTTTTGCATTAGATAATTTTTCATCTGTAACGAAATGGGGAGATCCAATAGTGTACAGGATATTATCTGCTTTAAATTTGTGTTGATCATGTTCTGGAACAAAAATTAAAGTGAAGTCTTTTATACCAGTTTTACCTATATGTAATAATTGTATTAGTTTTGTTTGTGGTGATTGTTTTTTTATCCATCGTGCGATTGGTGCAGTTCTTCTTGATGATGAGATTACAATATCAGGAAAAGAGTTGTTTAAAGATTGTTTTGTTTTTTTTGTTGTTCCAATTAGAGTTCGACCTCGTATGAAGTTTGGTAGTGCGGACAATTTATTGTATTCAATTTCTTTTTCTATAGTATTGAAGTTTTTTGTACTTAAATGATAAGCTATTCCTTCAGCTTGATGACGACTTCCAATACGATTATCTAATAAAATCCATACATTTTTTTTCATAACGCAATCTTTTTATCTCATTTAAACAATTTATTAATTTATATATATTATAAGCATTAATATGCAAGCATAATTTTTTATTGTGAAGAGTATTTAATTATGAAGAAAATTTTGATTTTAGGGATGTTTGGGTGTTTGTTTTTTGTTGAATCAGCAAATGCGCAAATGGCAGCGTTGAATGAGGCAAAATATATTACAACTCTAAAAGTAGTTGTTGATCATAAAATGAAAGATGTCGATATTGCTGATGATGTTGCGCAATTAAGAGAGCATCAGAAATTTAAACAGGATTTAGCTAAAATGTTAAAAAAACTTGATAATTCACGTCCAAATGAAGCTAAAAATAGAAGAATAATGAAGATTTTGGAAAGAACAGGTAAAGAAATATATAATGAGTTAAGATAGGAGATTTATGATGAAGAAGTTTTTATTATTTGTTGCAGTTGTAATGTTGAATGCTTGTTCAACAAGTTATGTATTAATGGATGATAAAGAGCCTGTTTTGAACGAGGTAGATAGACCATATAGCGAAAATATGGTTAGTGAAGAGCGTTTGATTTCTGGTAACGATGTTTTTGTTGTTGGTGAGGGTGATGATTTTGTAACTTATCAATATAGAAATGTTCGAGTTGATGAAATCTCTCCTTTAGCGTCATTGTATTGTGCTGATGTATCCTATGGCGGTTCTCCTTATTTGAGAGAGGTTAGTATTTATCATAATGGATTTATGAGAGCGACATTTGATTGTGTAAGTCTTGCAATATAAAAAAATCTCCCCTATATTAAGATATGTTAATAAGGGGATTTTTTATGAAAAATTTATATGAAGTTTTAGGAATAAGTAAAAATGCAACTGAAGCTGAGATAAAATCTCAGTATCGCAAGCTTGCTCGCAAATATCATCCAGACTTAAATAAAAATGATAAAGTTTCAGCTGAAAAGTTTAAGGAAATTTCTTCGGCGTATGATATTTTGGGCGATAAAGACAAGCGTAAAAAATATGATAATAATGAAATAGATGCAGATGGTAAGCCTACAGGTTTTGGTATGGGCGGTGGAAATTATGGTTCATATTCATCTGCAGGCTTTAATGGTGGTTCATTTGATTTTTCATCTATTTTTGGTGAAGATATTTTTAGCCAGTTTGCAGGGATGAATGGAGCTGGATTTTCTCAAAATAATTATAGAGATAGATATGCTCAAAAAGGGCAAGATGTTTCTTATACTCTTGATGTTGATTTTTTGGATGTAGCTAAGGGTGTTGAGAAAAATATTCTTCTTGGTGGAAAACAGATTAATGTTAAAATCCCTGCTGGCACTCAATCTGGCCAAGTTTTAAGACTAAAAAGCCAAGGCGGACAAGGTGTTAATGGTGGAAAAAATGGTGATGCTTTGATAACAATAAAAGTGTTGCCTCATAAGTATTTTAAATTAGAAGGAAATAATGTTGTTTTAGATGTTCCTATTTCTGTGAAAGAAGCTGTTTTAGGGGCTAAAATTGTTGTGCCAACGATTAATGGTAAAGTAAATTTAAATATTCCTCAGTATTCTTCTAGTGGTGATAAGTTGAGATTGCGAGGCAAAGGTATTAAAACTAAGAGCGGAGTTGGTGATCAGATAGTTAATTTATCTGTGGTTATATCTAAAAATAAAGATGAAGCTTTGGAAAATATGTTGAAAAATATGGATGATTTACAAGTAAGGACTTTTTGATGAATTTTGAAGTTTTAGCTAATTTTGATTGGTTTAATGAGCCGGATAATGTTCGTTTTGAAAATAACGAAATGGTTGTTTATGCAAAACGGGGTACTGATTTTTGGCAGAGTATTCATCATGATTTTAAAAAAGATAATGGGCATTTCTTTTTTTGTAGGCAAGATAGTGATTTTTCAATCGTTTTAAAGTGGAAATTTGATAAATTAGAGGCATTTTCTCAGTGTGGAATTATGCTAAGAATCGATGAAAGAAATTGGTTTAAGGCTTCTTTGATGAATAAACAAGAAAATGAGAATTGTTTATCTTCGGTTTTGACTATTGCGGGACATTCTGACTGGTGTGGTTTTGAATTAGGTAAGAATATTTGCGATATTTGTTTTAGGTTGCAAAGGGTAGAAAATGATTATGTTTTGTTTTATTCTTTAGATGGGTTAAACTTTATAAAATTCAGAAGTTTTTATTTAAAGAATTTTGAAGATGTAAAAATTGGTGCTTATATTGCGAATCCAAATCAAGAAAATTTTAATGCTACATTAGCTGAGCTCGATATTGGATAAAATTGAAAATATGAATTATCATACCAAAAAGTAAAAATACTATCTTGACTTTTTTTGCAAAGTGTTGTTTAAATAAGAATAAATAAACATACATATTGGTATGTATTTTAAATTTGGAGACTTTGATGGCAAGAAAATGTAAAGAAGATGCAGAAAAAACAAGACAAGCTGTTATTGAAGCGGCTTTGGATGTTTTTTCAGAAAAAGGATATGCAAAAGCAACATTTGATGAAATTGCGGCAAGAGCAGGCTTTACTAAAGGTGCTGTTTATTGGTATTTTAGAAATAAAGCAGATTTAGTTGCAGCGTTGATTGTTGAATATATGGAAAGAAAAAGAGCGGAAATTTCTGAAGAAATTCCTGTGGGAGATACATTGGAAGATTTGCTAAATTACTTTGTGTTATGGGGCAATGTTCTTCGTGATGATTTACGTTTTTCTAAATTTAATAGATTTATTATTTGTCAAATGGAATGGTCTGAGGCTGTTGTTAATCGTGTTGAAAAGTCTTTGTCTACTCAAATAGATTGGCATTTAGAAAAAATTAAACAAGTTTTGGTAGCATCTAATGCTCGTGGGGAATTGAAAGATAACATAGATTTGGACGTACTTGCTGGAATTGTTCGTTCTACATATATGGGAATCGTATTTTCTTCATTGAATAAGTTTCAAGGTGGAGATGTTGCAGAAAAAATAAAAATTGGATTAGGTTTTTTGTTTGATGGAATTAAAAAGTAAGAGAGGTTTATTTTACAATGAAAAAAGATGTAATTTTGAATGCTGTTAAAAAAGTTAATGCAAAGTATGAATTTAATAAAAAGTATCTTTTTGTAGGTGCTGTTGTGTTAATTGGTTTGGTTGCTGGTTGTCAGTTTTATGGTAAAGATAAACAAGCAATGCAAATGCCTGCAATAAATGTAACATCTTATGTGGCAGAAGAGCAAATTGTAAATAATCCTAAAAATTATGTGGCTATTGTTCAGGCTATTAATAGTGTTGATGTTGTATCTAAGGTGAGTGGTACTCTAGATAAGGTTAACTTTGTAGAAGGTAATTTTGTAAAGAAGGATGAGCCTTTATTTATTATTGATAAAGATACATATCAAGTTAAATATGATTTAGCTAAGGCTCAATTGGAAAGTGCAAAAGCGAATCTTACAAAAACAGAAAGAGATTTTAAGAGACAAAAACAGTTGAGTTCAAAAAATATTGCATCTAAAGCAACATTTGATAGTGCTGAAAGTGCATATTTGCAAGCAAAAGCAGCTGTGTCACAATGTGAAGCAAGTCTTAGATTGGCAGAAAAGGATTTGAATAATACAGAAGTTAAAGCATATATTGATGGATATGTTGGTAAAGCTAAGGTTACTGTTGGTAACTATGTTAATGCGTCTACTGAAGTTTTAGCGAGAGTGGTTCAAACAGATCCTATTAGAATTGCTTTTTCTATTACAGATAAAGAATATCTTGAGATGAAAGCATTAGGTGAGCAAAATTTGAATGATTTTGAAGTTAATATTGAGCTAGCAAGTGGTGAAATTTATAAACAAAAGATGGATAAAGTTTTTGCTAATAATGAAGTAAGTTCAGATACAGCAACAGTTGCTGTTTATGCAGATATTAAAAATGAAAAAGGACTTTTGAAGCCTGGTGCATATGTTAAGATGTTTGTAACAACATCAAAACCTAAGAAGAGAATTGTTGTACCAGAAAAAGCAGTTGTTCAAAGTGCTGAAAAATCTAATGTATATGTAATTGCTGATGATAATACTGTATCTTTACGTGAAGTAGAATTGGGTGAAGCTTTTAGCGGAAATCAAGTTATTTTAAAAGGCTTAAATTCTGGTGAAAAGATTGTTGTTGATGGTACTCAAAACAGAATGATGCGTCCAGGTGCAACTGTTAAAATTGCTGAAAGCAAATAATAATTTAGGGGGATATTATGTTTTCTAAGTTTTTTATTGAAAGACCTCGTTTTGCGGTTGTGATTGCAATTATTATGAGTTTGGCTGGTATTATTGCTATTTTTTCTTTGCCAGTAGCGATGTATCCAGAAATTACTCCTCCTCAAGTTACTGTGTTTGCTGACTATACTGGTGCTAGTGCTGAAACGGTGGCTAATACTGTTGCTGTACCTATTGAAAAAGAAATTAATGGTGTTGATAATATGATGTATATGAATTCTTCTTCATAT
>JAZQTW010000016.1:0-4467 GCA_045630985.1 Alphaproteobacteria bacterium
TTAAACATTATCAAGCAGAATTATGCTATAATGGGAGTGTTACAGATAAATTATTAATAATGTGGGAATTATGCTCAACGAAAAACAAAAACAATTCTGCGAAGAATATATAATCGACCTAAACGGCACACAAGCAGCAATTAGGGCTGGTTATAGCGAAAAAACTGCTAATAGAATTGCAAGCGAAAACTTGTCAAAACTTGATATTCAAGAATATATCTGCGAACTTAAAAACAAACGTTCCGAGCGTGTCAAATACTCACAAGATGAGCTTATGCGTGATATTTTAGAGGTTAAAAATCGCTGTATGCAGGCTAACCCTGTTATTGATAAAGAGGGAAATAAAACAGGCATTTGGAAATTTGACAGCAATGGAGCAAATAAAGCTCTTGATATGCTTGCTAAACACGTCGGATTTTATGAAACCGACAACAAACAAAAAGCATTTAATATATCTGTAAACCGTGAGGCTGTTGAAGTTGAGGGAAATTCAATATAGTTGGAAATACTCAAAGGCTTTTCAGCCTGTTTTTGATTTTAAAGGGCGTTATGTTGCTTTAACTGGTGGGCGTGCTAGTGGTAAATCGTGGTTTTTGGCTCATTATTTCCTTGACTTGTTGTTATATAAAAAAGCTGATTTGTTATGTGCTAGAGAATTTCAAAACTCAATATCCGAGTCAAATTATAAGTTATTTAAAAATATCATTGATAAGTATAAATTACCCTATGAAGTACAATCAACACGCATAAAAAGCCTTACAACAGGCTCACAAATAGTTTTTATTGGTCTTTCTGATGTTACTGCTGATAATGTTAAATCATTTGAGGATTTTAAGTTTGTATGGCTTGAGGAGGCTCAAAAGATTAGTAAGAAATCTTGGGAAACATTAAACCCTACAATAAGAACGGATAACGCACAGATTTTTATATCTATGAACCCTGAAATCAATCATAAAAAACACCCAATAATGTCGGAATTGCTGACAATTTACAAAGATAATAGCTTGCATTTGCATATTAACTACAATCAAAATCCATTTGTATCTACTGATATTGTTAAAATGGCAGAATTGACAATGGAACATAAACCAGACGATTATAAACGCATTTGGCTTGGTATTCCTGACGATACAAGCGTTAATACAGTCGTTAAGCACTTTACAGAGGATAATATGGCAGATTTAAGCTATTGTCCTGATGAAACATTGCATATAACTTGCGATTTTAACGTCGGCTCAATGTGTTGGGTATTGGCTCATATGTCAAAGGATAAGGTTTATTTCTTTGATGAAATTGCATTGGAAAATGTAACAACAGAGGATACAATACAAGAGGTTATAAGACGTTATCCTGACCATAAAGCACCGATTATAATTAATGGAGATGCTGCGGGAACATTTAGAAACACACAAAGCGAAATTGATAACTATACAATCATAATGAATGCACTAAGAAAACATTACCCTAAAAATATTATTCGTCTTGTTATACGACCGTGCAACCCTAGAGTAAAGCATAGAATAACTGTATGGAACAACATGATATTAGACCCTAGAGGGCGTAGAAGAATTATAATTGACAAAAAAAGATGTCCTAAATTGCTTTATAATATGGAAGAATTAAAATATAAAACAGGTACAGATATTATAGACTTGCCGACACCTCAAAAAATACGAGATGATGAGTCGTTGAGGTGGTTAATGCATATGTTTGACGCTGCTAGTTACCTTGTTGAACGATACTTTTTAATAAGACCAGAGGGTGATGTTGTATATAGTGATAAATAATATGTTATAATATAAACAAAAACTTTAAGGAGTGAGGTCAATGCCTGATATTCAAATAGAAAAAGACGAGAAATTTAAGAAACTATCTAAAGATGATAGGGAAGAATTAGCAAAAAAGATTAGTGATTGGTGGGGAGAGTTTCACAAGAAAAGGTCTAGCCAATTAGATACTGCTCGAGAACTTGAAAAACAAATATTTCTCAATCAACCTGATAGAAACGCTAATAAAAAATGGAAATCAAACATCAAGGAAAATAAATTATACACTACTTGGGATAGTATGAAGTCAAGTATGTGGAAAGAGATTTGGAGTAATGAGGAGCAGATGTTTGATGTTCAAGGTACTTCTAAAGAATATGAGGAAATGGCAGAAACTCAAAAACAGGCAATGGTTCACGCTTTAAAAAGAATGGAAGCAGGTACTCAATTTGATAAAGCAGCCGATTATTGGGCTGTTTATGGGGATTTTGTTTATAAAACTGATTGGAAAAGTCGTAAGAAAAAAGTTAAGAGATTTGACCCATATCAAGGTTATGTTGAGCAAGAATTGCCGTTAGAGGAAAATGCCAACATTGAAGCTATCAACCCTATGTTTTTTAACTTTGACACAACAAAATACAAGTATGGGGATAAAGCGAGCTGGGATAGTTGCCCGAAAATCTTTAAGAGATTTGCAAGCATTGAAGAAATTAAAGCAAATCCTATGTATAAACTAACAAAAGAGCAAGAACTTGACCTTGATATATCAGAAGAAACAAAAACAACAAGTAAAGAGTCCGACAATACCCTTGCTACAATAAAAAAATATGGGGAATTATACGAGGTATTATTTTTACACGGTGATATTAAGTTTAACAATGTGCTTTATAAAAATGTAGTTGCAGAGGTTTTGGCTGGTAAATATCTTATTTTCTTTGATGAAAACCCTGTATATATTAACCCATTTATTTGGGATTGTACCATGTTAGACCCTGAAACAGGCAGGGGCATAAGTCCTTTAAAATCTATTCTTGAGATGTCAAACGGCAAGGAAGAACTACTAAACAAGGCTTGCGATATTGCAGAATTGAACGCTAACCCTTGCCATTGGGTAAGTGATACATTCTTGAAAGAAAAATACAAGAATGGTACTGTTGATTATGAGCCTGGTAAGGTTTTAGAGTATGAAAACAGTTATCAAGGTGGATTTCCACAAGCCGTTAAGTTTGATGCTTCTGGAATTGCCGATATAATTGGCGTACTTGCTAACAATATTAGCGACACATCAGCAGTAAATGCTAATATTATGGGTAATATTGAGCAAGGAAAAAGAACAGCTACTGAAATGCAACTAGCAAATAATGGTAGTAATTCTCGTATTGCAATGAAACTTGATAAAATTTATCAGATTAACTTACGAGTATTTGAGAATGTAGCAGAATTGCTTGCGATGTTCAAAAACGAGCCTGAAACATTACTTGTTAAGGAAAAAGGGCAAAGGGTAGCAGTTGAGATAACTAATGCAATTAGGCAAGGGTCTTATTACTATGTTTACGAGGATAGAAACGCTTTAATTGACCGTAGAGCTAAAATCCAAGAGGCGTTTACAATGTTAAATGCTTCTGCTAATAACCCTGTTTTAATGGAGCGAATTGATTGGGTAGAGGCTTTAAAAACGGGTTTAGAGTCATTAGGCTTTGACAATGCTGATAAATTCTTTACCGAACCGTCAGAGATAGACCAAATAGCTGATTTTGTTAAACAATTACCACCTGAACTACAACAAGCGATTATGCAAAACATTACGCCAATGTTACAAGAGGCACAAATGGTAATGGCAAGTCAAGGGCAACAAGGGCAAGGGGTGATGTAATGGAAACATACGGATTTAACCTTGATAAATTTGAAGATGTTTTAAATATTACTTCTAAAACGAAAGAAATAAAACTAAAAATTATAGCAGAACAGCACAAATTAGGGGTAAAAACTGAAAGAGAAATACAAGACGAAGAATTACACAATTTAGCAATGAGAGGTGTAAATGAACAAGGACAATAAAGGCTTATTAGCCCTCTTTTTAAGAGATAACAAGGAAAACAAGCATAAAATAAACCTTATAGAGTATATGCAAGAGCAGATTTGCAAGTATTCTAACCAAGAAAACACACCAGCCGAGCAAATAAAGGGTATGAATAGGCTATTGCGTGATATAATAGAGTTACCAAGTAGTATATTTGAGGAGAAATAATATGTTTGGTGGAATAGCAAGTTTTTTAAATTCAACAGGGTTGCCCTTTATATCTGATAAAGGCACAAATATAGCACCCACAAGAGGTTATTCGTGGAATAATTTATCGGGACTTATAAATAATACGGGCGAAATGGCAACAGATTTAGGAATGACTGCATTAAGAAATCCTAGAATGATGAATTTTGCTCAAAGACTGTTTGGTGGTGATTAATGAAAGTAATGATAGTTAAGGCAGACGATTTGCCGATAGTAATTAAATACGAGCATAAAGAATACATACTAAAAACAACTCCCAAAGGGATAGTTTTGATTAAAAAAGAATATTAGCAAGTAAGCAAAAGTATTAGACAAGTAGCAAGCAAGCCGATAGGGGTCATAAGACCTTTATCGGTTTTTTGCGTAATGCAGAAAGGAAAAACAAATGGAAGAAACAATTTCAACTACTTCAGA
>JAZQTW010000017.1:0-36825 GCA_045630985.1 Alphaproteobacteria bacterium
AGTTGATAGGTGGATTAAAGATACTCGTGATGCTAATAGAGATATTATATCGCCAGATGTTGCTATGAAAGTTTTGAGTAAAACTAATCATTATGCAAATATTAAGTTGGTTCTGAAGAATATTAAAGAAAATTGTAAGACAGCAGAAACAATTAAGCCTTATAAAGAATTTATTTTATCTTGTGTTGATGGACGAGAGGTGTCTTCTCAAGCTATTGAGATTTTAAGAGAGTTGGCAAAACTCGGCGGATATGAAGAAGAGTTTAATAAGGCAAATAATTTTGATAAGATTTATAGAAAAGATGTTTGCCAAGCTGTTGATGTTGATTGTATACAAGACTTAAAAAATGCTTTAGCTAATAATTGTTTTGTTGGTAAAGCTTATATTATTTGTGATAAATATTCAACTGCGAATTTAAATGATTTAGATATGAGTAATGTTCATAGTTTTGACTTTTTTGGTGGTGATAAATGTAGTCTTGAAAGGACTATTTTACCTAGTCATGTATCTATACAGTGTAGAAAAGTTAGTTTTAATAATGCAGATTTTAAGAATGTAAAATCATTTAAGCTAGATAACCCGCAACAAATTCATTCTACATGTGGTGTTGATTTTTATCAGGCAAAAAATTTATCTCCTGTTGTTGATTTTTCTAACATGGATGAGATAGATTTGAGTGGATGTGATTTGAGCCAATTTAAGGATTTTAGTGAATTTAGATTTAAGGCTGGGGCTGATATTGATATGGCGTATGCTTGTAACTTTCCTAAGGTTGTTGATGCTAGAGGTCTTGATATTGATTTGAGTGCATGTGATTTTAGTGGAGTTGAGAAATTTTTATTTACTAAAATTGCAAGATTAAATTCATCAAAAAACTTTCCTCCAAAGTTAGAATTTGTTGATTTAGAAAATGTGCATATGAGAGGGGCCGATTTTGCGGGCGTTGAGGAGGTTAAATATATTAACTGTCAAAGAGTAGGTTTATCTGAAACTCAACATTTGCCTAAGGTTTTAGATTTTTCATCTTGCGAAGAAGTGGGTTTGGTACAAACAGATTTGAGTGGGGTGGAGATATTTAAAGGTTGTAGAAAATTATTAAATATGGAAAAATCAAAAAATTTACCTAAAGTTTTAGATGTAAGTAATTGTGATAAGGTTAATTTTACTGGAGCTGATTTGACTGGTGTTGAAAAGATTAAGTTTAAGAAAGGGGCTAGAGTTAGTTTTTGGGAGGCTAAAGGAATGCCTAAAAAGTTAGATGTTTCTATGTGTGAGTATGTATCGTTTTTTTGCTGTGATATGTCAGGTGTTGACGAAGTTAAATTTTTTGATAAAGATCATAAGGATTCTTGTATGGATAGAGCAGAGAACTTTTCGGGTACATTTAAGTATGATAATGTGGGAAAGATAAAAAAAGATATTTCTAAAGGTGTAATCAAAGCTATGTCTAGTATTTATGAGGTTGAGTGAAATGTTTGTGGCGATAAATAATAAAGATATGAATGTTTACGAAGTTGATAGGTGGATTAAAGATACTCGTGATGCTAATAGAGATATTATATCGCCAGATGTTGCTATGAAAGTTTTATCTAAAACTAATCATTTTGCCAATATTAAGTTGGTTCTGAAGAATATTAAAGAAAATTGTAAGACAGCAGAAGCAATTAAGCCTTATAAAGAATTTATTTTATCTTGTGTTGATGGACGAGAGGTGTCTCCTCAAACATTAGAAAATTTGAATGAGTTAGCTGGGTTATGTGGTAGTAAAGATGAGCTTGAAAAGATTAATAAAAAATATAAGTACTATGATGCTAAAGCTTGTGAAAAAAATGTTGCTGTTAGCTCTCAAGAAGAACTAGATGCTTTAACAGGAACAGATTTAGATGTTTTGTTTGTTCAAGAAAAAGAAGATGAGCGTGATCAATATATGATTTTTGATGTTGATTTTGCTGGTGTAAAAAAATTGAGATTTAATGAATTGGCTAATATTCATATTCAAGGAGGCAAAAACTTTCCTAAAGATATGGATTTTTCTAATTGTTGGGCAATTTTAATAAATTTTGCAAAATTTAATGGTGATGAAAATATTAAATGGGCAAGCAAAAGTGATATGAACTCTGTTAGAAATATTCCTGCTAGTACAGATTTATCTAATTGCCGGGAAGTTCGTCTAGAACATTGTTCGTTTGCTAAAGATGGTGAGTTAAAATTGGGAGGTGTTTGTAATTTAGATTATGTGAGCTTTCCTAAAAAAGTAGATTTATCAAAATGTAGTGAAATTTATTCAGAATTTAGAAATGGATTATATGGAGTTGAAGAAATTAAATTTAGAGATGAAGCTCAAAAAGGAGACCTTATTTATAAATTAGGTAAGTTTGAGAATAAAGTTGTATATGAAGAGGTTGAAAAAAATGGTAGCCTTGCTGAGAAATTCATGAATTTATTTGGTCGAGGAAGGCGATAAATGTTTGTAAAAATTGATAATTATAAAAATGTGTATGATGTTGATACGTTGATTAAGAATGCACGAAATAATGGAAATCTTAGTCCTGAGTTTGCTATGGATGTGCTTAGAATGGGTAACTACTATGGTAATATAAAAAAGTTGGCTCGTATAATTGATGGGTTTGATAAAAATAAGTGGGAAGAATATAAAGAGTTTGTGTTGTCTTGCGTTGATGGGCGAGAAATTTCTGATGAGACGCGTGGTATCTTATTGAATATGGCAAAGCATTGCGGTTTTGAAGAAGAATTTAATAAAATAGATAAAAAAGAAAAAGTTTATGACGCTAAGAGGTGTAAAGTTTGCTATCGCAAAGGAAAGTATATACAAGAGGATTTATCAGATTTTGATGTGCTTTATCATGAGCATGATTATGATGTGTGTGTTTGGGATTCAAAATTGCCAAAGAGGGTAGATTTTTCTAGTTGCAAAGGTGGTGTTGACTTTGATATGACGGATTGTTCAAAAGTTAAAAAGTTTTCTTTTGCTGATAATTATGGTGAGATTAGATTTATTAATATTGGTAGCTCGATAAATAATGGGAGGAGGGGTGCGTTTCCTAAAGTTTTAGATTTATCTCAAGCAAATCGTGTTACATTTGATAGGTGTGACTTTGAAGGGGTTGAAGAGATTAAATTTAAGCATGGCTCTGTGGTAACATTTTTATTTACATCTAACCATCCTAAAAAGTTAGATTTTTCTATGTGTTCTGATTTGGAGGGAGATTTCCATGCAAATAAAGTGGATGAGATTGTGTTTAAAGATAAGAACCATGAAGAAGAGTTTATGAAGCATATTCATAATTTTAGAGGAAAAATAACTCGTTGTGAAGAAGAGGAAAAAGAGGTTGAAGAACGTAAAAAAGATAGTAATAAACCATTGTGGAAGAGGATTTTTTCTGGAAAATCAGAGATGTAAGGAAGTTGGGAGGATATTTAATGCGTAAGTTTTTTGTGATTGTAGCTGTGATGTTGATTTCTTATAGCGTAGAAGCTAAGAGAGATTTTGCGGTATATAGTGAATTAAAGTGCGATAATTCAAAATGCTATGACAAAGAGAGTGGTTTACCTTTTAGTGGTAAGTTGCGCTCATTTTATGATAATGGATTTGTTAGAGCAAATCTTGAATATAAAGATGGTGTGCGTGATGGAGCTTCTAATTATTACTATGCTAGTGGTAATGAACGTAAACAAGAAGTTTATACTAATGGGGTTATTCATGGTATGCTTACGGAATATTATGATAATAGAAATCTCAAATTAGAAATTGAATTTGATAATGGCAAAAAGAGTGGTAAATTTCGCTCATATTACGAAGACGGTACACTCAAAGTAGATGAGAGTTATATTGATAATAAAAGAGATGGCAGAGCGAGAAAGTACAATGTTCGTGGTGATGTAATGCGTGAGGCTTTTTATAATAACGGAGTGTTAGTTGGAGGGGAGTGTATTTCTTCTGAAGGCAAAAAACAAGCTTTTACGCAAGAGATGATTGATGCGTATAATATAAGAAGAGTTCTTCCTTGTGATAAATAAAGGTTTAACTGTCTTTTAAGCTTTATTGTTAAATGCTTCGTATTTTGCTATAATCTCTTTGGTTACATCTTCAATGCTTTGGTTCGCATTAATGATAATAAAACGGTCGGGATTTTGTTTGGCTAATTCTAAATAACCTTGGCGCAAACGTTCATGGAAAGCTACATCTACATTTTCAAAGCGTAGCTCTTTGGTATCCATTGTTTGAGATTTTTTGAAGCTTCTTTCTAAACCGATTTTTACATCTATATCTAGTAAAAATGTAACATCTGGTTTGAATGGGCCGGCAACAATTTCATACAATGAGTCCATTATTTGAGTATTATCAAATTTATTTGAGCCATAGTATTGGTAGGCAATTGTTGAGTCATTATAACGGTCAGATATTACATATTTGCCTTCGTTTATAGCAGGAAGTATTACTTTGGTTAGGTTTATACGACGATCAGCATAAAATAAAAGTACTTCTGTTATTTCATCAAATTTATCTTTATCACCCTCAACTAGTAGTTTACGGATTTGTTTGCCAACATCTGTTCCTCCAGGTTCTCTGGTTAAAACTACTTCTTTATTTTGGTTTTCTAAATACTCCATAAAGCGTGTTATTTGCACAGATTTTCCAGCGCCTTCGCCACCTTCAAAAGTGATGAACTTCCCGTTCATTATGAATTACTCCTTATTGCCAAATACAAAATATTTTAAGTTTGTGAAAAAGCGGTTTACTGGTCCAATTTTTGCTACATTTTCTTTAGCTACTAATGGAACTTTTTGTACATTTTTATCACCATAGCTGATGATTAACTCACCAATTTCATCGCCTTTGATTACAGGTGCTTTGATTGGTGTGTGATAAATTGCTTTTGCACTATATTTGTTTTTGGTGCTCTTTTTTATGGTTTTTACAACATCGTGTGGAACAATTGCTTGAACGCTTTCTGTTGTGCCATACCATACTGGAACATCTGCTATGATTTGATTTTTTGTAAAGAATTTGTAGTTATCAAAATTAGCAAACCCCCATGTGATTAAGCTTTCTGATTCTTCTGAACGCTCTTTGTTGCTTTCTAGACCAGCTACAACTTCAATTAATCTTCTATTTGAGCGAACGGCAGAACCTGTTAGGCAGAAGCCTGCTTCATCAGTATGTCCTGTTTTTAGGCCGTCAGCGCCATTCATGCTATATAATAATGGGTTGCGGTTGCCTTGTTTTATGCCGTTATATGTAAATTGTTTTTCTTGGAAGTAGTGATAGTACTCTGGGAATTCTGTGATTATACGGCGAGCAAGTTTAGCAAGGTCTTCTACAGAAACTTTATGTTCTGGGTGTGGAAGGCCAGTTGCATTTACAAAGTGAGAGTTGGTTAGGCCAATTTTTTCTGCTGTTTCATTCATGTGTGAAGCAAATTCTTCTTCTGTGCCAGCAAGATTTTCTGCAATTACGATACATGCATCGTTACCAGATTGGATGATGATACCTTTAATTAAGTCTTCAACCCTTACCATTTGGCCAATTTTTAGGAACATGGTAGAACCACCAGAAGCAGCACCACCTTTGCGCCATGCATTTTCACTAACTTTGAAGGTATCTTCTAAAGATACATCACCTTCTTTTATTTTAGTTAAGAGTTCATACAATGTCATCAATTTACTCATTGAAGCAGGAGCTATTTGTTGTTGATGATTTTTTGTAAAGATATAAGCGCCTGTTTCATAATCCATTAAAATGGCATTTTTGGCTTTTGTTTCAAAAGCATTTGCTTGGCTAATGAAAGCAAGAGCAGAAACGCTTAATGCTAGAGTAAATATTTTTTTATAAGTCATTGTTTGGTTTCTCCTAACCGTGGATAATTGATACATCTGAGTGACCGTAGTCTAATAGTCGGTCTAGAATTTTTAGAGCTTCATTTCTGCTATTGTATGCACCGAGGCGAACTCTATATACGCCATCTTTGCTTAAGTATGCTTCAAAGATTGATACATTACCAAAGCGTTTCATACTATCTGCAAGGTTTTGTGCTTTATCATAGTCAGAAAATGCGCCAACTTGAACAAAGAATGGTCCTGTTTCGGCTGGTTTTAGAGTTGTATTTTTTGCTAATGTAAGTGGTTTGTTAACAGCAGTAGTTGCTGGAGTTGTTGAAATTTTGTTAGTTGGTAGAGCGTTAGCATATGTTTTTGATTTATTGTTTTTAGAGAGCATTGCTTCTTTGAGAGCTTTACTTTCATCTGCCAAAATTTCTACTCTTACTTTGGCTGTGCCGTTATTTTTATAGCCTAAAAGTTCTGCACCTTTTTGTGATACATCAATAATGCGATTTTTTACGTATGGACCACGGTCATTAACCCTTGCAATAATTGATTTGCCATTTTCTAGGTTTGTTACTTTTACTATTGATGGTAATGGCAATGTGCGGTGTGCAGCAGTGATAGCGCGCATGTTATAAGTTTCACCATTTGCTGTGCGTTTATCATGAAAATCATCACCATACCATGAAGCTATGCCAACTTCTGAATATGAATAGTCTTCTTTGGGGGTATAGGTTTGGCCTAATACAGTATAGGTTTTGCCAACTTTGTAGTATCCGCCATCTTCTTTTATTGCTTCAACTTCTTCAGCAAGATTAGCGTAATTTATTTCTTTCGACTTATGCGCACATGCGGTAAGCATTAAGATTGCACATAAATTAAATATATATTTCTTGTTTAACATAGTCATTTGTCCCTCGCTAGCCTGTATGCTAGTAAAAAAAATATGGCCTGTAAAGTTGTTTTGTGTAGTTGTCAAAAGCTTATTTTGTTGGTTGGTAAAAAATTTTTTGACAATTTTAAAGTTCTGTCTTATTATAGCGCTGAAATCCTTAATAAAAGGTAAGGGAAAAGGGAAAGTTATGAAGAAATATCAGTTATTTTGCACAATTTTAGGCGCATTGGTTGGTGCTAATGCTTGGGCTGTTGATACTATTAAAGCTGAAGACGAGTATTTGGTTAGAGATATTATTAAGGTTAATGGTGATCAGTATATCGTTGAAACTAAGAAAAATATAGAAAATGTTCCAGTTGAAAGCTTAAATGATGATGAGACTTTGGTTATTGATGATGTTATGATTGGCGAATCGGTTAGACCAGAGGTTAAAGAAGTTAATGTAAATGTTTCTCACCCTCGTGAGCGTTATTTGAGTGGTGAAAGTGCTACTCAATCTTTGGCAGAGACTAAAGGTAAAAAAGTTGAAATTGTAACAGAGGATGGTCAAGTATTTATTGTTGATGGTGATGTTGCTCAAGGTTTTGAGAGTAAAGAAGATTATATAGATGCTATTAGTGATTGTTATGATAGTCGTAGTGAAGATTTGAGCGATGCAATTACTTTGTATGATACAGGTTTTAGAACAGCTCTTAGTAATATTTCAAAAATTATGACTGATATTAATCATTGTTATGAACAAATTGGTTATGCTATGATTGCTGATTATTATAATGGTTCTTCTTATATGATGAAGAATTTTGATGAAGAGAGCAAAAAGTTTTATGTATCTGGTAGCGATGTAAACTTTGATCCTAAGTTTTGCGATGAAATGTGTTCAGTTAGAGCTATTGTTGATGCGCAAATTGCTAAATTTGCTGATTTTAGAGTTTATCTAAGTAAACTTTTGGATAATAAATAATAGGGTAATTGGTTAAAATGGCAGAAAAAGTTTTTCCTAATCAGAATTCATATCTTATCGGACATGATAAAGAGCTTGAGTTGTTTCTTTCTGCCTTTAATTCTAAAAGCTTGCATCATGGTTGGTTAATTACTGGTAGTGAGGGAATTGGTAAGGCTACTTTGGCATATAAAATTGCGAGATTTTTGCTTTCTGCAGAAGATGGAAAAGAGTATAAATCTCTTGAGATTGCGCCAGATAGTCCAATATTTTCTCAAGTAATTAATAAATCTCATCCAGACTTTAAGGTTTTGGAGCGTGATTTTACAGAAACTGATAAGAAAAAGCTTATTAAAGCAATTAATCAAGGTGAAGAAATTGATGAGGAGATGAAGCAATCTCTTAAGCGCTCTGCTGTGATTAAAGTTGAAGATGTGCGCAATGTTGTAGAGTTTTTATCTAAAAAATCGTTTAATGATAACTGGCGTGTGGTAATTGTTGATAGTGCAGATGATCTTAATACATCTTCGGCTAATGCATTATTAAAAATTTTGGAAGAGCCACCTCTAAAAAGTATTTTGATTCTTATTTCGCATAACCCTGGTAAGCTTTTGCCTACTATTCGTTCTCGTTGTGCAAAGCTTAATCTTGGCCCATTAAAAGATGCTGAGGTAGCGTCGCTTTTGCGTCGCTATATGCCAGAGCTCAAAGAGGCAGAAGTGCAAGGGTTGGCTAAAATTTCTTCAGGTAGTATTGGTAAAGCTATGAAGTATGCTGAGAATAATGCGCTCCAACTATATGAAGATATTAAGAAAATTTGTTATGCCGGTGAAAAGTCTGATGGTGCATTATTGCTAGAGATTGCAGATCAAGTATCTTCTGATGAAGATTGTTGGGATCTCTTCCAAGAGCTTGTTTGTCGTTTTATGCGTGATAATTTGAGTGATGCAAAAGATTTTCGTCGTTTTTATGAGTCTTATGAAGAGGTTTTGAAGATTTTTGATGAAGTGGGGCGTGTTAATATGGATAGGAAGCAGGCATCCCTCATCATCTTCTCTTCTATTAGGGGGATGTGCTAAAGCACGGTCATTATCGTGAATTTGCTCCCTTATGTACGCTTTTTTATGTACACACTTATTACGTAAGGGTTGTTAGCTAAGGCACAACCCTAACTACATATCGGTCAAGCAACAGTAGAGCTCGTTTTAGTTGTCTTACGACAAGTCACTCGCCAACTGTAGCTGTAGCTCTCGTAAAAAACGTTTATCAAACGTTTTTTTACTGCGAGCCAGTCGCAAATTCACTTCAAGCACCGTACTTTATCTCACCCATGGATGATTTATTTATGGGGTATTTCATTTCGCAAAATTTCCCTCATTTAATGCATGACGAGAGTGTGTAAAATGGTATTTATATGCTCTGGATGGTTTTTTTATGTACACCGCGGTCGCCCACTATACAAAGCCATTGCTAATTTGTTTATGTGGTATTTCATTTCGTAAAATTTCCCGCATTTAATGAGGGGGCTAAAGCATCGCACTTTATTTGCCATTGGTTTATTTTTTATGAGTTAATAAAGCAAGATAAGTTAGAGTTTTTTCCTTTATATATACCATATTTTATGTTACAATATGGGTGTTTCTTTGGTTAGAGATGATGGTATGGATTTGTAAGATATTTTATAGCATATCTGGAGTTATAACGTAGGTGTCGTTTGTTATATTTATCTTTTTCTTAGACATTCTTGCACGTTGTTTAGTGCGTTTATCAAATTTTAGGATAGATTTTTTGTTTTTGTTTGAAGCTTGTTTGATTTCTAAATAATCACGATATTGTTTGAGACTATTGCCGGAAAAGTCATAAATTTCTGCTGTTAGAATATCTGATACACGTTTTGTTTTTGACCATTTTGCATATAAAGGTTTTCCTGTGTATGTGGTATAAGTTTCTGGTGTATAGTTTTTATCTAATACAGTCTTTTTGCTTTTTTGACCAGATAAAAGTTCATCTACTTTATTGCGAGGGGCGTTTTGTTCTATGAGACGTTGAGCTTCAATGACGTTTTGGTTATAGCAATTTATATCTTCTGTCATATAGTGTTTGAAGTTTATTCCGCCAATTGTATATACATGGTCTAGGTAACGTTGATAATTAGCTTCATTTTCTTGTAGTGTGTTGTAATTGTGTACACTAAATGTACCGTAGGTAACGAGGGTGTGAGATTTATTATATATTGTTGCGTTTTTTTTCATCCAATTATCTTTTATGGAATTAATAATAAAGCTCATTTCTTTATCAAAATCTTTGGGAGAAGTTGATAGTGGGTCTATTTTATCTTTTTCAGTAGAGTTTAGAGCTTCTACATAAAAATCAAAGTTTGTAGACATGGCATTTTTTATGTCATCTTGCTCTTCTTTGGTGTTGGCTTCAATATACATTTGGCGTAGTTGCAATAATTCAACAACGCTTGCAGAAATTTCGTTATGAGTTTGGGATTTGTATTGTTGAACTAAGCTCATTGGGGTATTTGCTAGGTCAAATTTGCTATTATCACGGTGTTTTTGTTCGTGGGCTAGGGTTGATAGCTCTTGTATGGGGTCGTGATCCATATATTGGTAGTAGTTTTGGGTAACGCTTTGTCTGTTTTTCATAAAGTATGCAACAGTTGGGTTGTATTGAGCTAAGGTATCTACTTGATAATCTATGGTTCTTTTAGGTATGGTAAAATATTCTGTAGTTTCATTTACGGGAGAGTTATCATTTTTATCTCTGGCTTGGGCTAAATCAGGAGTTCCTAAAGTTGTAAAAGCGATAATAAGATATGTACCAGCACGATAGGTCTTATGTTTTATCTTGCTCCAAACGGAGTGAGAGTCCTTTTTAAGTTCTTTTTTTATATCAGCCATATTTTTCTCCCAAATATAGTTTATTGTAGCACAAAAATATGATTAAAACAAGTGATTTTTTTTGATAAATGTTGCTTGAAAAAGGCTGATAAGTGTGGTATTATAGTTTAAATTTTAGGATTTTGAAAGATGACAGAGATAAAAGAAGAATTAAAGCAAGATACTTCTAATAAAAGAAGGTTTTTATATAAGGCGGGAGTTTATGCATCTATTGCATTGGCGACATTGGGTATGCCTAATTTAGCAAATTACTTAAAAAAAGATAATAAGGAAAATCCTAAAGCTAAAGTTGAAAATGTTACTGGATACACTAGAGTTGTTGATTTGCAAGTAGATACGTTACAACAGTCAGAGTCTGCGGCGGCTTATTATTCACCGGCTAATAATTCTATTACAGAAAACTATGTTGAAGGTGAGGATAATTCTTTTAATCAGAGTTTGGCTACGGTTGCTCACGAGGCAAAGCATAGAGATAATCATTTATCTGGATTAGATAATTTGCCTATGAGTTTGGAACAATATTATAAAACGCGATGTCATAATGAAATTTCTGCCAATATTGTAGAGTTGTTGCAAATTAGGCAACAATGGTTGGTGGCAAAATCTGATAGTGAGCGCTCTGAAATTGAGAAGATTAATCCTCGCTTTAGTTTTTATTTTGAGGCTTTGAAAGAAGGGAAAATTACTAATAAACACTCTAAGGTTAAAGAGTTTGATGAAGAGATGAAGTTTATTGCTCAGGGGGTGCAGAATATGTGGATGAGCACTTTAGATTATTTGTGTGATAAAAATCATTGTGAGCATACAAAAAATTTTTTAGATAAGCATGATTATGATGAGTTATCTCCTAATGAGGCGAATTATAGGGCATATGTAGACTATGTTTATAAAATTGGTGGAATAGATTTTGGTGTTTATTTAGAGGATATAAAATGTAACAATAATAATATTAGAATTGCTGATGAAAAAATTCAAAATGTTGAGCATCGCGATGATGTGAAAGAGATGTTAGTTCCTTTTGCAGAAAGTTTGGTGCGTAATTTTGAGAACCAAGAATATCCCCCAATGTTAGCCCCTATGAGTTTGGAACAAATGACTAAGCTTATGTATGATAAAGAGAAGGCTAATTTTATTCAGGAAGTTATAGCTGTTAGAAATATGTGGCTTGAGGCAAAAACAGATGCTGACCGTGATAACATTGTTGTAGATTATATGGGGCAAGATGCTAGAGATTATTATATGGCTTTAAAAGAGGGGAAAATTAAACCTGAAGGTAAACGATTGAATGCAGATGAGATAGAGTTTGTTAATAATATTGAGGTATTGGGAAATAAGTATGAAGCAACAGCTTTGGCATTTTTTAAGCTTTATACAAACTATACAGTAAAAAATGATGATAATTACTATGAAGAGAGAGCTAACTTTCTTACATTTGATGGAATTGATTATTCTAAAGATATAAAAGAACCAAATGTTCAGGCATATAATCCATTGGTTGTTTTGGCTGATAAAATGATTGAAAATGGAGAGAGTAAAGCTAGTGTTAAAGAGCTTTTGCGTACAAAAGTTGATTTGGATAGTGATATATTGTATATAAAAGAAGATTCAAACCCAAGGCTTAGTCCTCTTCAACAGCATAACATTGAAAGACATAAAATGTTTGTGCAGAATGTTATGTTTAGGTGTTATATGGGCAACGATGATAAGTTTGCTGAAAACTTTGTAAACAATGCAGAATACTTTTTATCTGAGCTTGAGAGTAATGACCGTCTTAAACTTAATTGGGATGTTCAGGAATATAATATTGCTGAGGATATAGCTAAAGAAAATGGTTCTAGCTTATATGTATCTAGTGGCAATGATGCGTTATATAAAAAAGAGCTAGCTAAGGTTTATACTTTTAACGGACGTAATTTGTTGGAGAATTTTTCTGGTGATGTTGAAAAGTTGATACCAATGAATATTTCTGAATATCAGGTTGAAAATGTAGGCGATATGTCTTTTATGGAAAGATATGAGAATTTTAAAGAAAAAATTGCAGAGAAAGTTGCAAATATGATTAAGCCACTTTATACTAAAAAAACAGATACTTCATCTGATTATTATGGGGAGCCTCAATATTTTGAATGGAGTGAAGATAATAGAGTATCTGAAGTGCAACAGACGGAGATTTATGATTTTAGGTCAAATATCTTAAAGGATCAACGTTCATATTTAGAGATAAAAGATGCTTGTGTGGCATCTAAGATGAGCGAGGCTAAATTTGATAGTAAAGTTAATCAGAATGCTTTAGAAGAAGAGCATGTTAATGATAGCTCTCAGACACAAAGTGCAAATAAGACATTTGTAGTAACTCCAGATATGTTGGAGCGATAATTTTTGCTTGTAATAAGTTAAGTTTTATGATATAATTTTCTATATTGGGAGATTATATTATGAGTGATAAAGAAAAGCTAAAAAAGAATTAAAAAAAGATGCTCAGTTGTTTTTTGCTAGATTTAGAAAAGGGGCAATTAATTTTGCATCTACTCTTAGTGTTATGGTGCCTATGTTAGGTATACCACAGGTAGCAGGTGCAAATGAGAAAGGTGATAATCAAGATTTTAAAGATAGACAAGAATATCTTGATAAATATAGAAGAACAGTAGATTATCAGGTTGATACGGTTGATAATAATTTTGGCTTGATAGCGTTTTTTCTCCAAATGAAAATATGATTATGGAGCAATTGTAGAAGAATTTGATGCTGAGATGAGCTTTATTGCTAAAGCATTAAGCGATGTATTCTAAGAAAAATACCTTAGCAGCGCCATAAATTCGTATATCTAAAATTTGGTAATAGTCGTTTAATTCGTTTTCTATAGAAAATGTTTCTTCTCTTGCTACTTCTACAACAACAACAGCGTGTTTGTGGCACCAGTTATTTGTGGCCAAAGCTTTTAGTGTAGGTAGGCTTAGGCCTTTATTGTATGGGGCATCCATAAAAATTAGGTCATACTTTTTGTTGGTAAAGCCTAAGTTTAAGGCATCACGAGATAAGAATTCAACATTATTAAAACCACATAGTTTAGCATTTTTTTGTGCAAGGTTAGTATCTTGGTCGATGAATGTTGCATATTTTGCACCACGAGAAAGACCTTCTAGTCCTAGTGCGCCGGTGCCGGCAAATATATCTAATATGGTATATTCAGATAATGGGTCTTCAAGCATGTTATATAATATGTTATATATTGCTTGACGTGTTTTATCCGATGTTGGGCGGATATTATCTGACTTTGGGGTAAAGAGGTTTTTACCTTTTTTTATACCAGAGATTATTCGCATATTTCATAGACCTTGCCAAGTTGTTCTTTTAACACTTTTTGTGGCACTTCTCTTACTTCGCCACGTTTTAATGAGCCTAGTTGGAATGGACCATATGATAGGCGGATTAATCTATTTACAGATAGGCCAATGGAAGCTAATAGTTTGCGCACTTCACGGTTTTTACCTTCTGTTAATGATATTGTGAGCCAGGAGTTGGTTTTTGTTTTTTCTTCTAATGTAATTTTGCATGGGGCATAGCTTACACCATCAATTGTTGTTCCATTTTCTAGCTCTTTGATTTTCTTTGCATCTACAAAACCATGTACTCTTACTTTATAACGTCTACTCCAACCGTTTTCTGGTAATTCTAGAGCACGAGATAATGCGCCATCGTTAGTTAATAACAATAAGCCCTCAGAGTTTAGGTCTAGTCTGCCGATTGAGATTACTCGTGGCATACCAGCTGGTAGATGAGCAAATACTGTTTCTCTATCTTTTTCATCTTTGTGAGTGGTGATTAATCCTGTTGGTTTGTGGTATAACCATAGGCGAGTTTTTTCTTTGGTTTTTATTTTTTCACCATCAAATAATATCTTTTCTGTTCCATCAACAAAGAATGCTGGAGATGTGATTGGTTCTCCGTTTACTGTTATGCGTTCTTGTTTGATTAATTCTTCAGCTTCACGTCTAGAGCATACGCCTGCACGGGCAAGATATTTAGCAATTCTTTCTTTCATCTTTGTATCTTTCTTTTTTTTAGGTCCAATGTTCTTGTTCTAGCAAAATACATGCTTTTTGTGAAACTTCAAGATATTCGTTTACTACAGCATTTATTTCTTTTACCCGTTCAGCATCAATACCCATAGCGTCTGCAATATCTAGGATATAGTCAATTTCATCATCGCCTAAGTGCATGTCGTTATTTGCTACCATGCATAAATCTTTGATTAACATTAGGGCTTTGCTTCTATCTTCAATCATACGGGCTTGTTTTACCAAGTCTTTAGGGATGGAATTTCTTATCATATTAACCAATGCTTGGCTACCAATTTCAAACTTTAGTGCTAGCTCTCGTAAATACAATAGTTCTTCTTTGGCAACTTGCTTGTCACATGCAACCATTCCGCATATTATTTTTAAGAAGATAAAACGCTCAGTTGTATCTAGTGTATTAATAAAATTTTTATCTGGGTAGAACATGGAATTTAGTCCTTAAAATTTATGTTTTGTAGAATTGTAACCGATAATTATATTGCTGTAAAGTGTTTTTTGTTATTGTTGAGGAGTATAGTTTTCTATACTTACATTATCTGGAGAATGTATAGTTATAATGTACTTTCTTCCTACTTCTACATCAAATCCTCTTAGCGCTGTGGATGCATCGATTATTATTCCTGTTGGAGTTGGAGCAGTTTCGTTTACAATTCTGTGCTCGTTATATTTAGCTCTTAGTTGGCGAGATATTCTTTCACCTCTATATTGAAAGTATAGTACGGCTAATGTCATGCAAAGCCAAGTGATAAACACAGTAAACATTGCATCTACTGTGGCTACTATGTTTGGCAATATTGCGATTTTCTCACGTTTTTTGGTATAGTGTTTTTCAAATAACCATACATAGATTACTGCGCCGATAAATAATTCAATATAATATTTAGGCTCTTTTAGCATTAGGATTATATCTTCGGTATTGGGTACTTCGCGTAAAGTTATATAGCTTAATAAAAAGCCAATCCAGACAAGAGGGTTGTAGATTATTTTTGCAATAAAGTTAGGCATAGCGTTTTTCCTTGTAAAATTTAGAGAAAAGCATAGTCAAGGATTGGTTAAAATATAGTTATCAAAGTGAAGAGGGTAGTTTAAATATATATATAAATTAAAGGTTATTTTTTGGTATGCTTTTTATTGACAGAGGGGTAAAAATGTGGTACACTGTAAGTGTTACAATATTTTTCTTTCTAAGTCGTTATGCATAGTTTTTCTTCCTTTTATGGAGTTTACTTTGTTTTAGGGAGAAAAGTATTATTTTTAATAAATGCTCAAGTTCGGATTAGATAGGTTTCTTTTTTGGACGAGAGCTTAATACCGTTGGTATTATGGAAACAATCGTTAAGATTATTGAAATTGCATTTTTTGTAGTTGTTTTTGTTTTTGTATTTTTGCTTTTTTTGCAGCAGACAAAGATTATGTGGGATACAAGAAACATGACTGACGAAGAGTGTAGAAAATATTACAAAAAACATCATGTATTTGATTAATTTGATATATTTTCCCGCCCCCTAGATTTTAAGTTTTCAGTTTTTCTGAATTTTATACTTATTTTCTCGGGGCGGTTTTTTTTATGCTATTTTGCGTTAAGCATTTGTTTGGCTATGGTGTGGTTGGTGAATTTTTCTAGGGTGATTTTTTGAGCTTGTTTGGCTAATGTTTCACGTTCTGTTTCGTTGTTAAGGTAATAATTTAAAAGGCTTTTTAGTTCTTCTTTGTTTTTATACATAGGGATTGTGTCGCCATATGCTTCTTGTATTTCTGGCATATAGTCAGATATTACCATTGTGCCGGTGGCGGTTACGTCATAGATACGGTTATTGATAAAACCTTTTTCTTTCATATCTGGTCTATGGTCGTTTAGGACAATTTTTGCTGAGCTATAGTATTGGTTGAGTTTGGTGTTTTCTATGTATGGTGCTTTGTACATTTCATCTGGTACAACGCCTCGCCAATTGTAGCCATATACGGCAACGTCAAAGCCTTCTTCTATGGCATAACGTAAGCTTGTTCTATCGTGCCAATTGGAGCCAACAAACAATATATCGTGTTTGTATTCTTCTTTTGCATCGGGGTAGAATTTTTGTGGGTTAGTATATTGGGGGATATATATAGCCTTTATGCCGGCATCGTTTAGTTCTTTGGCATAGCTTGATGAGGCTACGGCTATGATGTCATAATTATTAAAATCATCATCAAGGTTAGTATCTTCTGGCATTTGAGCTCGGGTATTTAGCTTTTGTTTTGGGTTTTTATTTTTAGATGTTTGAGTATATTCCATTGGGTAATATACATAGAGTAGGGTTTTGCCTTCTGGGAATGGGGGAGTAAATTTGGTATAGCCTCGCATATAGATATTTAGCATTGGTTCGTTTGTACGTTGCTTATGGTATTCCCCACGATAATCTACTTCGCTATTATATCCTAATTTATTAAATGCAAGGTTTAGGTCTTCGGCTATCCAATAATCGCCGATATTGGTTTCTCCTCTATTAGTGGTTGATTTGATTACCACAGTTTCTTTTGCATGAGCATTTATGCTTGTTGCTATGAGTAGGCAGATGAGGAGTTTTTTTAGCATACATATCGTCCTTAGAGTAGGGTTTTCTTTTTGGTTTCTTTTTTAATTTTTTCGTTCAAGTCTTCAGTTTTTAGTTTGATTGATGGTTTAAGTGTTTGTTTTTGTAATCTGTTTAGCTGGCGGTTGGTTAAGCGCTCATCACCGATTGAGTAGTAGTATTCAGCTAAATAGTAGTCGGCGGTGGCATTATCGTTCAATAAATTATAGGCTTGTCCTAATAGCCAATATGCTTGTGGGCGAGGGGTTTTTTGATTAGCTTGTTCGAGTAATGGGATTATTGTTTTTATTTCTTTTTGATTGGGAGCGCTGGCTAGTACTGCTTCAGCGTAGCTTAATTTGTATAAATCTGAATTTGGTTTTAGGCGTAAGGTTTCTCTATACGTTGGAATTGATTCTTTGATTTTGCCAGCTTCATATAAGCTTTGGGCTTTTATCTCCCAAAAATAGGGGTTGTTTGGTTCTTTTTCTATTAGTCTATTGGCATAATATAGGCCTTTGTTTAAGTTTTTTGTGCGCATATAGTAGACGCTATGAGCGATGTTGGCCTCAATGCTATCATCATCAAGTGGGTATTTTTTTATCACATTTTCTAGTGGTTCAAGGTAGGCGTATAGTTTTGCCTGCAAGCGTGATAATTTTTTATCTAAATCTTTATTTGAGCTGGTATGTGTTTCTTTTTTTAGCTTATCGTCAAAGTATGATACACGTTCTGTGGTGATAGGGTGGGTTCTAAAATATGGTATTTCTTCTATACCTTGCAAACGGTTGGTGTTTTGTATTTTTTTCATAAAGTCTTTTAAGCCCTGTATGCTCTTTTTATTTTGGCCTAATAATTGGACTGCTGTTTCATCGGCTGAGCGTTCTTCTGATACTTGATATGCCGTCATGGCGTTTAGTGCAGAGCTTTGAGTGCCTAATACTATGGCAATTGCTGTATCTCCTCTGCCACTGGCTACAGCTGCGCCGGCTGCTGCTATTAGCGATGTCATCGATGCTTTTTGTAAATCTTGCATTTTTAGCTTTAGTCTTAGGATATGTCCGCCCAATATGTGGCCGGTTTCGTGGGCAAGAACACCCTCTATTTGATTGCTATTATCAGATTTTAGCAAGGTTCCCGTATGGATGAACATATGGTTTTTATCACCCACAAAGGCGTTTAGGCTATCGTCTTTTACGATATGTATATTATGTCTTTCTAGTGGTAGGTTGGCGCTTTTAAACAGGGGGGTTAGTATTTCGTAGATGTAGGTTTCTGTTTCTTCATCAGAAATTAGGCTTAGTGCGTGAGCAGAAAAGCATGAGAGTAGTGATAAAGATAGTATAAGTGCAAATAATTTCTTCATACTTGTAATGTAGTAGTGAATATCTTAAAGGTCAAGTGTTATTTGGTGGATGCGCTAAAACGCCATCATATGAGCGTTGGCTCACGCTTGTGTACCTCTTTTTGTATACACTTATTACGTAAGGGTTGTTGGCTTGGGTGCAATTTTTATGGATATTTTTATTGCAATTTATAAAAGTTTTCATATAATGACCTTGTTTTCGGATTATTATGTTATTAAACCACGCTATGGGGTATTAGTCGTGGTATATTATTAACCTTATTAATCCAAACAAAAGCCATGAAAAAGTTTTTTGAAAACTTGGGCTTCGGTGCATTGGTATTATGCGCTGTTGCCTCGGCACCAGTTATCCTTGTTGGAAAGGGGCTTGGTGATTTGTTGGAGAAGATGGGTTTTGACAACTCTCCTCTTGACAGACCAGACGGAGATGTTTCCGGCCCGTTTTCTAACTCGTTCTAGCAGGTGCTAGTGGATTTGAGAGAGTGGGTGGCAATTTGCCCCACTCTCTTTTTTTGTTTGTATATTAGACCAACGTATATTATTTATCAATTATAATACCCAATTAAGGAAAATTACTTCATATCCATTAAATTCAACCAGTCATCATATCCATTATTGGTAAAGCAGTGTGCTTTTTGTTCATCAAAATGGCACGACATTTTTAAGTTAGTACTTTCATTTTTAATATTATTATCAACCCAGTACATTACACAACGTGAATCATCACACTCGTTTTTATTGAAAATGATAGTTTTACTTTTATTATCAGTACAATAGTAAGCAACATATTGATTATTTATTTTTTCAAAAATAAATTCATCTCCTTTTGATATATTACAGGTTACTTTGCTAAAATCTTCATTATAATTTTCACAAAAAAATCTTAAATTTTCAGTTTTTTGGGTTGCTTTATTTATTATTTCTCCACTACAACCAGCAGTTCCGCAATTTGCAAACAAATTAGGATATTTATGAAAACCCAAAAGATTAATGTTTACAATATATCCGTTAGTTTCTCCTGTATACCTATACTCAAATTCTTCAATATCTTCTTTAATGATTTCAACTTTATACAATTCAAAATCATAGCAAGGCCAATCTTGTGGCAAAGCCTTAACTTCACCACAAGATAAGCTCAAAGTAGCACTAATTATCAGTATTAAGACCAGAAAATTCACGTAACCTCGTTTCAATTGCAAGAAAACTCCTTAATGTATTACCTTTATATTTATTTTTCCTAATATTTTAATTAAATTTTCCATCATAAAACCTTTGAAATTTACAGATTATACTTTCCTAAAAATATATTATATAAATATACAAAAACAAAATAAGCTAAAAATATTAGACCTATTTTTTTTCCTTTTTTAATAAAATAATTTCCGGTGATAATACTTACTAGCAATATACAATGATACATTGCCTGCTTTAGCAAAAATTGAGTACTAATATCAGGATACCCATCCCATTCATGCAATGTAAAATTATCTAACCAATATTGATAATCTGCAAAATAATAAAACCAACCTAAAATCACATTTACCGTAATAACAATGTTTGGTATCATCAGCAAAGTATATGCTGTCCAAAATAAAACCTTTTTTGAAATTTGAATAAACTTTTCCTTTTCCATCATAAAACCTTTGAGTTTGTTCTATTTTTGTTCAGAATATACCTTACTCTTAAAATGTCAAGAAAATTAATAGATTTTTATCTTGTTTTTTATTTATGTAGGTATACTATAACTCACATAGAAATCTTTTTTTAGAGATTAGATAAGGATTGTTAAATGAAAAAAAGTTATTTATTTGGAGTATTTGTTTTATTTCTTATTGTAGCATCTATGAGTGCGATAATTTACTGGTTTATGCCTATTTCAAAAGAAAAATTTTTAACTAAATATAATTTATATTCAGACTATATTTCTGTAGTTGAAAATGCAAAAAAAGATAAATTTTTAAGTAAAGATTTGCCTGATTTTGAAAAATCAGTAGAAACAATAATAAATAGTCCTTTTAATATAGAATATAAAATTGCTAACTTAAAAGATATGTTTTATCAAGGTCATAATATATTGAATACAAAAAATAGAGAGTTTATACCTCAAATGGCAATAAGATATGATTATAAAGGCGCTATAAAATATCTAGAAAAAAATAAAGATAAATCTATAAAAAATACCTTTCAACTAATGATTTTATATCATATATATAAACCACGTAAGGTAAAAACAAAAGAGTATATTAAGCTTGCGGAATTTTCACATCAATATATCCAAGAGTATTTTAAACAAGGAAAATGGCAATCATTATGGCGTAATGAAGAATATGAAGATATAACAAAAGGCAATTACTTGAAGTGTTATACAGATACTCAATGTTTTTTAGATATTTTACCATATTGGATGGAGGGATTTTATGATGTATATATACCTTGCGATGTTGCACAAAAATATAATAAAGTTGTATACTATGATGGGGCTGGCGGTGGACATGGTGCTCAATCATTTATAATTTCGGATTGTCCATTATATTCTAAATATCAATATTCAGAAGATTTAGATGAATATACAAAAATGCTTTTTGCTGAAGGATTGCCTTATTCCGACGGTAGTATAAGATATGTTCTGTATGCTAGAAAAGTGTATCAATATTTAACTGGTAGATTTTCTCCTAAATTTGATATAATAAAACAAACCAATTGGATAGATTTTCCATATACCAAGTGGGCAACTCTTTCATATTCTAATTTTAAAAAATATAATGAAGTACTAAACTATGGAATTGGCTATAAAAAGGCCTTAGAAGAACTTACTAAATACTATATAAAAAATTATAGTATTACTTATGAGAAGGCATATAATACTGCTTTGTATGAATTAAAAATTCCCTCAATGGAAGATTGGGAGATTGTTTCAAAAGATGATTTAAGTTATATGCTTTTATCCGGTGCGGAATTTAATGCTATACAAAACATTCATAAAGATATGAAAAATTATCAGCAATATTTACATTTAAGTATTGCACATCCTAATAATTTGCGCAAACTCATTGAATTAGGTCAAAAAGAAGATGTGTTTGATATTGATTTTCCTAATTGGTATGGAAAAACTCCACTAATGGTGGCATCTCAATATGGTTATTTAGAAAGCGTAAAGATTTTATTAGATAATAAAGCAAACATAAATAAACAAACTAATGAAGGAGATTGTTGGGATAATTCCACCTATTTATGCATATATAATGGAAAAAGAACAGCCTTAATGTATGCTCTTCAAGAGGGACAATTCGATGTCGCTAAATATTTGATAGAAAATAATGCAGATACAAACCTTAAAGATGATAAAAACAATTTAGCATTAGATTATATGTTAGGTAAAGCCCCATATAGAGCAACTAAAAGTTTGTCTATTTCAGGAGGAGAAGCATTAAATAGATTAGAATATATTAGTCCATTTAATAATGAACAACAGGATATTTTATTAAAGTTACTTAAAATTTATTAAAATTAAAAAATGTATACACCCCAACAAAAAGCTGAAGTGTATACATGACTTAGCAAGCTACCATGGCTGTTTAATAGAAAGTATCTTGTTTTTAGCCCAGTTATTCCTATCAATAGAGACGTCTTTTCTACTAACGTTATCAGCTATTAGTGTTAAATTTTTAGTTCTTATTCCTTTATGCAAATTTGGCCAGTTTGATTCTGAAACATTTCCTGTATTATAACGAATATCCATTAATACCTCTTGTAAAGGTAGTGGAAAAATATCAAAATCTTCAAAACCTTCTTTTAGCTTTTTTAAATCATTTAGAGTGTGTTTATTCAAGGAATTTATAGCTACTTCAGGAGTTATACGTAAATTGCTTTCTTTATCATAATATTCTGCATTATAATTATTTTTATGAGCTCCTCTTTTAGATAACTCTTTAAATCTATTATAAGCATCAAGTTTTTCTTGATATGTTGCTGGTCTATTATTAACCATAAAACCAACATTCATAAAAGTATCGAAATTATCTATATTTGTACCTGCTCCAGTAGTTATAACTCCCTTAGTATCTAAATATATGTGCTTTTTAAAATCTTCTCCTTTTTTATCCAACAAATGTTTTCTTACATTCGATAATAAAGTACTATATTTCTTTTCTAAAATATCATCATCATTTGTATCACTAACACTCGCATCACTTTGCGTATTTGTATGTTGATTTTTTGCATATTGTTTTAATAGGAAGTTATCAATAGATGGCATAGGCGATGAAAATAAATTATCCTCAAATGTATTTTGCCTATTTCTCGCACGGTAGATGCTAGCGTTTTTTGCCATATCGGTATCATCAAGTGATGAGCCACTTGTCTTTGGCAAACTGCTCAAAGCTTGACGCTCTTGTTCAACCTCTCTTATAATATCATCACCTTGTGCAAATTGATATTCAAAATCTTCTGCCATCGTTGAGTTTTGGCGAAAATTCTCTAAACTTCCATATTTATCTAATAGCGAATGAAGTTTCTTCTTGTTCTTTATACGCTTAATGTTATTTATACGTTCAATCTCGTCCATAATATTATTTGTCATAGTGACCTCCTAAAAAAATGTTACAAAAAAAAAGAGCTACGATTTTGGTATCGTAACTCGGTTATAAGCAAAGCCTTACGGCTTTTAGTTTGTGGATCCCCGGTATGCTGTGACTGACGTCACGCTCCGAGGATGACCAGAAAGAAGGTGTTTGTGGATCCCCGGTATGCTGTGACTGACGTCACGCTCCGAGGATGACCACTATAAATTTAAAAACAAAAAACTCTCCGGATTGGAGAGTTTGGTAGAATAGAATTTTCCATTCTGTAAGATTTATAGCATATACCCGACGGGAATGTCAAGGGGTTAGCGTTTATTTTGGATTAGGGCTTGTTGGAGTTTTTGTTCGCGTTGTTTCTTTAAGAAAGCTTTTTTATCTTTTTTAATTTGTTTTTCGTATTGACGGCGAACAACTTTTGACATTTTATCAGCGCGCTTATTGTAGTATGATAATACTGTTCCATTGCGGTAGTGCCCTTTAATCCACATTAAGCTAGAATTGATTTTTGCCATGTGGGCACGGATTTTTTTAACAAGATTTTTTTCGTGTTCACGACGCACACCATTTCTTACAGCATTTATTACATACCAAGAATCGGTAAATATGGTTAAATGCTTTATTTCCATATCTTTTATATCTTCAAGAGCAAATAATACAGCTTGTAATTCTGCGGTGTTGTTATCTCCGGTATTGATTACAACGCCTTTTTTGTATATTTCTCTATCTTTGGAGTCTGTTGCTACGTAAGCAATACCAGAAATTTTTCCACGAGAGCTAGCGTCTGTGTATACGCGCATTGTTTGATTCCTTATATTTTGTTCGTGTTTATTGTGCTTTTTTGTTTGCGCAACGATGATACTTTATAGCTTTGTGTTTTTTTGTCAATATTAAAAATGATTAAAATGCATATTTTTGTGTTTTTATTTAAAATGAATCTCGACACCCCCTTTGAATTTTTATTCATATGCGCTAGAAACGAAAAAAATCGGCTTTAATGGGGATAAGTTGAAAAAGCTCGTTTTATTTTTTGGAGCTCGTGATATCTTGCATGCAGTATTTTTTGTATTATAAGAAAGGTATTACTAAAATGGAAGAAAATAATTCTACCGCTGTTGATTTAGTTAAGGAGAATATTGCGCCAACATTAATTGTTGATGAAATGCGCAGATCTTACCTTGACTATGCAATGAGCGTTATTGTTTCTCGTGCGTTGCCTGATGTGCGTGATGGTTTGAAACCTGTTCACCGTCGTATTATCTATGCTGCGTATGAAAATGGTTATGATTATAACAAACCTTTTAAGAAATCTGCTCGTATTGTGGGTGAGGTTATGGGTAAATATCACCCTCATGGTGATAGCTCTGTTTATGAAGCAATGGTTCGTATGGCTCAACCTTTCTCTATGAGATTGCCTTTGATTGATGGTCAAGGTAACTTTGGTTCTATGGACGGTGACTCAGCGGCTGCGATGCGTTATACTGAGGCAAGACTTGCTAAGGTTGCTCACTCTTTGATTGAAGATATTGAGTGCGATACTGTTGATTTTATGCCAAACTATGATGAGTCTTTGCAAGAGCCTACTGTTTTGCCAGCTCGTTATCCTAACTTGTTAGTAAACGGTACTAACGGTATTGCTGTGGGTATGGCTACAAACATTGCTCCTCATAACTTGGGTGAGGTGTTGGATGCATGTACTGCTTATGTAAACAATCCAGATATTTCTATTGAAGATTTGATTAAGATTGTTCCTGGACCAGACTTCCCAACAGGTGGTTTAATTTTAGGTTATGGCGGTGCTAAAAACGCATATCTAACAGGTCGTGGCTCTGTTATGATGCGTGCTAAATGTACAATTGAAGAACTAAGAAAAGATAAAGAAGCAATTATTGTACACGAAATTCCATACCAAGTTAACAAAGCTATGCTTGTTCAAAAGATTGCTGAACTTGTTAAAGAAAAGAGAATTGAAGGTATTTCAGATATTAGAGATGAGTCTGACCGTCAAGGTGTTCGCGTGGTTATTGAAGTTAAGCGTGAATTTCAGGCAGATGTGGTGTTAAACCAACTCTATAAATATACTCAACTTCAAACAAGTTTTGGTATGAATATGCTTGCTATTAACAATGGTAAGCCTATGATGATGAACTTAAAAGACATTATTGCTGCTTTTGTTAAATTCCGTGAAGAAGTTATTCGTCGTAGAACAGTTTATAAATTAAACAAAGCTCGTGATAGAGCGCATGTGTTAGTTGGTTTGGCTATTGCAGTTGAAAATCTTGATCCTGTAATTGAGCTTATCAAAACTGCTGAAAACCCAGTTGTTGCTAAAGAAGCTTTGATGGCAAGAAATTGGCCTGCTGGTGATGTTGAGCCATTGGTTGAGCTTATTGCAGAACCAGGTAGATATGTTGAAAATGGAACATACAAACTTTCTGAAGCACAAGCAAAAGCAATTCTTGATTTGAGATTACATCGCTTAACCGGTTTGGAACGTGATAAAATTCATGATGAATTGAGAGCTTTGGGTGAAGAAATCAAAGAATACTTATCAATTTTGGCTAGTCGTGAAAAATTGTTGGGTATTATGAAAGATGAATTCCAAGCTATTCGCTTAGAATATGCTAACCCAAGACGTACTAAGATTGAAGATATTGAAGTTGATACAGATATTGAATCTCTTATCCAACGTGAAGAAATGGTGGTTACTGTAACAGAAGCTGGTTATATTAAACGTGTACCTCTTAATGCTTATAAGGCACAAAAACGTGGTGGTAAGGGTAAATCTGGTATGACTACAAAAGAAGAAGATTTTGTTACTCGCTTGTTTGTAGCTAATACTCATACACCAGTGTTGTTCTTCTCTTCTAAGGGTATTGTTTATAAGATGAAAGTTTACAAGTTGCCTCTAGGTTCTCCTACATCTAAAGGTAAGCCATTTGTAAACTTATTGCCATTAACAGAAGGTGAAAACATTACAGCAATTATGAAATTGCCAGAGTTAGAGGAAGATTGCAAAGCATTGTCTATTATGTTTGCGACTGCTTATGGTAATATTCGTCGTAACTCATTGATGGATTTTGTGAACGTTCAATCTAATGGTAAGATTGCGATGAAGCTTGAAGAAGGCGACAAACTTATCAATGTTGAGATGTGTGATGATAACTCTGACGTAATGTTGGCAGCCAAGAGCGGTAAGTGTAATCGTTTTGCTGTGGCAGATTGTCGTGTGTTTGTTGGTCGTAACTCATCAGGTGTTCGTGGTATTAAGTTGGCTGAAGGTGATGAAGTTATTTCTATGTCTATCTTGAAGCACGTTAAAGCTTCTACAGATGATAGAGATGAATACTTGAGATTATCTTCTGCATTGAAGAAAGCTGAATATCAAGAAGGTGAAGAAGAGAATGTATTTAACTCTTTAGAGCCAAAGATTAGCTATGATATGTTTAAAGAAATGCGTGAGAACGAAGAGTTCATCTTAACAGTTACTGTGACTGGTTATGGTAAACGTACTTCTGCTTATGAATATCGTATTACTGCTCGCGGTGGTCAAGGTGTGGCTAATATGGAAATGAGTGAACGTAACAAAGAAGTTGTAAGTTCATTCCCAATTGAAGATAATAGCCAGATTATGATGGTTACTGATGGTGGTAAGCTAATTCGTATGCCAGTTGAAGACATTCGTATTGCTGGTCGTAAGACACAAGGTGTTATCCTCTTTAGAACTGCAGAAGGTGAAAACGTTGTTTCTGTTACACCTTTAGATGCAGATGATGAAGCAGATGATGATACAGAGGTAGTAGAAGAGTTTTCTGATGTTGCAACAGAAGAATAGTCCTTCTATCTTATAAAGGCTTATGGCTTTGAAAAGTGCTTCAGAAATGAGGCACTTTTTTTGTGTTTTAGATACAAGATGTTATATAATTATAAAATAGTTTGACTTATGGAAAATATTTTTTACTATATCAAATATTGATTTAGAGGTAATAAGTATGATAAACGATTTATATATTTTGATTTATAATTTTTTGGAGAAATTTACTTTGTTAGGGTATTTTTCTTTTTGTTTGCTTGTAACGTTTATATTGGTAGCGTTGGTATATCCGCGTAAGAAAGTTCTTTCTGTTAAATTAACAGAGCAGGGTGGGGAATGTAAGCGATTAAATAATGTTGATTTTTTACGAATACTTCTAACATATGTTATTGTTTTGCACCATGAATTTCAATCGCTTAACATAGCTAATGAAGCGCATAATAGTGTGGAGATGTTTTTTGTTATTTCGGGGTTTATGCTAGTATATAATTATAAATCTGAAATAGGTATAATGGAGTTTATTAAAAGAAAGATTGTAACTTTTTTACCATATTTACTGTTGGCTGATTTGCTTGCTTTGTGTTTGTTCCAAGAGATTGATATTAGCAATTTATTTGCTGGCGTTTTTTTGTATGCAGATACGCTTTTGTGTAATAAATTTTCTGTTTATGCGCCTAGCTGGTTTTTGGTTACTTTGTTTTGGGTGCTGATTTTGTATTTTAGTTTGATGAAGATTTTTTCTAAAAAAGTGTGTGCTCTTATAATTGGGGTTATAGCTTTTATTGCTTGGTCTGGTATGAGCGATATGGGATTTATATTATCTCCAAATAATCATTTGCCCCTTTTGACAAATGGACAGGTGAGAGGATTATCGTGCATTAGTGTGGGGTATTTTATTGCAATTAATTATAAGCAAGAAAAAGAGGAGCATCCTAAGGTTTTACATACTTTGTTAGAAGTTGTATTGTTGGCAGGGCTTGGTGGGTGTTTGTTTGCGCAAGAATATAAGGTGCCAATATATCTTATTATGATTTTATTTATTTTCTTGTTGTGGTCTTTTATTCATCAAAAAGGATATATTTCTTATTTGCTAGAAAAGATAAATTGGGCGCCATTTGCTAGGTATATGCTTCCAATTTTTATGTCACATTGGGTGATTACGATGTTGCAACTATATGGTCGTTTGTGGAATGATTATTCATCTTGGGTGCAACTAGCTTTGTGTTTAGGGTGTTCAACATTGTTTGGTGTTGTTTCATATCATGTAGTACAGTTGGGTTATTATTTCCAAAATATTCGAGATAAGAAGTCTTGTAAATAAGTTTTTTTTAAAAAGATAAAACGGCACTGGGGAGTGCCGTTTAGAAGGTGAATTTATTTTTTGCAGTAGTAATGTATGATTTTTGCGATAATTATTGCTATAGTTATCAATATAATTAGAGATAATACAACTATACCTATGAAAAAAATAAATTCTGCTTTTGTAAGCTTCATAATTCCCAACCATATAAGGAATGTTCCTGATAAATATATCACGCTGTTTATAAGAATTGGTAAGAGATATGAAACTAGGTTACGTTGGTAAATAGATAAACCTTCTCTTTTGTTTTCGTATATCTTTTTATAGTATTTTTGTGAGTTAAAATTTATTTTTTTCACTAAAAACCTTATTAAAAAGATATTTATTCCAAATATAATTAGAAGTACTCCTGTTAAGACTGCTCTTAATATAATAACATGGCATGTTTCTGATAAGAAGAGAGTTATAACAATTATTACTGATATTATTAATGATACTATCAGCAGAGTTTTGTAGATTTTTTGCATATATGTATTCATAATAGTTTGGTTGTGGTTTATAATAATACTTAAGTGTGATTAAATTTATAGACAAAAATAATGAAATGTCAAGAGTGAAATTTTAAAAGTAAGTGATGTTGTAAAATGGATTGTTGACAAATATGTTTTTTTTGCTATGTAGAGGGTAGTTAATTATTTATTATGTTAAACCTAATACTAAATTATTATGAAAAAGGATGAAATTTTTGCAGAAATCAGAAAGATTATGCAAGACTATCTCGGTGAGCTAGTTGTTAAGGACATGTCTTTTGAGAGTGATCTTAAAGTCGATTTGGGAATGGACAGTATGGACATTCTTTATGTTGTGTTTATTATTCAGAACACATTTGACATTGAAATCTCAGACGAAGAAATGAACACATTTATAACTGTTGCTGATATGGTTAAGGCTGTTGAGGCAAAGAATAACAATTAATCTTAATTATTATGACGAAAGAACAAATTTTTACTGATGTGCAGAAAATTATCTGCGAGTACATGGGAACAGTATCTGTTGACGAAGTAACATTTGATGCTAACCTCCATGAAGATTTGGGCATGGATAGTATTGAAATTATTTCTGTTGTCGCTGAGATGGAGGATAAATTTGGTGTCCGCATTGATGATGACAAAATGATAGATTTTAACATGGTTGGCGATTATGTTGAGGAGATTTTTACTCAATGTAATAACAAGAAGTAAGAAAAGGGAGCTGTATGCTTCCTTTTTTTATTGTTTGGAGGTGTAAGGTGTTGACTTTTCCGTCGGGGTGTGGTAAGAAACTGTTTATAGTGGAAAATATTACGATACTAATAATCCTAATGAAAATATTGAATAAAAAATATCTTTTTTATGCCATCTGGTATAGTTTTGTAACAATTATAGCGATGTTAATATACCGCGGTGGTTTAGGGGATAATACACAAGGTGCTATGTGTATGCCTTATGATTGGCAATATGGAAAAATGTATCAATGGATATGGGACGGTACACCTTGTGTTTATTCTCTAGAATTTTATTTGGGATATTATATATTTTCTATACTTCTTTATATAGTCTTTGATATTGTTAGGAGAAAAATTGTTGGATTTAATTTTTCTTATTTGTTTCGTATTTGTGAAGGATTAGGATGGTTTTTATTAAATTACGGATATCTGCTATGGATAACCAAAAACAATTATGGCAATATTGATTTTACTATGTGCTTAATGGCTTTTTTGGGAGTTTTAGTTTTTATTTTGCCTTTGTTTTCAATATTTGTTTTGATGAGATATTTTGGGAGATAGAATATTGACTTTTCCGTCGGGGTGTGGTAAGAAACTGTTTATAGTGGAAAATTGTTCCATTTAGTAGGCTCTTCCGAAAAGGGGGAGTTTTTTGTTTTTAAATTAACTGGAGTTATGACTGATTAGGTCATAGCTCTTTTTTTTGTAACATTTTTTAGGAGGTTTTTATGACTGATAATATTATGGACGAGATAACTTTTCTATACATGGTGGAAAAAGTTTAGGTTCTGCAGGTTGTATAGATTTAGCTTGTCAAGAAGAAGAATTTTTTGATAAATTCAAAAAATATGGACGGGATATGATTATTAATGTTCACTATCCTAAAGAAAAATTGCGATAATTTTCTTGACATTTTAAAAGCAAGGCGTATTCTGAACAAAAATAGAACAAACTCAAAGGTTTTATGATGGAAAAGTTTATTCAAATTTCAAAAAAAGTTTTATTTTGGACAGCATATACTTTGCTTGTTGTTATGAATTTATTTGTAATTTTAAATCTTATTCCTGAGATCTATTTTTCTTTTACAGATGTTGAACATTGGAGAAGATATTACTCTCCTATTGGTAATCAAGATAGTGATTATACGCCAAATATCTATATGCATATCTGGGGAATTTTTATATTATGTGGTACAATTACAAGTAGCGTATTAGGAAGTTATTTAATTTTTAAAAATAAAAAAATTAAAGGATTTTTAGTCTTATCTTTTTTAGTTTATATTTTAATTTTAAATGCTTTTTGTGGAGAATATATATTAGAAATTATATGGGAAGGAAGTAATTTTCCTTAGTTGGGTAACTTATTTATACACCTCAGATTTTTGTTGGGGTGTATACATTTTTTTATTTTGATAAATTTTAAGTAACTTTAATAAATATCTTGCTGTTTTTTATCAAATGTATAGCAGAAGTTGAACAAGAGCGCCAAGCTATGAGTGGTTTGCTTATTATTATGTAATGAATTTAATCCAAGAGTTACGGTATTAGGTCGTGGCTCTTTTTTTTATATCAATTTTTTATAGGAGAAAGAAAATGTACGATTTGAACGAATGGTGCAATCGTTTGATTTTGCACGAAGGTATGGTGTTGAAACCTTATAAATGCCCTATGGGTAAGCTAACCATTGGTGTGGGGCGTAATTTGGAGGATAATCCTCTTACTTTAGAAGAAAAGCGTGCGCTTGGCGACTATATGCATGGTATTACCGAAAATGGGGCAAAAATGCTACTTCGTAATGATATTATTCGTTGTTATGAGCAATTGAAAAAGCAGATTAAGGGATTTGAGGAGCTAGAGATTGATAGACAATATGCACTTTTGGATATGTGTTTTCAGCTTGGTCTTAAAGGTTTGAAAAAATTTAGGAAAATGCTTCGTGCAATTGAACGTCGTGATTTTATTTGGGCGTCTTATGAGTGTTTAACGTCTTCTTATGCAAAGCAGACACCGAAAAGGGCGAGGAGGGTGGCTCGGGCAATTAGGGAAGCTATTTGGTAACTAGGGTAAATTTTAGCGTTGAGTTAGCAAATGGAAGCTCCTTTATTGGGGCTTTGGACTGCGGGCATCATGATTGTGGTTTTAAAGTTTCATGTACTTCTTTGTAATACACTATCGTTATAGTAACTATCAGTAAATCTTTAAACTTGTCATCCCTCGTTTTGACTGGTGCAAAACAAGGGATGATATTTTTAAGGTTTATTAATGGATACAGAAATGGGTGATATTGTTCTGAGGATGAGAAATGAGAGAGATAAGGATGTATTAAAATTTGGACATGTTTCTTTTTAAGATGTTGATGTATACCTTTTTAAAAATAAAAATTGTCGTTGAGTGAGAATTTTTTACTTGATATTATAAAAAAAAGATTTTATAAGTTTTTTGGTGTTTTCTAAAAATACATATAAGATGGAGCAACGGTGGTGTAACGTATTGTAATAGCATGAAAAGAAACCATCCTGACTTCATGGCGAGAGAATCGCTTGACATAGAGTTTTAGAAAATATCCTGTAATTTCTTTTGGTTTTGAATTAATTAATTAAAAAACTAAATAAAACTGAGAGTTGTTATAGTGAACAATAGAGAATGCAATTGGTATCGTTCAATCATAAATGGGCGATAATTATTAGACAGGATATAACAGTTATGAAAAGAATGTTGATTGATGACACTCAACCTGAAGAAACCCGTGTGGTTATTGTTGATGGTAACAAAATTGAAGATGTAGAGTTTGAATCTACAGCAAAAAAACAAATAAAAGGTAATATTTTTACAGCTAAAATTGTTAGAATTGAACCTTCTTTACAGGCAGCTTTTGTAGACTATGGTGGTAATCGTCATGGTTTCTTGGCGTTTGGCGAAATTCATCCTGATTATTATAATCTTACTGATGAGCAAAAGGCTGAAGTTGAAGCTGAAGTTGATGAAATTATAGAGAAAAAACGTATTTATCATCAAGAGAAAAAAGCAGAGCAAGAACGTAGAAGACTTGAGCGTGAACAAAAACGTGCTGAGTATGAAGCTAGAAAATTGGCTGAACTTGAGCGCGAAAAAGCTATGACTAATGCTTACTATTTGGTGGATGATTGTTGTTGCGGTTGCGATTGTATTTGCCAACGTGACTTTATGAATGCCCCAAAAGTTGAAGTTAAAGCAGAAGCAGTTGTTGAGGCTAAAGTTGAGGAAGTTAAGGCTGAGGTTGTTGAGTTCCCAGTTGAAGCTGTAGAAGCTGTTGCTGAGGTTGTTGAGGAAACAGTTTTAGAAGTTGTAGCAAAAGATGAAGTTACAGAAGCAGAAGAATCTAACGAAGCTGAAGTTGTAGCTGAGGCTGAAGAAATTGCAGCAGAAACATCAGATGAAACAGTTGAAGAAGCAACTGAAGAAGCTAAAGAAGATACGACTCGTCAAAAGAGAAGAGGTAATCGCTTCTTAGGTGGTCGTCGTGGTGCAAAAGGCAAATTTAAGGTTTCTACAGAGGCTAGTGGTCTTAATGATGATGAGGAAGTATCTGAAGAAGTTGCTGAAGATGATGTTGATGATGATTTTGAAGATATGAAAAAATGTGATTGCAATAACGACAATGATATTTGCGATGATGATGATGATGACGAAGATGCAGATTATGAAGAATTTTTAAGAATTCAACGTAAGCTTATTTATGCTCGTAAGTTGTATCATAAATTTTCTATTCAAGATGTATTAAAAGAAGGTCAAGTTTTACTTATTCAGATTGTTAAGGAAGAACGTGGTAATAAGGGAGCTGCTTGTACAACATATCTTTCTTTGGCTGGTAGATATTGCGTTTTGATGCCAAATAGAGTTAAATCTGGTGGCGTTTCTCGTAAAATTACATCTGCGACTGATCGTAAGCGTTTGAAAGAAATTTTACATGGCTTACCAGTTAATGATAGCATGTCTTTGATTATTCGTACAGCTGGTGAAGATAAGCAAAAAGAAGATATTGTTAGAGATTATAATTATCTTATCCGTTCTTGGAACCATATTAGACATTCTGCTTTGAGCAATAGTGTTCCTTGTACAATTTATGAAGAAGGTAATTTAATTAAGCGAGCTCTTCGTGATATGTATACAAGAGATATTGAAGAGGTTATTGTTGATGGTGATGAAGCTTATAAAATGGCGAAAGAATTTAGTAAAATTTTATCACCAAATATGAGTCGTAAAGTTAAGGGACGTAAGCCAGAAGATTTGCCTGTATTCCAACAATATCAAGTGGAAAAAGAGTTGGATAAGCTTCATAACCCTGTGGTTCAATTGGAATCTGGTGGTTATTTGGTTATTAATCCGACTGAAGCTTTGGTTTCTATTGACGTTAACTCAGGTCGTGCTACTCATGAGATGGATATTGAGGAAACAGCTCTTAAGACAAACTTAGAAGCTGCTGATGAAATTGCTAAGCAATTAAGACTTAGAAATTTGGCAGGTCTTGTGGTTGTTGACTTTATTGATATGGAAGAAAATGCTAATAATCATGCAGTGGAAAAACGCATGAAAGAGGCGATGAAGTCTGATAGAGCAAGGGTTCAAATTGCTAAGATGAGTATGTTTGGATTGTTAGAAATTTCTCGTCAACGTTTGCATTCATCTTTGATGGAAAGTAATTATGTAACTTGTCCTCATTGTAAAGGTTTGGGTATTCAAAGAACATCTGAATCTAGTGCAGCATTTACTCTTAGAGCTATTGAAGAAGAGTGTATTAAAGGATTGTATGAGAGCGTTGAGTTTAAGTTGCCTACAGATATCGCTTTGTATGTTTTGAATAATAAACGTGAGAAGTTGGCAAAGCTTGAAGCTAAATATGATATTAGAATTGTAATTTCTGCAGATAGTTCTATTTGTAATGTTGCTGATCTTAAAGTTGAAAGAACACGTAAAGCTAAGCCTAAAGCAGAACAAGTTGCTTTAACTACAGCGTATGCGCAAGAGCAAATTAGTGTGGCTAATGAAAATGGTTATGATGAAGAAGATGATGAGGCTGATAATGAAGAGGCATCTGATGTAGAAGTAGTTTCTATTGAAGCTGAAAAAGAGCATCATCGTAAGCGTCATTTTGATAGAAGAAGCAAATATGGTCGTCGTGGTCGTCGTTATAATCATGATGATAAGGATGTTGAATCTCAATCAAAAGATGAAGAGCCTGTTGTTGTTGAAGAAAAGGTTGAGGCGCCAGCTCCTAAAGAAAAGAAAACTTGGTGGAAAAAACTTATTGGTTAAAAGTTTAATCTAGCCTCTGAGACAGTTCTTCGGAACTGTCTTTTTTTTGCATGGATTCTTAATTTAATTTTAAGAAAATTTATTTATTATGAATGCATATTTGTAATATGGAGAGGTATATTATGGCTGAAGAGAAAAAGAAAAAACAGGATGTCCGAGCAATATTTTGGGTTGGTGGTTTTTTGGCTTTTATTATGTTGGGTTATTTAGGTATTCGTTCGTATAGAACTTCTGTTGAAAAGCTTAAAATTAATCAATGCCGTGAAGATCTTATTGAAATTGTTATGAATATGCAGGATAAATATCGTAACCAACGCAATTATGGTGAGTTTGATTATAATAAAGCTGTTGCAATGAAGGTTATTCCTAAGCGCATGTTTCATCCTGGTATAAAAGATGCTATACATTCTTATGTGGGTGGTATTGACTTCTTCTATTCATCTTTAGACGAGTATAGTCCATATTCTGCATTTGAAATTTCTTTTCAAGGTATATCAAAAATGGCTTGTATGGAGTTATTTAAAATGAATTGGGGTACTGATTATGGTGATACACTTATTGCAGTTGCGGCTTATACATCACCTACAGCAAGTGGTCAGCTTGATGAAATTTATCCTACAATGAAGCAAACAGAAATTAAGAAGAAGAATATTTATATGGCAAATGATGCACGCTTTATTGCTGATGATAAGTTGGAGAATATTTGTGGGTGTAAGGGGAATAAGTGTACGCTCGTATGGAAGTTCCGTTAACTAGGGTAAATTTTAGCATTGAGTTAGCAAATGGAAGCCACTCGTCGGTCGGGTCATGTACTAGTTTGTACACTCCCCTCCCTAGGTGGACATTTGCTACTCACTACTAAAATTTCCCTCTAGTTAATAGGGATGTGCTAAAGCGTGGTCATAATTGTATAAAAAAGTTCTACTTTGCATAATTTAGGATGTGAATGGTGAATTATAATAGAGAAGAAAAAGTTTTAGGTTATTGGCAAGGGCGATATTTATTTCAACTATTGCTGGTTAATTTTATTGGTATTGCGTTTGCGGTATCGGTATTATTTTTTGTGAAATTTTTGCTTCTTAAAGCCATATTTTTAATTCTAGATATTGTTGTTGTGCGTTTGATGATTATTGCACTTAAAGAAGGGGTGCAATATCGTGGAGAAAGAGCATTTTTTTCTAATCTTAAAGATGATTTTAGTGGTCTTGTTTTTGACTATGGTAAAGGTATTGATGAAGATATTTTGGTAGCACAAAGTGTGATTGATGAGTATCAAGTACGTGAGTGCAAAAATGTTATGATTGGCGATGGCTTTATCATTGAGGAAGATTGGTTTTATAATGTTAGTACCGTTAAATCTATAGCTATTAATGATACAGTTTTTTCTGGTGTGATTTGTGCGTATGATGTAGATAGCAAAGATGAGTTAAAAGGTCGCATTAATATTAAAGGTAAGGCCTTATTGATTAATGGTGGTGTTAGCTCTTTTATTTCATCTGAGCATAAAGAAAAATTGTATCGTTTGCTTAAACTTTTTAGAGCAAATGAGGCTAAAGTTGTTTTATCTGGTGGCAAACTTTATGTTTGGATTTCTACTCGTGCTAACCTATTGTATCAATTTAACATGTTTCAAAATGGCAAGATGAGAGATTTTGAAAATAGAATAAATATGTTAAATTTTAGACTTTAAGTACTTGTATGTATAACCTTTTTCTTGTTTAACAATCTCTTCTGGTGTGCCAGTTGCAACAACTTTTCCGCCACCATCTCCGCCTTCTGGTCCCATGTCTATGATATAGTCTGCGGTTTTGATTACATCTAAGTTATGTTCTATTATTACAACGGTGTTGCCTTGGTCTACTAATGTTTGTAATACTTTTAGTAGCTTATTTATATCTTCAAAATGAAGGCCTGTTGTTGGTTCATCTAAGATATATAATGTTTTGCCGGTTGCACGTTTTGATAGCTCTTTAGATAGTTTTATGCGTTGTGCTTC